>CAZMAI010000422.1:0-2088 GCA_964564195.1 uncultured Anaerolineales bacterium | reverse complement strand
TGTCTTTGCATTCTACGTTATCGTGGCAGTGCAATGCCCGCGATTTGGAGCCCGAGTTTCGCGGGCTGAGGCCTTTGTGGCCAGGCCGAACTTGGTCTGGACGCCCTGGCCGTAGCAGGGGCCGGCGTGGTGGTTGCGCCGGCCGGCATCGTACTGGGTCGCGCCTTGGTGGTTTGTAGGCTACCAATCTACCGCCTTCCTCCAGCCGGTCTTCTTCACGAGTCGCAATACGGCGTCGGCATTGTGGGTTCGCAATAACCCTGTGCGTCGCCGGTGACTCTCCCTCGTCGCCTGGGCTGATGGGCGGACGATTTCACGTCCTGTTCACCTTGTTTTCACCTGCGCCAAAGCGAGCGATGGACCCTCATCGCGTATGCTGATAGTGTCCTGAATGGTACAGCTCTGAAGCGGAGGTGGTCCTTGCCAGCACACTCCTGTGAAGGGGCACAGAGCCAGGGCACCGCATGCGTGGCGACAAGGAGTCCCAGTAGCCATTCTGTGCAGCGCAAGTATTCGTCGGTTGGACTGAGCGCCCAATCCCTCAAGAGAGCCAGCAATGTCGACTAGAGAGTTCGAGAAAAGAAGAGTCCTCAAGCACGACAGCCACTTCTTCCTCCAGTCAGTAGCCGGGATTGTCCTCCTGCTGGTGGCCGTCATGTGGGGGGCCACGGCGGCTGCGCAGCAGGGCAACGCCAATGTGCCCATCTCAGAGCCCGTAATCTCTACTGAGCCCGTCTTCGTACACGATCCAGAGTCCGATCCATATCTCGGTGACATTGCAGAGTTGGTGCCTGCGGAGTCAGTGGGCCCGAGAACCGCAGGCGACTATCGCCTCTACCTACCGTCGGTGTCGATGGGCAACGCTGCGCAGTCTGTGCCAACTCCCATCCCGACGCCTACGCCAGTTCCGACGGCAGAGCCGTGCAGCCAAGCGTTGGAGGAGGCTATGGCCGCTGCCATCAATAGCGCACGCGGGGCACGCGGCATCTCCTCTCTGCACAGCCATTCTGCTCTTTACTCTGCCGCCAGGGGTCACTCCATCGTGATGGCGTCACAGGAGAGCCTCTCGCACATGTGCACCGGTGAGTCTCCGCCATCTCGCCGTATTCTGGATTCCGGCTACACCTGGTACCGATACGGAGAGACGATTGGAGCGATGCCCTCCGGCGAGATCGGGCCGATGCTGACCGCATGGCTCAACAGCCCATCGCACGCTGCGATTCTGTTGTCCACCAGCTATGTGGATGTTGGCGTGGGGTGCGCTATCTCGGGTATGGGTAACTACTATTGGACAGTGGACGCCGCCTCACCGTACTAGCCATCCCGTATCTTGCTCGTCGGCCGCCAGCCGGTCGGTCAAGGGCCTGGCTGTGGAGGTAGCGGTTACCATGGAGCCACGTTGAGCACCTGGAGGTGCCAGGTCGCCTACGCAGTCTCGTGGCCTGCCGTACGGTTCTTCGGGATATAGTCTGTGGAGGTGGGGCAGTGCGTGGTAGGGGCAGGATCGGCTTTGCAGGACTCGCTCTAGTCATAGGTATTTGGACTGTGCGCTGCGGCACGCTGAATAGCGTTTCGGTGCCACGAAGCACCCTTGGCCGTCCGCAGGTAGTCATGGCAATGGACGAACTTGCAGTGGCAAGCGAGCTTGCGGAATTGGTCGGCCACCGGACGCCCGCAGCAGCGAGGCAGGGCAGTTCTGCAGTACTTGAGGGCCAGGTTTCCAGGGACAGGAGCACACTGGCAATGCCGGTAGGGTCCGCATCGCCCGCCAGCACCCGTGATGACCGCGATACACATCGGAGCGGATCGAGCCGGGAGATCGCCTCAGCATTGGCATCTCCGTCGCCAACGCTGATGCCCCCAGCGACGGCGACGCCCACGCAGACGATGTCCCTAGCGACAGGCTTGTTGGCTGGAATGGCCACGCCCACTACTCGCAGCACCACTATCCCGCTACCGACCCCGGGCCCCTCCGCCACGCCAAAACCGTCGCCAACGCCGACTCTCACGCCGGTGCCGCCGACCGCGACCCCGACGAATACTCCTGCACCTACGCTACCGCCAACGGCCAATCCGCCAACTCCCAAG
>CAZMAI010000421.1:0-2104 GCA_964564195.1 uncultured Anaerolineales bacterium | reverse complement strand
TGCTGACCCACATCGGATTCGAGTCCGACTGCGAACTGGCGGCGATGCTGGACCCGGCCCTGGGCGTGGACATGATCATCGGCGGGCACTCGCATACCGTGTTGGAGCAGCCCGCGCTGATCAACAACATTCTGATAGCACAGGCCGGTGTGGGAACGGACCAGATCGGGCGTTTCGACATCCTCGTGGACGATGATACTAACGCCATCGCCGACTGGAAGTGGGCGCTCGTCCCGATTGTGGAGGGCATCGCAGAGCCTGATGCCCAGCTGCAAGCCCATATCGACTCATTCAAGCAGGTCGTGGACGAAAAGTACAACAGCGTCGTCACACGCCTGGCGATCGAGCACACCCACCCTGCACGGGAGGAGGAGACCGCGCTGGGCAACCTGTTCGCCGACGCCCTCGCCGACGCGGGACGTCTGGATGTGATGCTGCTGGGCTCTGGCTCGGTGCGCTGGAAGCAACTAGGACCGGTGGTGACGCTGAGCGACTTTATCTCGTGCTTTCCCTATACGGACACCCTGACGCTCTATGCCGTCAAGGGCGACACCCTGCGCCGAATGTTCGAGCGCTGGATGCGCGCCGAGAACCGCACCGGCGAGGGCGAGTGCTACCAGGTGAGCTCCGGGGTCAAGGTCACCTACAGCGAAGCGCAAAAGCGGGTGACATGGCTCAGCGTCAAGGGCGAGCCCGTGCAGGCGGATCGCATCTACACCGTGGGGCTGCAGGGCTACCATGCCAGCAACAGCCAGGCCTATCTGGACGTAAGCCCCGAAGAGCTGGCCGAGATCTATCGCCCCAAAGTCATCAGCCACAACGTCCAGACCCTGCTGCTGGACTATCTCCATGACAACCAGAACCTCCGCAAGACTGTCGAGAACCGGATCGTGTACCAGCGGTAGCCACAGTAACAGCAGAGCGGGAACGCCACAAGGGTCCGGCCGTTTGACCGGACCCTTGACCTTGGATTGACACCGCAAGTTTGCGTGCCTGCAGACGCTAGCCGCCCTCAGGCAGCTCCAGCATCGAGATGATCACTTCAGCCAGTTCGCCTGCATTCGCCGCGTTCGCATCGAGGACAGAGCCGATCGTACTCAACCAGGGCAGGGCCGCGTGAAACTGGGCGCTCATGCGCCGCAGAAAGGCCGGGTCCCGCGAGAGGTTGCGGTCTGGGCTGGGGTCAGCGTTCACACGCGCCCGGCACACCTCGTACGATACGTCCAACGCAAACAAACGCACATCCGTTTCCATCGTCAGGGCGCTTACCAGAGACGCCAGCTCCGCGGGCGTAAAGAACTCGCCCTCCACGATGACAACGTCACACCCCTCAGCGTAGAGTGCGCCGGCCAACGCGCCGCAGACCCGGCGCGCCGCCTGCCAGGGATCGACTCCACCGCGCGTTCCACGGCGGCCGAGCATGTCAGCGACCAAATCCAGGTCGACCAGCGCGGCCTGGATTCCGCTGTGTCCCGCGTTCGGCGCCCGTAGCTGCTCTGCCACCCGCAGCGCGGTGGTGCTCTTACCGCAGCCCACGGGGCCCGTCAGCACGACCAGCAGGGGGTCTCGCCCGGATGGGGTCACGGGTTCTGCAGAGCGCGCAGCGCCGCCGCGTTCCGACGCCGCCCCTCGGCCGCCCGCTGCAGGGCGCGCGGAATGGTGGCCAGCAGCCGCGCCGAACGCGCCGCGACATCTTCGTAGCAGTCCGCCGCCCGCTCCTCCAGCGCCAGGGATTCGGCCAGCGCCTGATCGAGCTCGGGCGAGGGCACGGTGGGAACCGCGCTGTACTGTGTCAGATCCAGCCCCTCAAAGGCATAGCCCGCCTCGAGTGCGTCAGAGATCGTCTCCTGGTAGGTGCGCAGCACCTGCACGCGGTTCCGGGCGCAGATCGCAGCGCAGCGTTCAAAGGTCCATACTTGCCCCGGAAACGCCCGAGCCAACGCCTGGTACCAGTCCTCTGAGCGTGCCTCCAACTCATCGAGGAATCGCATCACCGCGCTGGCGGTCAACGGTCCGCTGGACGCCTGCTCAGTCAACGAGCCCCCCATTTCAGAACCACCTCTCGATGACGACTTTGCTCTCGGTAAAGAACCGGATCACGTCC
>CAZMAI010000420.1:0-2109 GCA_964564195.1 uncultured Anaerolineales bacterium | reverse complement strand
CGCACCGGAGAAGAGGTGCGCCGCCTCACGGGCCTGCCCTTGATGGCCACCATCGCGCGGATGGATGGCGATGGTCCCCGGTCTGAGCGACTGATCACCCTGCAGGATCCTCTGTCGCCCGTCTCCGAGGCGTATCGCGTGCTCCGCACGGGCATTCGCTTCGCATCTGTTGACCGCCCGGTCACGGCGCTGATGGTCACCAGCGCCGGGCCCTCGGAGGGCAAGAGCATCACCGTGGCGAACCTGGCGGTGGCATCCGCCGAGGCCAACCAACGCGTGCTGCTGGTCGACTCCGATCTGCGGCGTCCCGTGCAGCACCGCATCTTTGGCGTGTCCAATTTCCGCGGACTGAGCGACGCCATGCTGGGTGGCACTGCCGTCCTGCGGGAGTGTATTCAGGCCACCGATGTGCCGTCGCTGTCTATCATGACCGCAGGGGAGATTCCCCCCAACCCGTCAGAACTGCTGGCCTCAGACCGGGCCGGCGAGGTGATCGAGGCGCTCAAGGAGCGGTTCGACCTGGTGCTGTTCGACAGCCCGCCCGCGCTGGTGGTCGCCGATGGCCAGATCCTGGGCAGCCGGGTGGATGGCGTGCTCCTGGTCACCGACGCGGGGCAAACTCACCGCAAGGCGGCGGAGGCTGTGGCGGCCGAGCTTCGCCGCGCGCGCGCCAATCTGCTTGGTGTGGTCCTCAACCGTGCCGGACGAACCGGTGGTGGGTATGGCTATGGCTATGGTTCCTATTATCGCTATGACTCCCGTCAGGGCGAGGCCAGGAAAGACTCTGGGAGCACGAATCGGCATGCCAGAGGTATGCGCAAGCGGAGCGATAGCGAGCCACTCGGAACATCGATCATCAGGCCAGTGGTGAGTGAACGACTGTTACAGGTCCTGACGCGCCGGGCTACGGATGGCTCTAGGTCTGCGGCGACGCCCCCGTCGAAAAGCGAGCCTACCAAATCCTAGCGGCAGCGTATTGCCGTTGTACGGGCCCGCTGCATGTATCGTCGGGTAGGCCGTAGAAAGGACTCATGAGACTCTCACCTGATGGTGTCTTGATCCTGGACTCGGTGCAGGGGTTACGGCTAGATGCCCTCTCGTTCCCCCTATGCCCTAGTGCCGGCAGGTTAGTCTTATCATTCCTTGTCAGTACGACCGACCCCCTGCTAGAATGCAGCTATTCCTTACACCCCATCTTGAGCGCAAAGGAGCCAGCATGGAACCTGTCATGATTGCGGACTATCAGTGTCTCACCGGCGAGGGGCCGTTATGGCATCCCGAAGAGGGCCGGCTGTACTGGGTCGATATCCCCACCGGGCGCATGTTCCGCTATGATCCCACCACGGGCGCCCATGAGCAGTGTTATTCCGGCCCCGTGGTCGGCGGGTTCACGCTGCAGGCCGATGGCAAGTTGCTGCTCTTCATGGACAAGGGCGCCATTCGCGTCTGGCACGATGGCTTTTACGAGACCATCGTCGAATCGATCCCCGAGGAGCAGGACTCGCGCTTTAACGACGTGATCGCCGATCCTGAGGGGCGCGTGTTCTGCGGCACCATGGCGACGCGCGAGCATGACGCCCGTCTCTACCGCCTGGACACCGACGGGAGCCTGCACGTGGTGGTGGAGGGTGTGGGTGTATCCAACGGGTTGGGGTTCACGCGTGACGGCAAGGGCCTGTACTATACCGATACGCGCAAGCGCACCATCGATCTGTTTGACTATGACCGCGCTACGGGAGAGATCAGTAACCGGCGCGTGTTCGCGGCCGTGCCCGACGGCGAGGGTGGCCCCGATGGCATGACCGTCGACGCCGAGGGCATGGTGTGGTCGGCGCGCTGGGGTGGCTCCTGTGTGGTGCGCTATGACGCGCAGGGGAATGTCACGCAGCGCATCACCTTCCCGGCGAAAAAGGTCTCCTGCCCGGCCTTCGGTGGGCCCGAGTACACGGACCTGTATGTGACGACGGCCGGCGGCAACAACAAGCCGGAGGAGGGTGCCGGCGCTGGCGCGCTGTTCCGCGTTGATGCGGGCGTGGGCGGCGTGCCCGAGTTCCGCTCGCGTATCGGTCTCTAGCACGGAGGGATGGTATGGTCAAGGCTTTTTCACTG
>CAZMAI010000419.1:0-2120 GCA_964564195.1 uncultured Anaerolineales bacterium | reverse complement strand
TGCCGCCGGCGTCGATACTGAGCATGGCGCTGGACGAACTGGGAGCGACGTTGCGTCCCCCGGCCTACGATGCAGCGCTCTCCGCCTGGGAGCAGGCACATCTGCTGCAACAGCCGCGCCTCGTTCCGGGAGTCCGAGAGATGCTGATCTCATTGCGGCAAAGGGGCCTCCTGGTGGGCCTGATCAGCGACACAGGGGCCACCCCCGGAGCGGTCTATCGCGAGTACATGGCCGTACAGGGGATCCGAACACTCTTTGACTGGCTTTCGTTTTCCAATGAGATTGGCGTCACCAAGCGCCAACCGCAGGCCTTTCGTCTCACTCTGGCGGCCCTCGGCGTGTCGCCCGCGGAGACAGTACACGTGGGGGATACCCCCGCGACGGATATCCTCGGTGCGCAGGCGGTGGGTATGCGCGCAGGGCTGACCATCGAAGTGCACGACCGCCGTGCAGGGAGTACCTGCCAGCCCGATTTCGTCCTCGAGCGCCTGTGCGATCTCCCCGCGGCGTTGGACGGGCTCTAGCACCAACCAGTCCAGGGGCAACCCCAGCTAGATGATTTGCCTCCGTCCTCACCACAGTCGACACGGCGTCACCTCGGCGCTATAATCCCCGCTGGCTTGCGCGCCCATTCGGCCGCGCAGGATGACGCATTCTACCTTCAGGGGGCTTCCCGTGTCCGAGATCATCATTCGAGAACTGGATATCGAGCAGGACTGCCAGAAACTGGCCGACCTGTTTAACGAAAGCGAGCCCGCCTGGCCGGGTGGCTTTACGGCCGGCCTGCCGATTACCGCGGAGAACGCGCGCGAGTGGATGGAATCCGAGCGCACACTGGTGACCTACGTGGCCGAGGATGGCGATCGCCTGGTGGGCTACAGCTCACTCTTTGAGGGAACGCCCTGGCCTACGGGCCAGTACGACTCGGGCTACCTGGAGTTGCTCAACGTGCATCCGGACTATCACGGGCGGTCGATCGGCCGCAGGTTACTGCAAGCGACCATCGAGCGCTCCGTGCAGCAGGGATGGGTCTACCAGACGCTGGGGACCTGGTCCGCCAATTTCAAGTCCGTGCCGGCATACAAGAAAACCGGCCACTTTTGGCGGCCGGATACCTCGGTCTGGATGCAGAACTTTATCCCGGGCGCGCTCCAGATGCCGCTGGCGCGTCGCTTTTTCGACCGGCACGACTGGTACAGCACTTATGTCCGGGCGCTGGAGCAGCGCCCCGATGACGAGCGCTGGGAGGGGCTAAAGGTCTACCGCGAGCACTGGGAGGCTGAGGGTGAGGCGCTGACCATCTGGATCGATCGCGAGGCCCAGGGGCCATGTGCTGTCGAAAATGGCGATGTCCTGGTGGCCGCCATCCCGGGGGAGATAGAACCCCTGCAGGGGACGTCTGTACAGATGAACTGGCGCATACAGAACAAGGGCAGTGAGGCGATCCATGTGCACCTGCACGCCATGGGCGCCGATGGGCTCAAGATTGATCACCGCGACGCGTTCACTGTCCCGGGGGGCCTGACCGTGGAGCACGTGGCCAGCGTTCAGGTCACCGACGAGGCGCCCCGCGCCAAATCCGATGGGACGGCGCCGGCTGTGCGGTCATTGATCATGCTGGACCACAACGAGGTCGAGCTTTTCTCGGGGCTGCGCGCCCGGGCGCCGCTCAGCGTGGACACCCATCCGGGCACGTTGAGCCTGGCGCCTGGCGTGTGTACACCCGTCGCGCTCCAGGTTCATAGCGAACTGGAGACGGCGGTCAGTGCGACCTGTCATGTGATCCCTTCCGAGGGTCTTAGCATCGACTGGACAGAGCAGGCGGTCGACCTGGATGCCCGCGGGCACGCGTCACTCCCGCTTGCGGTGACGCCGGCAGTCGCCGGTATCCACACGTTGCAGGTGCGGCTCGTTCCCGCAGACGCGGCGCTCAAGCCCGTCAAGGAAGAGGTGACGCTTTTTAACGTGGCCGCGGGGGCTGTCCTGGCGCAGGCGGGCAAGGAGAGCGTCCGGCTGGAGACCGACAGCGTGAGGCTGACCATCGCCGCCCGGCTGGGGACGATGAGGCTCACGCACAAGGATTCTGGCCTGACACTGCTCAGCGCCTGCCCGCTGGCCGG
>CAZMAI010000418.1:0-2124 GCA_964564195.1 uncultured Anaerolineales bacterium | reverse complement strand
TGTTCACACAGCTGAACAGTCGCCTGCTCAGGTTTGATGCCCAGGTCGCGGGTCAGGCGCAAGCGGCATTCGTCATACAGCCGCAGTGCGGCCGAACGCTTGCCCTGGGCGGCCAGAAGCTGCATCAGGAAACGATAGGCAGCCTCATCCCAGGGCTCCAACTCCAGGTAACGCCGCGCATATCCCGACGCCGCCTCCAGTTCTGCTCGCTGTTCATGCATCAACGCCAGCCGCCGCAGGAGCAGAAGCAACGCTTGAAGCGCCTGTTCTCGGGTTACGACCAGCCATTCCTCAAAGGGTGCGCTAGCGACAGAGAATCCTTCCAGAAACTCTCCCCGGTACGCCGCCAGAGCCACCTCCAACTGCCGAATCTCCCGACCCTCGGAGGATACCTGGCCGGCAGTCGCCGTGGGTGAGCCGTGCTTCAGGAGCGCCCACAGGTCGAGCCAGGCGTCGCTCTTGCGATTGAACTGGAGCGTGCTCTCCGTCACAAGGACGAAACGATCCGCGGTTCCCCTGTCATCAAGCACACGGCGGAGATTGGCCAGCGCATTTCTCAGGTTGGACTGGGCAGAGGTCTCGGACAACTCAGGCCAGAGGAGGGCGGCCAGAGAAGCACGTGACCAGGGCCGGTGCGCCTCAACCATCAAATAGGCCAGGAGCGCGCGCACCTTGTTGGAGCGAAATCCGCGCAGGGGGCGGCCATCCAGATCACCGGAAAAGGGACCCAGGAGTCGAACTGACAGGCGCGGCATGGTGCTCTCTCCTGCGCTCATGCCCGGATCATTGCCTGTTCTGATTATAACGCAAACGACACTGAAAGAGTACACGCCTTTTCGCGCACGGGTCTCTCCTGCACCACCTCACGGCGAACGACCCATTATCGAACTGCTCCACGATCCCTCCACGCCTGCGACACGTCGCGCGAGTATGCTGTGCCATGAGGGGAACTGAGGCGCTCCTGCCATGTACGTCCAGGTGACGACTCTATGATCAACGGAGAGGGGCCGTTGGCATTGCTGGCGACCAATCCGGCAGCATGGGCCACCCACGCCCTGCTCTACACGCTGGCCGTGGCGGGGGTGTACCTGGCGCTGCGCCCTTGGACCTGCTCAGCGCGCGGCGTCTCAGCCATCCTGGGCATACTCTGGCTGCGAGTGACGCTCAACTTCTGGCTGGCTGTCACGTCGCCGGCACTCTGGCCCGCGTACGTGTTCGCGGCCGTCTTTCTGGTGCAGAGCATCCTTATGTTCGTGTATGCCGTGCGGCCCGGCTGGCAGGCCGCGACCGCAGGAAGCCGTCATGCCTGTTTGGGGCTGGCTATCATTGCCTATGCCCTGATCGGATACCCCCTGGCCGGCGTACTGGCGGGGCACCCGCTGCGGTGGTCAGCGTTTGGACTGACGCCATCGCCGCTGGTCACATTCACGCTGGGCGCTCTGCTGTTGACTGTACAGAGACCGCCCGGCGCTCTGTGGATTGCGCCGTTGCTGTACAGTCTCACCGGCTTTGTCTGGGTGGCGAGCGGCAGCTGGGAGGACATCGGCCTGATCCTGAGCGCCGTGGCAGCCGGATGGAGCCTGGCCCGTCAAGCCGGCAGCAGGGGCAGTCATGACGACAAGGCGGCGTGTGCTCCGGCTACGGCGGTATGGAGCCTGGACATTCCGGATCTGGGTGCGCCCCGAGATGCGCCCTGACATTACCGGGAGCGCCCGCCCTGGATCGCAGCCGGAGGCTGACGGACAGCCAAAGGAGGTGAGGATCTGAGAAACCATACGGTCGCGTTGCAGAACCTATCTCATGACACTCTATTCGAGCTCACTCTGGAGGAAACATGAACACCTATCACCGTCCCGTGTCCCGCCTGCTGGGAACCATCCTGCTGCTGCTCGCGCTCTCGATGGTTCTGGTGGTCCCACCCGCAGCCGCTGAGTCCGTGCGTGTGGAGTTTACCAACTATAACATCGCCTGCTCCATCGTCTCCCAGACCATGTGGGTCAGCGATGGCGGCATCATCCACATCCGGGATCGTGTGCTGAACTCGGTGGTGCTCTCCACCAGCGACACGCACGATGGCCCAGGCCACATCTACGCCAACGCAAACCTGCTCGATCCGGCAACAGG
>CAZMAI010000417.1:0-2128 GCA_964564195.1 uncultured Anaerolineales bacterium | reverse complement strand
GGGGCGGGCCGCGCACGGCCATCCTGACTGTGGGCAAGGAGGAGACCCGCTACACCGACAGCGAGTCGGACTGGCTCTGCGAGGCACCTTTCGGCGACCAGGAAAAGGCATGGATGATCGCAGGCGTCATGGCAGATCTCGACGCGGGCCGCCGCGAGAGCGGCATCATGCCGCTCGAGACCACGCTGGCCATTGCGCGCACCATGGACGCGATTCGCGAGCAGATCGGGATGCGCTACGCGGCCGACGGCGGCTGACGGCCGGATCCACGGATCGCGGGCGGGGGAGGAGGCTGACATGGCCGTTCAGAACGCCGACATCGCGGAGCTCTTTGAGCAGATGGCCAATCTCATGGACATCCAGGGCGCCGATGGTTTTCGCGTGCGCGCCTACCGCAACGCGGCTTATACCGTCGCGAACTACAGCCGGAGCATGGCCGGGATGGTCGCCGCGGGCGAGGACCTCACGGCCATTCCGAACATCGGCAAGGCCATCGCTGAGAAAATCGTGGCGATTGTCGAGACTGGCCGGCTGCAGCAGCTGGAAAAGCTCGCGGAAAAGACGCCGCTCAGCCTGCTGGAGCTGCTGCGCGTGGAGGGCCTGGGACCGAGGCGGGTGCAGATGCTTTACCGGGGATTAGGCATCAGCAGTCTGGAGGAACTCGAGACCGCCGCCAGGCAGGGGCGCGTACGCGAGCTCGAGGGCTTTGGCGCCGCGCTGGAGACGCAGATCCTCAAGGCGCTGCCGCGGCGCGGCGGGACCGGCGCGCGCATCTGGCTCGCGGATGCGGAGCGCATCGTCGAGCCCCTCGTCGCGCACCTCAAGGGCGGCAAGGTGGCCCGGGTGGAGGTGGCCGGGAGCTATCGCCGCCGGCGCGAGACAATAGGTGACCTCGACCTGCTGGTCACCAGCGATGCGCCCGCGGAGACGATGGCTCGCTTTGTCACCTACCAGGAGGTGGCCGACGTCGTCTCACAGGGCGCGACGCGCTCGACGGTGCACCTGCACTCGGGTCTTCAGGTGGACCTGCGCGTGGTGCCGGAGGAGAGCTATGGCGCGGCGCTGTGCTACTTTACCGGATCGCAGGCGCACAACATCGTCATGCGCGGGCTGGCCAACGACCGGGAGCTCAAACTCAACGAGTACGGTCTCTTCCGGGCTGACGAGCGCGTGGCCGGCGAGAGCGAGGAAGGCATCTACGCCGCCCTCGATCTGCCCTGGATTCCGCCCGTGCTGCGGGAGGACCGCGGCGAGGTGCAGGCTGCCCGAGACGGGCGCTTGCCGGATCTCGTGACGATGCGGCAGATTCGGGGCGACCTCCACATGCATACCACGTGGAGCGATGGCCAGGCGAGTGTGGCGGATATGGCGCGCGCGGCACTGGCGCTGGGGTATGAGTATATCGCGATCGCCGATCATTCACCCCTGGCGCCCGCCTCACGTTGCATCGACGCCGAGGGGCTGCTGCGGCAGATAGACGAGATCGACCGCTTGAATGAGTCGCTGGAGGGGATCCGCGTTCTCAAAGCGGTGGAGGTCGACATCCGCGAGGATGGCTCGCTGGATCTGCCCGATGACGTACTGGCGAGACTGGACCTCCGGGTCTGCTCGATCCACACGGCGTCAGACTTGAGCCGGGAGAAACAGACCGGGCGCATCCTGCGCGCCATGGACAACCCCCTCTTTAACATCCTGGCGCACCCTACGAGCCGGATCATCGGGCAGATGCCGCCTATCGAGCTCGATATGGAGGCGATCATGCGGGCGGCCCTCGAACGGGGCTGCTACCTGGAGATCAACGCCCAGCCCAAGCGCCTGGACCTGAACGATGTACATGCCCGGATGGCGCACGACATGGGGCTCAACGTGGCGATCAACACCGACGCGCACACGCTTGCGGATCTGGAGATGATGCGCTTTGGGATCGGCCAGGCCCAGCGCGGCTGGCTCACGGCGGATGACGTGCTCAACACGCGGCCGTTGGACGCACTCCTAAAGCTGCTGGCGCGCTAGGGCCGCCGTTCTTTGGTGGGTCAGGCTCCGCCTGACCCACGCCGGGTATGCCGCTGACTGCAGCGTTCGCCGACCCTCCGAGCACCCGCCGGAGGGTCAGGCTCCGCCTGACCCA
>CAZMAI010000416.1:0-2141 GCA_964564195.1 uncultured Anaerolineales bacterium | reverse complement strand
AGAGAGGGTATTTTAGGCCAGTTAGCTAAAATCAGACTATTTTAGGATTGAAATTGATCATCAAACCAGATCTGGGGCCACTACTGCCCCTGCTAAAATCAGACTATTTTAGGATTGAAATTTTACGTAAACAGCAACGAGACTTGGTGTCACTCTCGCTAAAATCAGACTATTTTAGGATTGAAATAATAAATTCGACACTGAACCATTACAAGTCATAGAAGCTAAAATCAGACTATTTTAGGATTGAAATCGGCGTGGGTGGATATAACGAAATAAAGAGAGGTGAAAGCTAAAATCAGACTATTTTAGGATTGAAATAACCGGCATATATCAATCAAAACTAAAGGTGTGATATGCTAAAATCAGACTATTTTAGGATTGAAATGGAACCGACATAAACGCACCTCTTAACACTTTTTTTAGCTAAAATCAGACTATTTTAGGATTGAAATAAGAACATCTTTTTACCTGGTATGGGTCCGGTCATTTGCTAAAATCAGACTATTTTAGGATTGAAATACGTGACGAATAAAACTGATAGCAGCAACGCCGCTAAGGCTAAAATCAGACTATTTTAGGATTGAAATTATTTTTTCAACTTCTTCATTGCTTACCATAGCAGGAGCTAAAATCAGACTATTTTAGGATTGAAATATTTGTGTACGGACTTGACCGGCCTGTGTATTTACCGCTAAAATCAGACTATTTTAGGATTGAAATTTCCAGGTCTGGTTGATGATAGCTACACTGGGAGTCGCTAAAATCAGACTATTTTAGGATTGAAATGGAATACAGATTACATTAGGCGGTGCTGTTAATACTGCTAAAATCAGACTATTTTAGGATTGAAATCCTGATACTGTGGAGGTGCTTGCTCGATGATTTTCTGCTAAAATCAGACTATTTTAGGATTGAAATACAGTTAATGTTATATTACCAGTTTCACATCCAGTTAGCTAAAATCAGACTATTTTAGGATTGAAATCAAAATAAAGGAGACATGATAAAATGGCATTATTTAGCTAAAATCAGACTATTTTAGGATTGAAATTGTTTTTTATAGCTGATTCAATCATTCCAGGTATATGCTAAAATCAGACTATTTTAGGATTGAAATATAATTTTGGTGTGGAACCAGCCTCGTAGAGCTTAAGCTAAAATCAGACTATTTTAGGATTGAAATAAAAGGAGTTAAATTTTCTATGAGTTTTTTAAGTCAAGCTAAAATCAGACTATTTTAGGATTGAAATATCTAGTTCGGCTTGTTTGGTTAAATTTGCACTGGTGCTAAAATCAGACTATTTTAGGATTGAAATCGGGATGAAGCGACGATCATAGTATCTGATTTTGAAGGCTAAAATCAGACTATTTTAGGATTGAAATCGAAGACAGCTTCACCTACCGAGTACAAAGACGCAAGCTAAAATCAGACTATTTTAGGATTGAAATTGCGGATGGTGTAAAGCCGGATTAGAAGACCAGATTTGCTAAAATCAGACTATTTTAGGATTGAAATATTTGATCCAGAACAGAAAAAGCCAGGGGTGTGGTTGCTAAAATCAGACTATTTTAGGATTGAAATAAATTATACGAAAATGACACCTTATTAGCAGAAGAAGCTAAAATCAGACTATTTTAGGATTGAAATAATAAATTCGACACTGAACCATTACAAGTCATAGAAGCTAAAATCAGACTATTTTAGGATTGAAATCGGCGTGGGTGGATATAACGAAATAAAGAGAGGTGAAAGCTAAAATCAGACTATTTTAGGATTGAAATAACCGGCATATATCAATCAAAACTAAAGGTGTGATATGCTAAAATCAGACTATTTTAGGATTGAAATAAAATTTCTGTTATCATCTGCTTAACCTTCTCGTGGGCTAAAATCAGACTATTTTAGGATTGAAATAAGAATATTTCATTCTTCATGATATCAGAGATTCTAGCTAAAATCAGACTATTTTAGGATTGAAATTATATTTCTTTAATTTCTCAAAGTTATAGTGGGGGTGCTAAAATCAGACTATTTTAGGATTGAAATACTAATTTGGGTGGTACCTGGTAGGTCATGATACACGCTAAAATCAGACTATTTTAGGATTGAAATTTAAACTTCGTCACTTTGGCATAAA
>CAZMAI010000415.1:0-2148 GCA_964564195.1 uncultured Anaerolineales bacterium | reverse complement strand
GCCGTAGGCCTCTACGCAGCAGACGTGGCCTATGCCACCAGGAGATTCACGGAAGCAGGGCACATCCAGCAGATGCAGGAGATCTGTGAGCGCGAGCATGTGGATCTGTTGATTCCCGGCATCGATCCCGAGATCCTGCTCTTTGCCACCGAGCGGGAGCGCTTCGCCTGCGTCGGCACGCCGGTGATGGCGGGCTCGCCACACAGCGTTGAGCTCTGCCGTGACAAGTGGAAAACCTCGCGGTTTTTCCGCGAGCGCGGCCTGCCCTTTGTGCGCACCTGGCGGCTGGAGGAGTTTGGCGCAGACGCGGACGTGGACTATCCGCTCATTGTCAAGCCCACTGACGGTTCGGCGTCGCGGGGTGTCCAGGCGGTCTTTTCGCGGCAGGAACTGGAGCCCTACCTCCAGCGCCCGGAGCCCTATATCGTGCAGGAGTATCTGGTGCCCTCGGAGTGGGGTGTAACCCCCGGCGGCCTCACGCCCTCGGATGTCTTTCGGCGTGATGGTCTGCGGCAGGAGGGGGAAGCGGGAGGTCAGGTGCTGATTTCGCCAAAGGGTGAACTGCTCGGTTCATACTTTTGCTCGTTTGAGTTGCGAAATGGCGTGCTCCACCAGTCCCGGCTCATGGAGGAGCATCCGGCGAGGCAAACGATGGAGGAGATGGCCGGGCAGATGGCCCAGGAGGGCATGCGCGGCCCGCTAAGCTTCCAGGGACGCGTCACAGAGCAGGGCGTTTCGTTCTATGAGCTGAATGCTCGATTCACGGGTGGAACCGGTGCCGCGGCTGGATTTGGGTTCAACGCCGTCGGCGGCGCGATAGATAGCTTTGCCCGGGGGCTGCCCGATGAGGAGATCCGGGCACGACTCGCGACGCGTCCCCCGGTACGCTGCATCCGCTACATCACTGAACTGATGGTGCCCGAGGACGCTGCACTGCGCCTGGAGAAGGAGGGACGGGCGGAGCAACCCGGGGGGTATTCGCTGGTGATGTAGCGCAGAGCCACACAGGGCAGCCAGGGCGGCCAACGGACATGGCACAGCGCCTGCCCGGATGGACTCCGGAGAGAATCGGTAGCTATCGCCGCAGGCCAGCGCCTCGATAGGATACAAATCGGCAGTTTAAGAGCTGAGCGTGGCCCACGGTGCGGGGCATAACGCAAAGCGTAACGGCCGGCCCCTTGTAAGGGGCCGGCCGGCGGTATCGCTAGAACCAGAGCCTAGTCCTTTTTCCCGTACGGGCTGCTCTCGGCGGCACCGGCCCGCTTCGCCCGGACCGCCGCCATGCTGGCGGCCTCCTGGTCGCGCAGTTTGGTCACGCGATCCAGCACCTCGGCCAGGTAGGCGCGCGGGAACTTGACCGCGCCGTTCTCGTCCATGTGGATGATCTCGCCCGGGGCGATATCCATACCCGCCACGCTCACGGGTACGTTGACGGCATGGATGGCCATGTCGCCGTGGCCCGCGCAGACGCCGCTGGTCAGGTACTGGAACCCCATGGGGCGAATCTCGTCGATATCCCGCGAGGGGCCGTTGGTGATGGCGCCCACCGCGCCCGCCACCTGCATGGCGGTGGTCATGTTGCCGCCCGATAGCCCCACCTTGTTGGCGATCTCTGGCGGGAACCGCTGCTCAAACACAAAGATTGTGGGTTTCGGCGAGGCCTCCAGTGCAGCGATGACGTCGGAGAACGCCAGCTTGCTATAGTTCGGATCAGGCAGCCCGTACACGGCCGTGACCGCGAACCCCACCAGGCGGCCCAGCTCGGGATACCAGCACCGCAGGCTGGCATCGGTGTACCAGTTCATCAGCCAGGGGTTGTAGAGGCCCAGGCAGAGCGGGTTCTTGGGATAGGTTGCCACCACGTTCGTGATGGACGGCGTGTCGAACTCCTTCAGCGCCTCGAGCATCTCCAGTTCAGTTGCCATGCGTCCTCCTTATCCGATCCGTTATGTCAATCTCTACCGTTACGTTGCTACCCTGTCAGCATGTCCCGCAGGCGCTGGCCGTTCTCCCGCCAAAAGCGCCGCAGGATGCCCACATCCGTACCTATGCGAAAGTGCTTGACGCCCAGACCTCGATAATAGTCCACGTTGTCCAGGCTCTCGAGCTCGATCCGCGGCGCGACGCCCTTCCTCAGGCAGGTCTCGA
>CAZMAI010000414.1:0-2150 GCA_964564195.1 uncultured Anaerolineales bacterium | reverse complement strand
CGCATCACCGCCGGCGGGCCTCTCTGGCGCGTCTCCGGTTTCGATGCCGTCGCGTTAGAGCTGCCCAAAAGCAGCTGGCTGATCGGGACCGATGATCCGGGAGGGCTACTGGCGGCACTTGAGCGGGCCGGCAAGGAGAAACGACTGCAAGCTGGCTGATACGCTCTTACCGCTTGTCCAGCCTCACTCTGCTGGCAGGCCGACCTGTTCGGCACTGAGCCGCCAGAGTCGGGCAGCGTCCTCTGCGCGGCACGCTCGCCGCGAAGCGCGCTCTGGGCCGTGAGGGCCAACGTACAGCCCTCCGCAGCGTCCGGGATCTGGTTCGGTGATCACGCGCACGATGGGCGCGGCGCCCTCCACTACAGGCTGGCCGAGTAGGTTGGCGTAGATCCGCCACACCAGGGCCGGAAGACTCCCCACATCCCGGGCGATGCCTGTGCGCACCAGACCCGGGTGAACGGCAGTCGTGATGATGCCCAGGCTCGCATAGCGGCGGCTCATTTCGCGGACCATCAGGAGATTGGCAAGTTTGGACTGGCTGTAGGCCCGCAGCAGGTTATATCCGCGGTGCAGTTCTGGATCGGTCCAATGGATACGACCCCAGCGGTGCGACCGAGAGCTTACCACTATTACCTGTGGGCAAGGCGAGGATGCCAGGTTCCCCAACAGCAGACGCGTGAGCAGGTAGGGCGCCAGGTGATTCACTGCCCAGGTGAGTTCGATCCCGTCAGCGGTCTCGCGGCGCCGCTGCTGCACTGTGCCGGCAGAATGGACCAGGACATCGAGACGGGGCCAGCCGGTGCGCACTTTCTCGGCCAGGCGGCGCACCTGCGCCTGAGAGGAGAGGTCGGCTTGCAGGAAAGTGGCCGCTGCCCTGCCCACCAAACCGTCGACCTCAGCCACGGCCTCGCTTCCGCGAGCAGGACTGCGTCCTGCCAGGATCAGCTCCATCCCGACACGCGCCAGGCTCTGAGCAGCCGCGAATCCGATGCCTCCGGTGCCGCCGGTGATCAGGCAGACGCGCCGGTCATCGGCGCTGGCCGGTTCCCTCCCGTGTACACTAGCCCTCGTCATGCTGAGCTTTGTACGCAGCGAGGTGCTGCGCAATCTGCTCAGCAAAGCGCAGCTCGGAGTTGTCCTCTGGTGCATAGCCGATGACCTGGCGGGCGTTAACGATGCTCCAGAAGGCATGCGGGTTGTCGCTGATGCCGTAGAACACCTGGAACGGCACGCCGTGAGCGTCGCGGATATCCTCCGTCTCGATGCTCTTGATGAACAACTGGGCGAGGTCACGCGCGCTGATGTAGACGGCCAGCGCGCGCCGCATTCGGACAAGATCCCCGGGCGCCATCTGTGCCAGATCCGTTTCGCGCGGGCCCCCGATGCGGATCTGGACATTCTCCAGCGGTCGTCCCATCTCGCGGCCCACCGCAAAGGTGAACCCAAGGTGCTCATAGGTCGCTTTGGCCCAGCCGTAGTAGTTGTCTGAGAGCGGACGGTCCTCAGGCGCGACGTTATCCCATGTACCGGCCAGAATCAGTCGCTCGTAATAGTCGGCGGCGTGGTTGGACGAGGCCACCACCACGCGCCGGACACCCTCCTCCCAGGCGGTTCGGTACACGTTGTAGGCCATGCCCACGTTGGCCATCTCGGCTCGGAACCGCGCCCCAGGAGCAGGGTCCTGCAGCGAGGACACAAAGCCCAGGTGGACGATGGCGTCGGCGCCGGTGAAATAGGCACGATACGTGTCCCGGTCCGGATCGGTGAGGTCCGCGATCGCGATATCGGAGATGGGCTCGCCCGCACGATTGGTGGCGCATACGTCGAGCGGGAGCAGGTCGTACCGCTCGCGGAGGTAGGGTATGAGCAGCCCAGCGATGGTGCCGGCTGCGCCAGTGAGAACGACGCGACGACGGGTCATGGGGTGCCTCCTGCTCTCCTGGGTAGGGGGATTGGGGTTAGTCTATCCTACTGGCCGGGACCACGTCAAGGCCGGAGACACTCTGCTCGACTCGCCTTGCGCGGGACATTTCGCTAAAATGTGCGAGTACTCACCGTCTCAGCGCGAGGTTAGGGCATGCCTGTTTACGAACATACACAACCCGGTACGGCGATGCGCGTCGGCATGGGCGCGGTGATCCTGGTGCTCA
>CAZMAI010000413.1:0-2176 GCA_964564195.1 uncultured Anaerolineales bacterium | reverse complement strand
CCTCGACGCCTTGCGTCTCGCGCCATAGAATACTGGCGTCATCAGAAGCACAAGCCTGGCAGGAGTGAGCACCATGAAGATCACCGATCTGAAATGCGCCGTCATCGGCAACAACCCGATCGTCCGTGTCGTGACCGATGAGGGCATCGACGGCTATGGCGAGGTCGAGTCCTACAAGCCGTACCTAAAGCCGCACGTCCTGTTCTACCGGGATTATCTCCTCGGCGCGGACCCCACCGACGTAGAGCGCACCATGCTGCGCATCCGCAAGATGGGTGCCACCAAACCGTGGGGCAGCGCCGTGAGCGCCATCGAAATGGCCCTGTGGGATATCGCGGGCAAGGCCGCCGGCCTGCCGGTGTACAAGCTGCTGGGCGGCAAGGTTCGCGACGAGGTGCGGGTGTACGATGGCGCGGTACGCTTCCCTATGGCGGGCTTCTCACCCGAGGACTATGCCGAGAACACCGCCAGGATCAAGGCCTCACCGGAAGGCTTTTCCATCATCAAGCAGCCGATCGCCTTTCACTCCCGGATGGCCGTCGAGGTGCCTGACTTTTACTATGGCGATGCGACACCGGTGGGTCGTCACCCATACCGCGGGTTGATCACCGAGCGAGGGCTCAAGCATGTGATCGCCTGTGTCGAGGCGATGAAGGACGTGCTGGGGGATGAGGTCGGTCTGGCGCTGGACTGCGGCCCCGGCTGGACGGTCCCCGATGCCATCCGGCTGGCCAAAGCGCTGGAGCCGCTCAACGTCATGTGGCTGGAGGACCTGATCACCGGCGACTATTCGCCCGCCGTGCTCGCCGATGTCTACCGCGACGTGACGCAGAGCACCTCGACGCCCATCCACACGGGCGAGCAGATCTATTTGCGGGACAATTTCCGCGAACTGATCGAAGGGCACGCGGTGCGGATCATCGGGCCGGACCCCTGCGACATTGGCGGCATCGCCGAGCTCAAGCGGGTGGCCGAGTATGCTGACCTGCATGGGCTCCTCATCGCACCGCATGGCACGGGGGATGGGGTCCTGGGCCTCGCGGCGCTGGTGCAGGTGTGCGCCACGCTACCCTCCAACTATATCGCCTTTGAGTACCCGGTCGGCCAGCCCGCCTGGTGGTACGATATCGTTGAGGGGCTGCCGAACCCGATCGTCCAGCAGAGCATGATCCGGGTCTGGGATCGGCCAGGGATGGGCGTTGATCTGGTCCCCGAGGCAGCCAGTCGTTACCTGCGGGAAGAGGACGCGGACTTTTTCGATCGGGGCTAGGCACAGAGCAGACACCGGCTGCGATCACTGCGTAAAAACGACCAAAAGGGCATTGAATCGAGCCGTTCCGTCCTGTATACTGAGATCAGACGTCATCGGTAGACTAGGGAGAGACAGGAGGTTCTCGATGAAGCTATGGGGATCGGTCAAGCAGCAGGCCAATAAACTGGCATTCGATGCGGAAAAGGCCCTACGCGTCAAGCGTCAAGAGGGCGTGATCACAGCGCTGCGAGACAAAGTGCAGGCGCAGTACACAGAGTTGGGCCAGACAGCGCTAGCGCTCATGGATGAGGGTGCCATCGTGCACCCGCAGCTTGCCGTCTTTGCGAATGAGATCGCCAACTTGCAGGAATCGATCAGAGACGAAGCGGCCAAGCTCGCTACGATGCAAGCTGAAGAATACGAAACAGCCGAGGAGGCAGTCGCCGGGCCGGCGGCCCCCGCCGTAAGCAGCATGCCACCGGTAGAACCTGCCATGCCCGCGCCACCACAGAGTGAGGAGCCCCCCGCTCCGCCACCGCCTGCGGAATAGCCAGCCCCCGGCCCCATCGGGGCGTCATCGCGTTCCTTTGCAGCGAGGGTCGTGCACACGATCCTCGCTGCTTTCTATTAGCCAGCCACTTCCACCCCTGGAACGCTTGCATCGTTGGCGCACGCCGCCTAGAATGGGACACGCAGTACGACAACGTTGTCTATCACGGCCTTGATGCCGCGATGGTCAGCACATGCACGCTGTGATCGCCAGGCGGGCACAAGGGCACTGCTGAGACCTGTTTCGCAAGAAATGCTCCAGACAAGGACTACCCAATCGATGATCAACTGGAAACGGAACCTGATCGTGCTCAGCCTCGTGCAACTTGCGACCATGATCGGGTTCTCGGGGTACCATCCGTTCGTGGCGTACTA
>CAZMAI010000412.1:0-2178 GCA_964564195.1 uncultured Anaerolineales bacterium | reverse complement strand
GCATATCAGGGCGGCGTTATCGCCGCCCTTTCTGCTGCCCACGAATAGATGACCCCGCCACGGGCAACGTGCTCGACAGGACGTCGCGGGCCCGTTATAGTAGGCGTGCTAGAGGCGCGAGTAGATAGAGACGCTACTGATGGCGGGAGGGCGAGATGGAATACGTTGCATTGGGCAAGACGGGCCGAGAGGTGAGCCGACTGGGCTTTGGCGGGGCCACCGCCGGCCTCAAGAACTACTTGCATACTTTCGATCCCGAGAGGCCCGAGGACGCGGACCCGATCATTGCGGCCCTCCGGCGTGCCTATGAACTCGGCGTCAATTATTACGACACGGCCGCGGGCTATGGCGATGGTGCGAGCGAGCGCATCTTTGGTCGCGGGCTGGAGGGCATTGACCCAGAGTCGATCTTTTTGGCGACCAAGGTCAGCCCCCGCGGCAAGTATGTGCTGCGCCCTTCGCTGGTGGCGAGCCTGTGCAATCTGCGACGGGATTGGATCGACCTGCTCCAGCTGCACGGGTCGTTTTCGGCCGAACAGATGGGCTACATCCTGGACGACGGCGGGCTATTGGATGAACTCGAGGCCGTGCGCGATGAGGGCCTGGTGCGGTTCATTGGCTTTACCTACGAGGGGCACGATCCCTTCCTCTTTCAACTGATCGATACCGGCCGGTTCGATGTGGTGCAGCTGCAATACAACCTGCTTTTCCAGCATCCCTATGACCACCGGCGCGGCACCGGCGCCATGTTCGCCCTGGAGGCGCGCAACATGGGCATCGTCACCATGCGGACCACCACCTCGAACATCCTGCAGCGCTGGATCCAGATGGTGAACCCCGAGAACACCTTTGACTATACCCCGGCGATCATCCAGTTTGAGCTCTCGAACCCGCTGATCGACGTGGCCCTGATCGGGATGCGCAGCGTGGCGCGCGTGGAGGCCAACGTGGCGCTGGCTAACGACCTCAGCGGGCGCTTTGACCTGGACGAGGTGCACCGCCACTATGTCTGACACGGACCCGCTGCCAGCATCGCCGGTGATCGACGCCTACATGCACGTGGGCTCGCCCCGTTTCGGCACGGCCCGCCAGGCGCTGTCGGCCATGGACCGCTGGGGCACGGACGCGGCTGTGCTGGTGCTGGGCCCCCGGGTACCGGACATCGCGGCGCTGATCGAGGCGCAACGCGCCCGCCCGGGGCGTATCCGGGCCGTTGGCATTCCTTACGGCGATTCCACCGTGCGGCGTTTGGCCTGCGCCGAGGCCTGCCTGACGGCGGGCGCCATCGGGATCCGGATGCAGGGCGACGAACCCCTGGAGAACCCGGCCCTGATGGAACTGCTGGGCACGCGTGGATGCTGGATCTATGGCACGGACCCGCTGGCCAGCCCGCGCCACACTGCGCTGTACCTCGAGTGGCTGGCGCGATACCCCCAGGCCCGCCTGGCTGCGCCGCATTTTCTGCGCCCGATCCTGGCGCCATTGGATGATCCGCTGGCTGAGAAACTGGTACGCCATCCGCGCTTTTATGCCATCCTCTCCCGGCAGGGCCAGGTGGGCAGTCGCGAGCCGTATCCCTTCCGCGATCTGCGGCCCTGGGTCCAGCGGTTGCTGGCGTGGTGCGGCCCCGAGCGGATGCTGTGGGGCAGCGAGTATCCGGTGATCTACTGGCGCGGCGAGCAGATCGACCAGACCCGGCGCTGGCTGCGGGATGTGGGAATCGAATGGTCCGCCGAAGACCTGGCTGCCGTCACGGGCGGCAACGCGCGCCGCCTGTTCTTTGATTCGGCCGCGCCGCAGGTGCACGAGCCCGCGTTGCCGGACTGGCTGCGCGACTACCCGCCGCCCGGACCGGTGCCCCTCTCGCCCACGGCGACGCTGCAGCTCCCTATAGACCTGTACCGAACCCTCTTTGATGCCTACAGCGAGCGCAACGCGCCAGAGGCACCGCTGTCCTTTGCCGACTATGTCATTGAGCGCCTGCGGGCGTGCATACCATCCGGCGACTTGCCGGCCCTTTCAGGAGAGAAACCATGATCACACATCAGCCCTGGTATCGCACGGTCCGCCGCTGGGGGCAGACCAACCTGAACGAACTCGATCCTGCCAACTATGACGGCGACTGGTGGCGCGCCTACTGGCGGCGCACGCACACCCAGGGCGTGATCATCAACGCCG
>CAZMAI010000411.1:0-2179 GCA_964564195.1 uncultured Anaerolineales bacterium | reverse complement strand
CCGGGCAAGCGCATCAGCAGTGCGATGCGGTTACCATTGATGTCAATAGCGAGAGGCTCCTCTCGTACGGAAGCAACGTCCGTCTGCCGCCACTGCCCGTCGCGCATCTCCCAGACCGGGCGTACAGCCACAGGTCTCGGGTCCATCGGACGGGTATGCTCATTCATAGATAACCTCATGTGCAAAAAGGGTGGGCGGGCGCCCAGAGATTCCGGCGCCCGCCCACGACTCATTCACCAGATGTGTCTGCTAATCTCTGCCGTAAATCCACCAGTAAAGGCCGCCAACCAGGCCAGCGCCGCCAATGATATTGCCGATGGTCGCCGGAAGGAGGTTGTTCCACAGGAACTGCCAGATGGAGACGTCCGCACCGTTGAACATGCCCAGCGGAATAAAGAACATGTTGGCCACAGAGTGCTCAAATCCGAGCGCCACAAAGGCCATGATCGGGAACCAGATACCGAGGATCTTGCCAGCGATGTCCTCCGCGGATAGCGCGAGCCAGACGGCGAGGCACACCAGCCAGTTGCAGCCGATGCCACGCAACAGGACCGCGAACCAGTCGAGGCCAACCTTGCCCTCAGCGATGGCGGCAGAGGCCGCACCCAGGTCGCCCCCCTTGACGATGCCGGTCCAATAGGCGAGGAAGAGCGCGACAAATACAGAACCGATAAAGTTGCCTACGTAGACGACGCCCCAGTTGCGTGCCAGGCCGCTCCAGCGGGCTCTCTTGCTCAAGCATGAACCGGTGATGATTCCCGTGTTACCTGTGAACAGCTCCGAGCCAGCGATGATGACCAGCATAAGGCCCACAGGGAACACGGCGCCAAAGACGAACTTGGCCAGACCCGGATTTGCCGCCGCGAGGGCCGGGCTACCCCTGCCCACCACGATTGCCAGCAGGCCGCCGAAGGCGATATACGCCCCGGCCAGGAACCCGAGGACGAGCTGCTTGGAGACCGTTAGGTCGGCCTTGGTGCAGCCTGCTCCAATGGCAGTCTCAACGATTGCTTTCGGTGACTTGAACGGCATTCCTGCTACCTCCTATGGACCGAGCAATGATGAAGCGGACACCCTCTCTCAAAACCCGCAACGCAAACATGAGATGCGGGTACGCGCCCAGTTGTTGCAGAGCAGCCCGGCTCTCTGCAGTCTGCAGAGAGCCGGGCGCTCGGTCTGTCTAGAGCCGTTCCACGCGAACCGCGCAGGCTTTGTACTCGGGGATCTTGGCCACAGGGTCCAGCGCCGCGATCGTCAGCATGTTGGCTGCCGCTTCGGCAAAGTGGAACGTGGTGAACACGACACCGGGTACCGTGTGATCGCCAACCATGGCCTTGGCGACGATCTCGCCACGTCGAGACTTGACCTTGATCATCTCGCCATCGACGATGGACAGCGCATGAGCATCGACCGGGTTCAGTTCCACCAGCGCCTCGGGGTAAATCTCGTTCAACCCCGCCGATCGACGGCTCATTGTGCCGCCGTGGAAGTGGTAGAGCACCCGCCCGGTTGTGAGCACCAGCGGATACTCCTCGTCCGGCTGCTCCGTCGGGGGCAGCCACTCCACCACACTAAAGTGACCCAGCCCTCGAGAGAAGGTCCCCTTGTGCAGGAACTGGGTTCCCGGGTGATCGGTTGTGGGGCAGGGCCACTGGAGCCCGGCTTTGTCGATGCGCTCGTAGGTGATGCCGCCGTAGGAAGGCGTAAGGGCGTTGATCTCGCGCATGATCGCTGCGGGCGAGCTATAGTCCCAGCCCGCGTATGGTGCCATCTGCTCGGCCGGCTCCAGGCGCTGCTGGATGCGCCGGCCCAGCTCGGCGAGGATCTCCCAGTCGGGACGGGAGTCACTCAGCGGCGAAATCGCGGCGCGAACGCGCTGGACCCGTCGCTCGGTGTTGGTAAAGGTGCCATCCTTCTCCGCGAATGACGCGCCAGGCAGGATGACGTCGGCATACTCGGTGGTCTCGCTGGGCAGAATCTCCTGGACTACCAGGAACTCGGTTTCAGCCAGGGCTTTGCGCGCGTGGTTGATGTCCGGGTCCGTCATTGCCGGGTTCTCGCCCAGGACGAACAGCCCCTTGATTTTGCCCTGCTCGGCTGCGTTCATCATTTCGATGACCGTCAGGCCAACCTCTCGCGAGCCAGTGCGGCCCCACGCTTCGCGGAACTTGGTCTGGGC
>CAZMAI010000410.1:0-2183 GCA_964564195.1 uncultured Anaerolineales bacterium | reverse complement strand
ACCGACCTTTTGATCAGAACGTCACGGGAGGTTATGTGCCCGAGGAGCACCCGCTGCAAGGAGTCGTCCGCATCATCGACCTGGCCCGCCAGGTCAAGGCTGCTGCACCCAACCTCGTGGTGCTGGGCTCGGGGTATTCATGGCTGCGGCAATACGTGGGCCAGGTGGCCGCGGCCGTGTTGGCCGTTGGCGGAGCAGATATCATCGGTCTGGGCAGGCTGTCATTTGCCTATCCCGATTTCGCCCACGATCTACTCGCGCGGGGAGAGCTGGACGCCAGCAGGCTATGCATCACGTGCTCGCGCTGCACGCAGATCATGCGGGACCATGGCCGTGCGGGCTGCGTTCCCTTTGATCGGGAGGTATACGGGCCGATCTACCGCGACGGGCGCCAGACTGCGCGCCAGCAGGCCGGAACGTGAACATGGATGGCTGGCGCAGCCAGGAGGACCTGCGGGCCGAGGTGGCCGTCATCGTACCGGTCTACTTTTCTGCTCAAGTTGACGATGAAACTGTGGCGCGGCTCCTGCACTTGACCGTAGCTGACCTGCCGCAGGTGGTGCCTCCCGAACAGGTCTGGCTGGTCGTGGACGGCGACGCGCGCAGCGCGCGTGTCGCGCGCCAGGTGCTGAATCGCTTGCCGAGCAGGGCCGTGGGTATGCAGCTCGTCGCCAACGGGCATAATCGCGGCAAGCTCGCCGTCATCCGGCAGGGTATCTGTGAGGCGCTGTCCGCGGCGTCAGGGGTGCGCTATCTGGCGATCATCGATGGGGACGCGGACCATCTGCCAGCCGCGCTGCCCGGGCTCGTCCGTGCGGCAGATAGTGTCGCAGCGGCCTACGGCCACAACCGAGTGATCACCATCGGCGCTCGTTCCAGCCGCACCCGCCCGATGGGCTGGGTGCGGGGAGAGTTGGAGACGTTGCTCGATCAACTGACAGCCGACGCCCTTGCCTATGCCCTGGCACGACAGGGGCGCGCGCTGGATCTCTCCCAGTGCCTGGCCGGTCGCGTGCCCGACCTCTCGAGCGGGTACAAAGTCTATCTGCGAGAGATGGCAGAGCTTCTTTTCGAGAAGGCGGAGCCGGACACTGGTACGCTTACCGAATCAGACTACTGGCACTATGGCCCCGAGACGGTGACCATTGTCGAGGCCGTCCTGGCGGGCGCCGTGATTGGGGAGATGCTGCGGCCCACCTGGGACGGTCAGCCGGTCACCTCCTTCGGCGAGTTTGGTCCGGTGCGCATGTATGGCGAGTTGCTAACGTGGGTCTGGAACAGGCTGCAAATACCGGTTGACGTGGCCGCCGTGCATCTGGCTAATCGGGGGCAAATCGCGCTTGGAACCGCGCGCGAGGGCGCCGAGTTGCTGGAACAATTGCGTGCCCACGCGCTGGGCCGGCTGGCGGCGCAGTGCGGCGCTCGCGTTCCCGCACCGCGTCCGACCTTGCCATTCGTCTAGCGGGGCAGGGTTCTGGTGGCTGATCGTCGAGGGGGTGGCCGTCGTGCTTCGTCTTGTGTCGAAGCATGACATCACCTGACGCCATTGTCGGCGATGCGGCGCTGGCGCGCACGCAGTCAAGCAGGTCTGTGTGAGACTCGAGTATCTGCGGCCTTGAACGTCCGGGGTCCAGCGCACATCCGTTGACACCTCTCACCCCGATGCTATACTCGCCGCGCGCCATGAAAAGCATACAGACCCCTGCCCAACGCGCTGCCAAGAGCCAAGCCTACACGGACATTGCCCTCGTGGCGCTGACCGTGATAGCCGCTGCCTTGCGCCTGTGGGCGCTGGACCTGGCTCCTCAGGGCCTCTACCGCGACGAAGCCCAGAACGGCCTGGATGCGCTCCGTGTCCTGCAAGGCGCCCGCCCGATCTATTTTGAAGCCAACAACGGGCGTGAGCCACTGTTCATCTATCTCAACGCGTTGTCCATCGCCCTGTTCGGACGCACGCCCGATGCCCTGCGCATCGTATCGGTCATCTGTGGCACCCTGACCATCCCGGCGCTCTTCTGGCTCGGCGCCGAACTTGAGGATCGACGCACGGGCCTGTGGGCCGCAGCTCTGTCGGTCAGCACCATATGGCTCCTGAACCTGAGCCGTGTGGCGTTTCGGGCGGGGCTGCTGCCTCTTCTGGGGGCACTTGCATTGGCCAGTCTGTTGCGTGCAGAGCGGCTGCG
>CAZMAI010000409.1:0-2193 GCA_964564195.1 uncultured Anaerolineales bacterium | reverse complement strand
ACGCCCAAACCGCATGGGCGCGCACGGGCGAGCGCAGGCTGCCCCGGTTGGCCAACTGGATACCCTGATGCAGTACGCTCGGAATGAGTTCCAGCCTGTTCTGCTGGTAGTAGACTTCTCCCAGCGTGACGTAGACCCCGGCCATCAGGCTGCTATACGCCTCGCCGGGGATGGCGCCCCCCAGGATCGTTCCACACCTTGCCTCAGCTGCTTCCAGCCGACCCTGCAGCGCGAGGGTGCGAGCGGCGCACTCGGCGGCATTCAGGGCAGCCGCGCGGCTCAAAGGCGTCGCGCTGGTCTCCTCAAAGAGCGGCAGGGCGGCAACCAGGTCGCCGACGCCATAGGACGTATCGGCCAGACAGTGCGCGGCACGCATCCGATCGTGCGGCGAACCATCGGCGAGCATCTGCATGGCCGAGAGCGCAAGGGTGTGCGCCTCGTACGGCTTGCCGCTCTCCAGCAGGCAGTGCGCGCGGTGCATCGCTACGGTAGCGTGAAATCTGGCGCTCCTGCCTGACGAGTCACGCGGTCTGGCGGCCAGCCTGGCGAGGATCTCTTCGGCCCGCACCAGGTGGCCGCTCAACTGCAGCGCCCGAGCGTAGGCCAGCTCGAGGCTCGGGCGCTCGTCCAGCATTACGGCGGGCAGTTCACCCACCCAACGGCAATAGCCTTCAAAATTGCCGTCTGCCCAGAGCACCGCCTCGCGACCGTCGTCGCCGCCCAACAGGTCGGCCGCCAGCGCATAGTCTTTACCCGCGAGCGCATGCCGGACGGACTGTGAGATCAAGCCTTCTGCGAGGTGCCAGCGGGCCGCTCGCCTGTGCAGCATCTGGCGCTCCGCTTGTCCAAGCTCGACCTGAAGTGCATCGGCAAAGAGCGCGTGGTAGCGATACCAGCCACGGCGCTCGTCCAACGGAACCAAAAACAGGTTAGCGCGCTCCAGCTTCTCGAGCATAGCCTGCGAGTCCGAGCGGGGCAGGTCTGGCGATGGCTCGCGGGATATCAGGGCGTCAGGTGTTTCCACCTCGTCCCGTAGCACGGCGTCGCAGAGGGGTCCACACAGGCGATCCAAGATCGAAGTCTGTACCAAAAAGCGCCGCACAGCGGGGGGCTGCTGGCGGAGCACCTCATCCACGAGATAGTCAACGACATAATGGTGATCGCCGCCGAATGCTTGAACGAACGCCCCGACGTCATCGCGCCCGCGCAGGGAGAGCGCTGCCAGCTTGAGCCCTGCGATCCATCCCTCGGTACGCCGGTCAAGCGCGGCGATCCAGTCGGGTGCCAGGTGGGCCCCAATGGCCCCCTCGAGAAACCGGCCGGCCTCCTCCTCACTCAGGCGAAGGTCGCTGGCGCGAATCTCCATCATCTGCCCGCGCACACGCAGGCGCGAGAGCGGCAGATCCGGATCAACCCGGCTCACGATCACCAGATGCAGGCTGGGTGGCAAGCGTTCGAGCAGCTGCGCAACCAGACCGTGGACCGCTTCCCCATGCAGAGTGTGATAGTCATCGAGCACCAGAACGACCGGCCGGGGCGCCGAGGCCATGTCGTTCAAGAGAAGCGTGAGCACGCCACCCGGCGCTCTCACACCTGTCTTGAGCAGATCTGCGGCCGCATCCAGTCGCACATCTGGGGCTGCGTGCTGAAGGGCAGCGACCAGACAGGATAGGAAACGCAGCACAGCACTGTCACTCTCATCCAGTGACAGCCACGCCAGATGATAGGGCGGCGTAGAGCTGACGCCCCTGTCGCTCAGCCACTCGACCGCCAGGGTCGTCTTGCCAAAGCCGGCTGGCGCAGCGATAAGGGTCTGGCTACGGGCGAACTCCATACCGCCGCCGGCAGCGGCAGCCCACAGCCCGGCATCCAGTTGCGCACAGAGTCGCTCGCGCCTGATCAAGCCAGCCGGCAATCGAGGAACGAACAACTTGGTGCGGAGAACCTCAGAGGTCATTGCACTCCACCATCATCATCGGCATGTCTTGCGCGGCGGCAAAGCACAGGGCAGGCGACACCACTCAGCGATCAGACCTCGAAACGGGCCAAGTTTACTGCCTACGCCCTCACAGGGTCAATGCCAGCGTGCGATATGGAGCCAGCACCCTCTTCCTGATGAGAGTCGATGCATCGCCGCCCCTCGACGCCTTGCGTCTCGCGCCATAGAATACTGGCGTCATCAGAAGCACAAGC
>CAZMAI010000408.1:0-2199 GCA_964564195.1 uncultured Anaerolineales bacterium | reverse complement strand
AAGCCGGCTCGAGCCTTGCCGCGCGATGCAGCTACACCAGCGGCAGTCCACGCAACATCTCGACCAGCCGTATCACCTGCCGGGGGATGAACTCGGCGATCGTCACTTCCACCACGTCAGCCGCGGCGCCCACGCCAGCGACGAGGCGCCGCACTGCCGCCATGCTCAGCCCGCCCGGCTCCGCCCCAAGGCCCAGCACGATCTCATCGCTGTCCACCACGTCGACGTCCAGGTGAACGGCGACGCGCGAGCAGCCCGTGGCACGCAGCCAGTCCAACACGGGCTCGCTGCACCATCGTCGCCCAGGTCCACCGGTACGATCGCCGTTGGTCCGGCGTGCGTTGGCAGCACCGCGTCGAGCACGGCGGCGCTCGCCGCATGGCCGCGCCGGGCCGCGTCAAAGGGGACCTCGGTAAACAAGTCTCGGATCGAGCTCACACCGGCGCACTGCCACTGCGGCCACACCAGACGCAATGTCGTGCTGTTCCTGCGATCACCGCTCGTGGCATCCATGCCGCTCCTCAGGCCCTCGCCCCCATTGCGCCTGTCGTGCCATCTGCCTGCCTTACGGGCTGGCCAGACGCGCGCACCTGTTCGCAGTATGCCAGCACGGGAGCCCCCGGTCAGAGCCACGAGCGCGGCCCGACTCCCGAGCGCGAGGTTTGCCCCCTTCCCGGCAGCCATGCTAGACTCGCATCATTCCGCACTCGAGGAAGGATCGCACCCGCAGTGAACCCCCCCCCCCGGTGACCCCGGCCTTCGCAGCCACCTCTGGCAGGTCTGCCGCCTCTTTCTCAAGCTGGGACTCATCGGCTTTGGCGGGCCCGCAGCCACCATCGCCATGATGGAGGACGAGGTGGTGCACCGGAGACAGTGGCTGCCCCGCACGCGCTTCCTGGACATCGTGGGGGCGACGAACCTGATTCCCGGCCCCAACGCCACCGAGATCGCGATCCAGGTGGGCTATATCCGCGCGGGCTGGCCGGGCATGGCGCTCGCCGGGCTGTGCTTTATCCTTCCGGGCGCCCTGATCACACTGGCGCTTGCCTGGGGCTATGCCCGCTATGGCACGCTGCCCGCCATCACGCCCTTTCTCACGGGGATCAAGCCCGCTGTGCTGGCGGTCATCGCGGGGGCTGTCTGGCGTCTCGGCCGCAGCGCGGCTCTGGCACATCCGGTGGATCGCCGCTGGCGGTTGATCGTGGTGGGTGCGATTGTGACCGCGGCTGCACTCCTCGGCCTGCACGAGATCCTGGCGCTCTTTGCCGGCGGCATGGCGGGGATGGTCTGGCTGCAGTCACGCGCCCTGCGCCGCCCGCGAACCCCCGGTCCCCTGCTGGCGCTCTTGCCCATGGCCGGCCGCCTGCCGCACCTCTGGAACGCGCCCGCGCTCCCCGCCGTGGCGAACATCGTCGCGGCCACGGCGCCGCCGACGTTGGAGCGGCTCTTTTTCTTCTTTCTCAAGGTGGGCGCCGTGCTGTATGGCAGCGGCTATGTGCTGATCGCCTTCCTGGAGGGCGGCCTGGTGGACCGCTACGGCTGGCTGACCGGCCAGCAGCTACTCGACGCCATCGCCGCGGGCCAGTTCACCCCGGGGCCGCTCAGCCAGACGGCCACCTTTGTCGGCTACCTGTTGCTGGGCATCCCGGGCGCGGCCCTGGCGACGCTGGGCATGTTTCTGCCGTCGTTCCTGATCTCGATGGCTCTGAGCGCCATCGTCCCACACTTGCGCCGCTCCCACTGGGTGGCTGCCTTTATGGATGCGGTCAACCTCAGCGCCATCGGTCTCATGGCCTCCGTGGCGGTCAAGCTGGGCGTCGCCACGCTGACGGACTGGAGCACAGTAGCGATAGCCCTGCTGGCCGCCGCCGCAGCGATCCGCTTCAAGCTCAACAGCGCCTGGCTGGTGCTCGGCGGCGCACTGTTGGGATGGCTCGCGAGCCTGGTGGGATAAGCTCAGGGCATCCACATCGAGAGACAGGATGAACAGGATCGGGACGAACGCGGGTGGGGGGCAAGGCTCCCTCCCTGCTCGGGCCGAGCACGCCCAGCGGGGAGGATACGGGACATTGGTTTCTTTCGATTACAGCGCCGGCTCCCCTCGCGGCCGGGGCTACCGGCCTCCCACGCTCACCAGCGTGCACGCCAAGGCGTCTGCCGGCCACTCCCAGGAGCGCGCTTCTAGATCGTCCAGGTGAT
>CAZMAI010000407.1:0-2208 GCA_964564195.1 uncultured Anaerolineales bacterium | reverse complement strand
ATGGTGGTACTTTTTATATCAACCATTCAGTCTTCATCAACAACGTTGCTAACCTAGGAAAGGATATAGTCAATAAAAATGGTTATGGTTATATAAGCAACTGCTGGTGGGGTTCTAACAGTGGCCCCACAGGGGATAAAGTATTCACTTCAATAGGTGAAACTTACATAAAAAACTGGGTGATAATGACCTTAAAGACCAACGGAACATCTGTTACTGCTTCTTTGGATAAAGTCACAGACCAGGATGGAAATATATATGATATTGATGGTATTTTACCTTCCCGGGAGGTTGTTTTTACAGGTAAAAGTGTTAGTTCTCCTTTGAAAATGAATTTATATGATAATAAGGCTTCTTTTGATATTCAAAATCAGGATGATCTTGATGTAAGTGCCACTATAGACAATCAAACCGTTAATCTAACTGTCCGCAGCAGAGATACAATTATAGATATCAATAATACCATGTTTTACGGTAAAAACAACGCTTACAATTTCATTTTACGGAATATAAATGGATATTTAATCTCAAATCAGACGGTTAGATTCATCATTAGAAATCAAACAGGCATCGTTGGAAATTACACTCTTGTTACAGATGAAAACGGAAGGGGTCAAATCTTGATCAACAACGGTATCGGTGATTACACTGTTGAACTTTTATACTCGGGTGATGGCTACTTCAACCCCAGCTCTGCAAATGCGACGATGAAAGTCCTCCCCTACTACACAGATATATTTGTCGCTCAAAATCGCACGTTTTATGGTAAAAACAACATTTTCTACATGACACTATACGATAACAACGGTAAACCTATACCTGGTGAGACCATCAAATTCATTGTTACGGGTAATGGTAAAAATATTACATACAATTCTGAAACTGACGATTCTGGGCAGGCAAGTTTCTTGCTTAATCTTACTAAAGGTTCATACACGGTTAAGATCATCTTCGAGGGTGATGATTGGCATATCCCCTGCAATTTCACTACGAACTTTGAAGTAGCTCCTATAGGTTCCATTCTGGAATTACTAGTAGACCATGTATATGGAAGGGGTAATGCATTCCCTATTAAGTTAACTGATAGTAATGGGAATGTTCTAAAAGGCGAGACAATAACTTTCACCATTTCACAGGGAAATAAAACTTCATCCTACAATTTAGTTACCAACGATTATGGAATTGCCGGTCTGATGATTAACCTATCACCTGGAACTTACAACGTCACAGCTAAATTTGCAGGTGATAATTTAAACCTTGGAAATACAACTAAAGGTACTTTATTAATTGATAAAGCAGGTACCAGGCTTTCCGGGGATTCTGTTTTTGTTTTTGATAGTAAAAACAGCATTTTTAAAGTTAAACTTACCGACATATATGATCGTCCGTTATCTGGAGAGTTCGTAAATATCACAATTAGCAATCTAGATTATGAGAAGACATACCGGGTTTTAACAGATAATGAAGGAATTGCTTCATTAACAATCAATACCCCGGAAGGTAATTACTTAGTCATGACGAATTTCCCTGGAACTGCATGGTATGGCAATACATTTGCTGGAAATACCTTGATTGTCGACAATATAGATCCAGGCAAGGCTACTAAAATTAGCTTTAAAAATGATGCTGGTGTTTTTATAATCACCTTGACCGATGCAAATGGTAAGGCAATTTCAAACAGAACTATTACACTAAATCTTGTTCAGGAAGGTTTAAACCTTACTTTACTGGGTAAAACAGACAGTAAAGGGTTAGTTAAGTTTTCACCCGCCCTAGATACGGTTGATTATAATATTTTCTACAGTTTTCTTGGGGATAACTCTTATTATGGAAGTTCAGGATTTACTCAGCTTAAAATTGCCCCAAATTCTGTATCTACCGCTTTAAATATATCTAATGTGAGCATGAGATACGGTGATAAGAAGAACTTAAATATCAAATTAACTGATAAGCATGGTAAGCTTTTGATTGGAAAAACACTGAGTATAACTGTAAAAGGCAATGGTTTTAGTAAAGTCTACTATTTCACTACTAACAGTGCCGGTATGATCAGTGTTCCCATAAACCTTGCAATCGGCAAATACACGGTTAAAGCTAGTTATACTGGTGAGGGAATTTATAAATCAAGCACTGCTTCTGGAACTATAAATGTAGATAAGCAGGATAAAACCACCCCTAAGATATCTAAGGTTGACCCAGCCAACAACA
>CAZMAI010000406.1:0-2225 GCA_964564195.1 uncultured Anaerolineales bacterium | reverse complement strand
CGCGACCTGCGGCCCAGCCTGCGCCAACGGCCAGATCCACGCTGCAACCGCAGGACACGGCCCAGCACCTGCACGGGAGCGACGCGCTCAGGCACGCGCCAGACCGCATCACCGCGCATCAACAGCGTAACCCCATCGCGGCTGCGGCCCAGGAACCGATGCGCCAGCAGCCCGCCTCCCTCGCCGACGTAAAAGGCCACATCGCCGCGCCGCAGTTCTTCACCCTGGCAGGGCGCGATCGTCAGCCGCTCCCCGCCATGGATAAAGGGCAGCATGCTGACGCCTTTGGCGACAAAAGTGAAACGAGAGCCGCGGCAGAGTACGGCCGAGGCGAGATCGTAGAGTTCGTCCTGGCCAACGGATATGTCCCGCACATCGCTACCGGACACTGTCTGCACGCGGTCGAAACCTCCTGAGAGCATTGACAGAGCACGTAGCGGCCGCTAGACTGACCGGTGAGCGGATTCACCGGCCGCCACCTCGGAGACGATAATGGCAGACACATCGTACCACACATTGATCAAAGAGATGCCCGTTAACGACCGGCCTCGCGAGCGTCTAGAGTACTATGGCGCAAGCGCGCTCTCCAATGCCGAACTCCTGGCCATCGCCCTGCGCACCGGTTCCCGCAAGGAGAACGTACTGAGCCTGGCCCAGCGGGTGATCAACGCTTTTGAGGGCCTGCCGGGCGTCGCCCGCGCAAGCATCGCGGAGCTGTGCACGGTGGACGGGATTGGCCTCGCCAAAGCTTCACAGATCCAGGCCGCGCTGGAACTGGGCAAGCGCCTGGTGGCCGCCGATACCGATGCCCGCGCCCGCATCTCCAGCCCGGCCGATGCCGCCAATATCCTCGCTGGTAGAATGGCCGGCCTCAATCAGGAGGAGATGCACGTCCTGCTCCTGGACACGCGCAACCGCGTCCAGCGAGCGGTGGTGGTCTATCGCGGGAACGTCAACGCATCCATGATCCGGATGTCCGAGCTTTTCGCCGATGCCGTGAGGGACAACGCACCCAGCATTATCCTGGCCCACAACCATCCCAGCGGCGATACCAGCCCTTCCGCCGATGATATCCAGGTCACCCGGGATGCAGTCAAAGCCGGGTCACTGCTGGATATCCAGGTGCTGGACCATCTCATCATCGGCGGCACGCAGTCCTACCTCAGTATGAAGGAGCGTGGCCTGGGTTTCTAGTCGCGCGGGGAGGCACCCTTTGGGAGACATCCGTGAGCCGCTGCCCGTCAAGCTGATCGTCGCGATGCTGTCCGCTCGCCCCGAGGCCTTTGAGCATGCACAGGAGGCCCTCGCGGATCGCTACGGCCCACTGGACTATGTCAGCCCGGATCTACCCTTTACCTACACCGACTATTACGCGCCCGAGATGGGGCCGCGGATCCTGCGCCGGTTTGTCAGCGCCAGCGAATTGATCGATCCGGGCGATCTCGCACGCGTCAAGGTGTGGACCAATGCGCTCGAAGACTCATGCCGCCAGGACGGACGCAGGACGATCAACCTCGATCCCGGCTATATCTGCGGCGGAAAACTGGTACTGGCCACTACCAAAGACCAGGCCCACCGGATCTATCTCGCGCAGGGTATCTACGCTGAGGTGACGCTGCTCTACCGCGGCAGGCAGTTCGCCGTCCTGCCGTGGACCTATCCTGACTATCGCACCGCCGATTACCACCGCATCCTGTCCGACATTCGGACGCTGTACATGGCCCAGTTGCGCAATCTGCGCTCACCCAGGCAGTTACTCGACAATCAGGCTGATGTCTGAGATCAGGCTGTCATAGTCCCATCCCGCGGCGTACACGCGAATCTTGATAATGCGGTAGGGGCTGATGGGCAGAACCTCCAGCAGGTTCTCCGATTCAAAGAGGTACCAGCGATCCTGCGGAATCTCCAGGCCAAAAGTCGTGGGACTGCCGGCCGGATTCTCATAGTAGAAACCTTGAATCCACTCAGCCTCGCTGTCGTACACATCACGATAGGTGATGCGGATCATGAGCGGGTACTCTGACGCCAGATACCCGCCGCCGGAGAGCCCCTGATAGCGTACCTTGACCGTGGCCCGCACCATAAGCGTGGTCGCCGGGTCCGGCACTGGCGCCTCTATCGTCTGCTCCAGGATCGTCTCGCAGTGGTTGCCCTGCCCTCCCGTGCGCGAGAGGCGGATCGCCTCGCGGCCACCGTCCACCACCAGCTCTGCCTGTCCGTCGACC
>CAZMAI010000405.1:0-2232 GCA_964564195.1 uncultured Anaerolineales bacterium | reverse complement strand
GGGGGTCTGCGTGATGCGAGTGCGCCTACTAGCCTGATGCGGGATTGGACCGCCGGCGCGCGAGCCGAGTACAATCCTTTCTGCCTGGCTGAAGGATCCTGACTCGAGGAGCGAGCGCGCCCATGTGCATACAGAACCGCATCCTGGCCCTGATCTATCGTCTCTGTGCCGTTGCGCTGACCGTCCTGGCGCTGTACCTCATCACGGGTCTTGCCAGCGGGCGGCCCAGCGCTGGGTTGTTTATCTACTTTACCGTTCAGAGCGCACTATTGGGGCTATTGCTGCTGGCGGCTTCCGCGATCCGGACGGCTCAGGATCTGCGCGCGCTGGGAAGAGATGGGTGTACCGCGCTCGCTCCCTGGCTGGTAGGGGCTGTGACGCTGGGAGTGACGATCACGATGCTGGTCTACCACTTGTTGCTCGTGCCGCGAGTGTTTGCCATGGCCAGCGACTATCGGCCTTTTTCGCCTCGGGACCTGCTGATTCACTATGTGACGCCATTGGGCGTGATCCTCGATTGGTTGCTGTTTGTGCCCAAGGGACGCTATCGTTGGTGGGATCCGCTCGCCTGGCTGGCGCTGCCGCTGGGATATCTGGCTTTTGCCCTGGTTCGAGCTGAGTTGGGCGGGCCATTGCCGGGTGGGGGGCGCTACCCATACTTTTTCATCGATCTGGATGCTCTGGGGTGGGGGCGCCTGCTGGTGAACGTCGCGGCGTTTTCGTTCGCCTTTGCCATGCTGGGGTACCTGGGCTACGGGCTGGACTCGCTGCTGTCGCGTCTGGCGCGCAGTCGCGGATAGCCTGTCTCCGGGTCGCCTCTCCGGTGCGGCTGCCTTGCGGCAGGCAGTTTGAGGCCGTGGCCTACCAGGTCATCGGCGTGTAGCCGTCGCGGATCGCCTGTGATACGGGCTCTCCGATCGGGAGCACGCGGCATCCCAACTCTTCCAGCATGGCGCTCACGCCGTACTTGTTCGAGCACCAGCTGCAGGCGTCGGGCGTCAGGCCCGCCTGGATCACCTCTCGTACCAGCGCTCGCAGATCGGGGTCGGTGGCGATGGTCACCTCCGACGGCCCAAAGAGGTACAGCCGCAACTCGGGCATCCACCCACGCTGTTTGGCGTTTCGCGTATAAACCAGGCCCATCTCCAGGACCTTGCGGTCGGCGCTGACCAGAATTACTGCCAACTTGTCACTCATCGGCGTCTCCTTTCCCGGACACAGGGAGAGCATCTCGCGTCATAGCTATGTGCAGGGTGGTCTGTTCTTTGACGGGCGCCTCCCCGGTTGCGCTGCAGGGAGGCGCCCGCCACAGGGCAGTGCTAGGCCTGGTTCAGTAGTTGGTCCAGTCGCTCGACCAGCGTCGCCAGATCGTCAAAGGCGATCTGAATGGGCTCGGGGTTGAGCATGTCCACGCCGGCGAGCTTGAGCGCATCCAGTGGGTACAGCGAGTTGCCTGACTTTAGATAAGCCAGGTAGTTCTCCGCCGCTTCGGGGCCACCGGTCTTGATGTGCTGGGCCAGGGCATGGGCAGCTGAGATGCCGGTGGTGTACTGATAGACATAAAAGTTGTAGTAGAGGTGGGTGTGAAACTCGGCCCAGGTAATGCCCACCCGGTCGTGATCCATCTCCACCTCGTCCCCATAGCCTTCGGCAAAGAGGTTCGCCATCAGGTCGATCAAGCCGTCGGCAGTGAGCGGCTCACCGCGCTCGACGCGCTGGTGGGTCTCCAGCTCAAAACGTGCCAGCGTGGGCATGAGGAAGAAATAGCGGTAGTAGTTGGCCATCGCCTCTTCGATCAGTCCGATCTGGTAAGCACGGTCGTCGAGCTTGTCCAGAAGATGGCCCCGCACCAGTGCCTGGTTGCAGTTGGAGGCCACCTCGGCGACAAAGATCGTATAGTCGGCATAGATCACCGGCTGGTTGGCCCAGGAGAGGTACGAGTGCATCGAGTGTCCCAGCTCATGCGCCAGGGTGCTCAGGCTAAAGAGGTCATCGGCATAGCTCATCAGGATCATCGGGTCGGTCCCCACGGAGCCGGTGGAAAACGCACCGGCCGTCTTGCCCTTGTTGGCATAGACGTCTACCCAGTTGCGATTGAGCATGCCGTCCCGCGCGATGCTGGTATAGTCGTCGCCCAACGGTGCGAGGCCCTCGAGGATCCACTCCACGGCCTGCTGGTAAGGGACCACTGGCTTGGTCAGTGTGAGTGGCGCCTGCAAGTCGTAGGGCTTG
>CAZMAI010000404.1:0-2235 GCA_964564195.1 uncultured Anaerolineales bacterium | reverse complement strand
GCGTCGTTCGGATCGCCGAACGCAGGCACAAGCACCGCTCCATTGCACACGTAGTCTGGCGTTCCGCAGCTAATCGCCCTTCTGGGCCATGTCCGGATGAAAAAGCCCTGCTCAGAGCGTTTTGCCCTGGTCAGAATCGCCAGAATGCATAGATACACGTTTCGTGACAAAGTAGTTGACTTAGCGGCCACTCTATGGAAGCATCTAGTCCATGTACCTGCGTTCTACCCCGCGCAAGAACAAGGACGGCTCGGTGGTGCGCTACCTGCAGCTGGCGCACAACGTCTGGGACCCGCACGCCAAGCGCTCCAAGGCGCAGGTGATCTACAACTTCGGCCGCGAGGATGGCCAGAGCCGGGCGGCGATCGAGCGTCTGGTGGCCTCGCTGTCGCGCTTCCTGGCGCCCGAGGCAACACTCGCTGCCAGCGCCGGTGAATGCTTCGAGTTCCTCGACTCCCGAGCCCTGGGCGGCAGCTGGGCCCTCGATGGGCTCTGGCAGCGGCTGGGCATCGATACCCTGCTGCGCCGAGCCCTGAAAGGCCGACGCCGCGACCAGGCGGCCGAGCGGGTGCTGTTCGCCCTGGTGGCCAACCGGGCCCTGGCGCCGTCCTCGAAGCTGGCCGCCTCGCGCTGGGTCGCCGAAGACGTCCATATCGAGGGACTTGCAGAGGTCAGCGACGATGCCTGCTACCGGGCGATGGACTGGCTGTTGGAGATCGCCCCGGCGCTTGAGAAGGAGGTCTTCCACGCCGTGGCCAGCCTGCTGAACCTCGAGGTCGACCTGCTGTTCTTCGATACCACCTCGACCTACTTCTGCACAGATGAGGCCGATGAGTCGCTGCCGCGCAATGAGCGCGGTGAGGTAGCCGACGACGCTGACGGACAGGCCGTCCGCTGCGCCGGCTTTCGCACCTACGGCCACTCCAAGGACCACAGAAGCGATCTGCCTCAGGTGGTGATCGGCATGGCCGTGACCCGCGAAGGTATCCCGGTACGCGTCTGGAGTTGGCCCGGCAACAGCGCCGATGTTGCGCTCATCCGCCAGGTCAAGGAGGACCTGCGGGAGTGGACGCTGGGGCGGGTGGTCTGGGTCGCCGATCGCGGCTTTGCCTCATCGGAGAACCGCCGTCTGCTGCGTCGCGGTGACGATGCCTACATCATGGCCGAGAAGCTGCGCGGCGGCTCATCCGAGGCCCAGGCGGCCCTGGCTCGTGCCGGCCGCTACTGCGAGCTGGCCGGAGGTCTGCGCATCAAGGAGGCGCGCATCTCCGGCGAGGAGCGCTTCGTGATCTGCCACAACCCGCAGGCCGCTGCCCGGGACGCCGCCGTACGCGCCCGTCTTGTTGCCCGCCTGGAGGAGATGATCGCCGGCTCCGATCGCCTCTCGGCTACCAAGCGCGCCGAGCTGCGCGGGGTGATCTCGACCAAGCCGGGGCTGGCCCGCCTGCTGCGCACCACCCCCGGCGGCCTGCTGCGCCTCGATGCGGCCGCCATCAAGGCCGAGGAGCGCCTCGATGGCACCTACCTGCTGCGCTGCAGCGATCCCTCGCTCTCAGCCGAGGAGATCGCTCTCGGTTACAAGCAGCTCTGGCAGATCGAGCGCGCCTGGCGCGACATGAAGCAGGTCATCGACCTGCGGCCGGTCTACCACCGCAAGGAGCAGCGTATCCGCGCCCACGTGCTGCTCTGCTGGCTGGCTCTGCTGCTGGTGCGGGTGGCTGAGAACGCCTGTGAAGAGAGCTGGCCCAACCTGCGGCGCGAGCTTGAGCGCATCAAGCTCGGCAGCTTCGCCGGTGCCGCCGGCAGCTTCTCTCAGCGCACTGAGCTCTCCGCCGCCCAGCGGGCCATCCTGGCCAAGCTGCAGCTGGCCGAGCCGCCGCGGATCAGCGAGCTCCACCCCAGCGGCGCTCGCCTGCTGACCTCCAGAGACGCTCTTTCGGCATAGATACACGCCGTGTTTGCGCGTCAGCATGCTTTTTGCCTGCATAGAGGCACCGTTTTGCGGACTATCGGGCGGATCAGCTGCGGAACGCCAGTCAGGGTCTCGGAGAGGAGGCGCAGGTCGGCAGCGAGGTGGCGAGACTCACGAGAAGACGGCGCGTCGCGTCGTCCATGTGCACTGTCTCCGTCAGTGACCTGCAACAGCAACCACGGCTCTGCGCGCCGCCACTGCGCATGGGCACCGCATATGGCGCCTGCACACGGCCACCTTCCCTCGAATCGCACGGCGCCGGA
>CAZMAI010000403.1:0-2255 GCA_964564195.1 uncultured Anaerolineales bacterium | reverse complement strand
CGCCAGCGCACCGGCTGGGCCGCCGAGCTCAAAGGGATGACCAAAGAAGAGATCATGGCCATCGGGCGCAAGCAGTCGCCCTTGTGGAGCGAGGAGGAGCTGGGCCCCTGGGCGGAGAGCAAGATGCAGATGAACCTGGCTGCCGCGGAGCAGATTGGGGGCCAGCCCGAGCCCTGGCGCGAGGTATTCAAGCGGGTCACCTGCCCTATGCTGATCCTGCGCTCCGACAACGACAAGGGATCCGGCGTGACTCCCGAGAACGCCGCCGAGGCGGAGCGTCTCTTCCCGCTGGTCAAGTCGGTGTACATCCCTGGCGCGGGTCACAACATCCGGCGCGAGAACTTTCCGGCCTTTATCGCCGCCGTGACGGCTTTCCTCGCCGAGGGCTGATATCGGCCTCACCTCCATAGCCGGGCACGCTCACCCGAGTGCGCCCGGCGCTGTGTATACCGGAAGGAGCATAATATGCCAGGGTACGTGACACGCTATAGCGGTGACCTCAAGTATCGGGACTTAAACAAGAACGGGCAACTGGACCCCTATGAGGATCCGCGGCTGCCTGTCGATGAGCGCGTCACGGATCTGTTGCAGCAGATGACGCTCGCGGAAAAGGCCGGCCTGATGTTCCACACCATGCTGGGTGCCAATATGGATGGTACGCTGGCCGAGGGGCCCGACCCCATGGGGCGCACGGGAACCCGGGAGATGGTGGTCGACCGCCGCATGAACCACTTTAACCTGCACGCTCTGCCGGCGGGGCGCCTGGCGGCCGAATGGCAGAACCGCCTGCAGGAACTCGCCGAGGGTACCCGCCTGGGCATCCCCGTGACGCTGTCATCCGACCCACGCCATGCCTTTAGCCACGACGTGCTCACCGCGGCGCGCGCCGCGGGCAACTCACAGTGGCCCGAACCCATTGGCTTGGCCGCCATCGGCGATCCTGATCTCGTCCAGAGTTTCGCCGACATCGCCCGCCAGGAGTACCTCGCGCTGGGCATCCGCGTAGCGCTGCACCCCATGGCCGACCTGGCCACCGAGCCGCGCTGGGGCCGCATCAGTGGCACCTTTGGCGAGGATGCCGAGCTTTCGGCCAAACTGACCGCCGCCTATATCCGGGGCTTTCAGGGCGAGGCGCTGGGCCCGGACAGCGTGGCCTGCATGACCAAGCACTTTCCCGGGGGCGGGCCGCAGATGGACGGGCTGGATGCGCACTTTCCCTGGGGCAAGGAGCAGGTCTACCCCGGTGGCGCCTTTGACTATCACCAGATCCCCTTTCAGGCGGCCTTTGCCGCCGGCACGAGCCAGATCATGCCTTACTATGGCCAGCCCATCGGCCTGCCGGGGATCGAGGAGGTGGGCTTTGGGTTCAACAAGGATGTGATCACCGGCCTGCTGCGCGAGCGCTACGGCTTTGATGGGATCGTGTGCACCGACTGGATGCTGATCAACACGCGAGAGGTGGGCGGCGGCGTCATGGAAGCCCGTGCCTGGGGCGTGGAGGACCTGACGCCGCTGGAGCGCGTTGTCCAGTGCCTCGAGGCCGGCGTCGACCAGTTCGGAGGCGAGCAGTGCCCAGAGTTGGTGGTCGAGGCCGTGCGTCTCGGCCTGGTTAGCGAGGCGCGTATCGACGTCTCGGCGCGGCGTATCCTCCGGGAAAAGTTCGTGCTGGGCCTGTTCGACAATCCGTATGTCGACCCGGACGCCGCCGAGACGATCCTAGGGCGCGCCGACTTTATGGCCGCCGGAGAGGCCGCCCAACGCCGCTCGATCACACTGCTCAAGAACGGGAACGACGCTCCCGCATTGCCGCTGAAAGGCCGGCCAAGACTCTTCCTGGAGGGCGTGGCGCCCGAGGTCGCTTCTGGGTACGGCGAGTTGGCGGACGATCCCGCGCAAGCGGACTATGTCCTGCTGCGCATGGGCACGCCCTACGAGCCGCGCTCTGGCTTTTTGGAGAGCCGCATCCACGCCGGCCGCCTGGACCTGGGTGAGGCTGAGCGCCAGCGGTTGCTCGCCCTGATGGCCCAGGCCCCGACCATCGTCTGCATCCAGCTCGACCGCCCCGCGGTGATCCCCGAGATCGCCGGGGCCAGTGCGGCGCTGCTGGCTGACTATGGCGCCAGCGATGCCGCGGTGCTGGACGTGATCTTTGGCAAGGCCCGGCCTGAGGGGCGCCTGCCGTTTGAGTTGCCTTCTTCCATGGCGGCCGTCGAGCGCCAGGCGGAGGACCTGCCTTACGACTCGGAGGCGCCGCT
>CAZMAI010000402.1:0-2264 GCA_964564195.1 uncultured Anaerolineales bacterium | reverse complement strand
TGTTCCTGATCGTGATCCTGCTCACACTGCCCTCCCCCGGGGCCAGGCTGGCGACCGTCCCTCTGGTGGTGCTGCTAATCATCATGGACTCTATCGATGGGATCGTCGCACGCTCCCGCCATGAGGAGTCGCTCCTCGGCAGTGTGCTCGATATCATGACCGATCGCTCGGTGGAGCTCGTGATGTGGGTCGTCTATGCGCACCTGGGCCTGGTCCCTCTGGCGATACCCATCATCTTTATCATTCGCGGCACCGTGGTGGATGCCCTGCGGGCCGTCGGCATCAAACAGGGGACTACACCCTTTGGCACGACCACCTCGCGGACCGGTAGCTTTCTGGTGGGCAGCCCGTATATGCGCAGCAGCTACGGCATCGCCAAGGCACTGGCCTTTACCCTGCTGGCCCTCACCGCGGCTTTGGACAGTTACGTCGAGATCGGACGGAGCTCGATACAAACTGTGAACACGATCCACCTGGTAGCGTTGATCCTCTCATGGATCGCCACGGCGTTCTGCGTGGTACGCGGCCTGCCAGTCATCATCGAGTCCTTTGCAGGGCTCGTGCGATCCGAAGCCAAGTGAGCAGGAGTGCCACGATGCCCCCACAGCGCGCCCATCGTTCCGCCTTCCCGATCAAAGTCGGTATGGTATTGGCTCGCATCCTTCCCAGGCGCTTTGGCTTTTGGCTTGCCCGACAAGCGGCCAGAATCATGCGCAGGAAAAGTGCCAGAGTGTACCGCATACTCCGTGAGAACCTGAGCCACTTGACAGAGGCAGACCCAAAGGTTCTCAATGATCTGGCAGAGGAGGCCATCTACGAGCTGGGCTGCACTTACTTTGACATGATTCACATCCGCGGAGAAAAACTCCTGCGAGGCGGCATTCTCACCCCTGATCCGGATGGCTGGGCGGTCGCCCTACAGCAGTTCAGCGATCCCACCGGTACGATCGTCGTAGCCGGTCACGTGGGCAACTTTGACCTGGGGATTCAGTGGGTCGCTGGCCAGAATGTCGAGGTTCAGTTACTCAGCCTACCGGACCGGAATCCGGCGCAGGATGCGGTAAACAGCTACCGGCAGAGGGGCGCCCTCGTGGTGACGCCACTTTCGGTTCAGTCCCTTCGCACCGCGATGCGGCGTCTGCGCAGCGGCGGCATCGTCGCCACCGGTGTTGACCGCCCGATGGACTATGACGATCCTCCGATCCAGTTCTTTGACGGGCCAGCCCCATTACCGCGCGGGCATGTGCGACTGGCCCTCCAGACCGGTGCAAGGATCATGGTCGCATCATGTGTTCGCCGCCCTGATCACACGTATTCGCTCACCTTCTGGCCACCACTGGACATGGTGCGTACCGGCGATCGCGAGCAAGAGGTCGAGCTGAACACACGCCGCGTGCTGGAACTCGTGGAGGAAACCATCCTCCAGGTCCCGACTCAGTGGGCGATGCTTCACCCGGTGTGGTCCAGACCGGACCAGATTGGTCCTGCGCGTTAGGAACGGCCCAGCTCCTCCTGAGCAGCAGTCAGATGACGCAATGCATCCTCAAAGTTACTCGCGTTCTGTGCCATACTGACGAGGCTCATTGCGCTGGAGATGCGCTCGTCGAGCGCCTCCAACTCTTCCGACGGTCCTTCCTGTCTGAGCTGATTGGCGCGCCGCTGCGCACGATCCAGATCGTTGGTGACGCCACGGTACTCGCGATTCAGGCGGTCCAGCGCAGACCGCAGCTGCTGCTCACTCCCTGCATAGATCTGCTGCGCCTCCTGCCCGATGTTGATCGCTCGCTGCATCTCGTTCACCGCCAGGTTCAGCGAGTCGGACTCCTGGCTGGACGCCTGGGCAGCCAGGGCACGTTCCCAGGTTTCTTCACCAGAGCCAAGCACCCATATGATCTGCTGCCATTGTGTGTCCTGTTGCAGCGACCGCAGCGACGCCCGCGTCTTTTGCAGCGCCTGACCCAGCTGCTGGAATTGGCGCTCCAGCGCCTTGAGGGCCTGCCGGCCATCGCTGATCTGGCGCCGCGCCAAATCTATGCGCCGCTCGAGATCGCTGGCCTGATGGGTCACGATCGCGGACAGAACTGCAGGGTTCGCGGCCTCTGCCTCGCCCGTTGCCATCCAGAGGGCGACATCCTCCGTGAGCTTGCTGATGTCCTCATCAGGGAGTGGCGGTTGCTGAGGCTCGAGGCGTTGGAGTCGCTGCCAGCTCCGCTCCAACCTGCGCCGTGCCTCCTCAAGCTGTTTGCCATAGTGGACGAGGTCGC
>CAZMAI010000401.1:0-2266 GCA_964564195.1 uncultured Anaerolineales bacterium | reverse complement strand
GCAACTTCCTTGGCATCCTTGGTCCTGGCGCTCTCGATGAGAGCCTGAGCCGCGGGCGATGTGGCGCTGGCTCCGCCTTCGCCTGAGCAGGCCACGACGGTGATAGATAGCAACATGAGGGCAACGACCAGCAGTAACAGAGTACGGGACTTGAACACGGGTCTCCTTTCACGGTCACGAATCACAATCTATCGGGAGAGGGGCGCGACGATGTGCGGGCGAGGCTACTTGGCCTGGCAGGCTATCGGTGCGCTTGACCTTTCCTTTCCATGTTGGGAGGCGTCCGGGTTTCCCCGGGCACCCTTGGCAGTGACTCTATGGCACTGCGCCGGCGATCGACCCCTGTCGTGAGATTTAGGGCCGGCCGCTCGAAAAGACAAACACCTGAGCGATCAGAGTATAGGTGACTTGCTCCAATCCGTCAATCTGCGCTGGGGAACTCGCCCATTCCATATCCGCCTCTTGGCCGATGTCAGATGGTCGTAGTAATGATATACTTGATTATGTCACTCAACAATAGGCGCCCGCTCGTCCGGGCTCACTACGGAGTACGCCGGTGGCAACGGGCGCATGATACGGAGGTTCGAGATGGACACACATGCGGATACGATCGATCTGGTCCATCGGCGCGCGTTGGATGCCCCGGTGGAGCAAGTATGGGAGGCGTTCACGGACTGTAACCTGATCCGCCGCTGGTGGGGGCCGAAGGATTACTCCTCGCCGACGTGCGAGATCGACCTGAGACCAGGCGGGAGCTATCTCTTTAGCATGCGCGCCCCCGACAGCGAGGGCGGGCAGGAGTTTTACTCCACCGGCCAGTTCGAGGTCATCGAGCCGAACAAGCGACTGGTCTTTGGGGACTATTTCGCCGATAGAGAGGGCCGCATTGTGCCGGCCGAAACGATGGGCATGGGCGAGGCGTTCCCAGCCGATCCCCGCATTCGCGTCGAGTTCGAGGCCGACGGGTCGCGCACGCTGCTCACGTTAACAAGCCCGGGCTGGAAGCCGGGCGAAGATGCCGATTTGGCCAGGCAGGGGACGGACGAGATGCTGGACAAACTCGCCGACCTGCTGCTGGAGCCGGGGCTCACCGTGACGGCGGTGCCGGGCCTGCCCTTTGTCGACACCGTCTCCCTGTACGACGCGCCGGTCGAGCAGGTGTATCGCCACTATATCGATCCCGCGCTGATCGTGGACTGGATGGGGCCCGCCGCACTGCATACCGATGTCATAGCCTGGGATGCGCGCTCGGGCGGGAGTTGGCGGTTTTTCCAGACCGACCCGGATGGCGCGACCTATGTCTTTCACGGCGTCTTTCACGAGGTGACGGAGAACGTCCGGATCGTGCAGACTTTCGAGTGGGACACAGGCGTGCCGGCGGAGAATATCCTGCTGGATAGGACCGATTTCGAGGCGCTGCACGGCGGCCGCACGCGGGTGCGCACGCACACGACCTTTCCCTCGGTGGCGCGGCGCGATGCCGACCTGGAGGACATGCGCAGCGGGTTTGTCGAGTCCTACGACCGGTTGACCGCGCTGCTGGGCCAGCAGACCGGCTACGCGCACGACGAAAAAGACGACGTCCATGGCGAGTGCCACTGCGACGATGCCTGCGGGCTGCCCGACTGAAGCGCGCTTGCCCCTCCCGGCGCCCCGCGTAGACTGTGGTCAGCGAGCGCGAGGAGGGTGGTATGGACGAACAGAGCTGGGTGGCGCTGCCGCCCGTAACGATTAGTGAGCGGGTGGCGGCGCTGCCCCCCGGCATGCACTGGTCGGGTATCCTGACGGGCGGGCGGGGCGCCGGCAAGAGCACCTGGTGTGCCGCGCTGGCCGAGGATGCACGAGCGCGCGGGCTCTCCGTCGCCGGCCTGCTTTCACGGGCCATCTTTGACAACGACAACCTCCCGCTGGCGGAACGCGTCAAAGTCCGCATCGATTTGGTCGACCTGGCCAGCGACGCTGCGCGCGTCCTGGCCACGCCCGGAGACCCCGATGCGGAGGGGCATGGGATGCGCTGGCATTTCCATGACGATACAATCACATGGGGCAACCAGGTATTGGCTTCCGTCAGCGGCGCAGACCTGGTGATCATCGACGAACTCGGGCCGCTGGAGCTGACCCACGGACGCGGCCTCACCGCCGGACTCGCACTGCTGGACAAGTGCGCGTACTCGTGCGTCGCCATCGTCGTCGTCCGTCCCGAACTGCTGTCCCAGGCGCAGCAACGCTGGCCCAGTGCCGCCGTACTCACCGTGCCGGCATGGGG
>CAZMAI010000400.1:0-2267 GCA_964564195.1 uncultured Anaerolineales bacterium | reverse complement strand
ACTCAGACGCCGCGCGAGAGGCGATCGCCCGCGAGGGGATCATCCTGCTGGACTATCGCCCGCTGCAGGCGGTGTGGCGGGGAGAGCTATCCTGAGGAGCTTCTCATGGCGGTGATCCCCGCAAATCACCTGGGTGCCAGAACTGACCAAGCCCGGCGGGCATGGCTTTTCGGACTCTTTCCATCCGGAAACGAATATGCTAGACTCCGCGCCAGTATGCGGTTTCGCGTGCACATGGCGTGGCTCACAGTTGCGCTGGACGCCGGCCCCGCGCGGTAACCAGGCGGCTGTGGGTCGAGGCAACTCACGGGGGAGGTGGCGCATGAATCCTGTGGCTGTGATCCTGGTGGTGATCGGTGGGTATCTGTTCGGCTCGATCTCGCTGGCGCGCCTGATCACCCGGCGCATCGCCCCGGATAGCGACCTGGAGCAGGTGCAGGTCCAGGATTTCGCCTCCGGGGGCACCCGTTCGCTCTCCACCTATGGGGCGACCACCGCCTCCATCGCCTATGGGCCGCGGGTGGGCGGGGCCATTGCCATGCTCGATATCCTCAAGGGGTTCATTCCCGCCCTCGGGCTCTCCCTGCTCTTTCCCGGGACCCTCATCTATCTCTATGCCGGCGTGGCCATCGTGGCCGGCCATATCTGGCCTGTCTTTTACCGGTTCAAGGGCGGCGGAGGTCTTTCGCCTGCGCTTGGCGTGCTGCTCGCGGTGGATCCCATCGGCCTGCTGGTCTGTGTCGTGATCGCCTTTATCGTGGGGATCTTTTTGGTGCGCGAGATCTTTGTGGCGGTCATGGGCGGCACCTGGCTGTTTGTGCTCTGGATCGGCCTGCGCACGGGGGACTGGCAGGTGATCGCCCTGTGCTTGCTCCTGAACGTTATGATGGGCCTGGCGGTGGTCCCCGATATCCGGGCCCACCTGGCCTCTCAGAAAGCGGGGAACGCCGATCTATCGATGTCGATGGATACGATCCCCATGGGCCGCATGATGAAAAAGATGATGGAGCGTATGGGCGTGCCCGTGCGAAGCAAAGAAAAGTAAGGGGGAGCCCATGCGAGAGCGACCTGCGAGGGTAAACACCAAACTGCTGCAGGACCTGCGCGCGCGCGGGCTGCCGCTGTCCGCAGGCAACAAGGCCCTGGGGCTGCGCCGGCTGGCCGGGCTCAAGGCCCGCATCCCCGCCACCTGGGTGATCCCGTGGGAGGCCTACGAGCGGTATCTGTCGGGCGATGAGGCCCTGGATGCGGAGCTTGGCGCGGCATTGCAGGCCGCGCTCGATCCGGGGCGGCACTATGCCGTGCGCTCGAGCACCAACTGCGAGGACTCGCGCCAGGATTCGTTCGCGGGTCTCTTTCGCACGCAGCTGAACGTCCGGGGTATCCCTGATCTGATGGCGGCCATCCGCGACGTGTGGGAGTCGGGCCGTTCTCCTATGGTCGAAGCCTATCTCGAGCGGCGTCAACTGGATGGCACGAGCCTGCGGGTGGCCGTGATCCTCCAGGAGATGGTGACGCCGGTCTACTCCGGCGTGCTGTTCAGCCGCAACCCGATGACGGGCCTGCACGAGATCGTGATCGAGGCCGTGGAGGGCGAGGGCACAGCCCTGGTGCAGGAGGGGCGTACGCCCGAACGCTGGGTCTACCGGGGCGGCGGCTGGGTCGCCCAGCCCGATACCGCCACAGTACCTGTGGCCGTGATCGAGCGCGTGCTGGCCGGGGCTCAGCCCCTGCTCAAGCGTCTCGAGCGCCCCGCCGACCTGGAATGGGTCTATGACGGCTCCGATGTCGCCTGGGTACAAGTGCGCGATATCACGGCGCTCACCGATGTGCAGGTTTATTCCAACCGCCTCTCGCGCGACATGATGCCGGGCATGGTCCATCCGCTGATCTGGTCGATCAATGTACCGCTGATCAATGGCGTCTGGATCGGCTTGCTGGAGGAGATCGTCGGCACGCTGCCTCTCAAACCCGAGGATCTGGCGCGCTCCTTCTATTACCGAAGCTACTTTGACATGGGCGCCATCGGACAGGTGTTCAGTGTGCTGGGTTTCCCTTCCGAGGGGCTGGAGATGATGATGGGCGTCGTGCCTCGCGAGGGCGGCCGGCCTGTCTACCACCCGGGTCCCAGGGCGCTGCGGCACCTGCCGCGCCTGCTCGCCTTTATCTCTGACAAGTGGCGCTTTGAACGCAGGCTCGTGCCGGAGCTGGCGAGCATCCGCGCCGAGTTGCGGACCTTTCCGCTTGAGCTCCCGGTCGACGCAGAT
>CAZMAI010000399.1:0-2270 GCA_964564195.1 uncultured Anaerolineales bacterium | reverse complement strand
CGGAAACGATTGTCCGTTCGCGGCTGCGCCAGGTTGCCATCGGCCCGGATCATCCTGTGGTCGTTATTGGCGAGCGCATCAACCCCACCGGGCGCAAGACGCTGACGGCTCAGCTGACTCGGGGCGACATGGCGCTGGTCCAGCGAGACGCCCGGGCTCAGGCCGAGGCGGGTGCTGCACTCCTGGATGTCAACGTGGGTCTGCCTGGCGCAGACCAGGCGACGCTCATGGCGGCAGCGGTGCGGGCCATTCAGGAGGTCACGGACACGCCGCTCTGCCTCGATAGCGCCGACCCCGCTGTGCTCCAGTCCGGGCTGGAGGCGTACGATGGCGTTGCTCTGGTCAACTCGGTCACCGGTGAGGCAACCGTGCTGGCGGCGGTGCTGCCGGTGGTGCAGACCTATGGCGCTGCCGTGATCGCCCTGCCCATGGATGACGGCGGCATCCCCGACACGGCTGAGGCCCGGCTGCGGGTGGCGGAGCGTATCCTCTCCCGTGCGGTGGCGCTCGGCATCCCGCGGGAGAACGTGATCGTGGACCCGCTCACGATGGCCGTCGGCGCCGATAGCGGCGCGGGGCGCGTCACTCTGGAGACCATCCGCCTGGTGCGCCAGGAGTTGGAGGTGAACATCACCCTGGGGGTGAGCAACGTCTCCCACGGCCTGCCGTTGCGTCCGGCGCTCAACGCCACCTTTGTGGCCATGGCCATCGCCCTGGGGGCCACCTGCCCGATTGCCAATCCGCTCGATGCACGCATGATGGAGACGGTGCGGGCGGCCAATCTCAGCCTGGGACACGATGATTGGGCCGCGGGCTGGATCCGGGCCTTTCGCGCGGCCCGCAAGCAGGCCGACGGGGGCTAGGTCCCTGCCACAGCCGCGGGGCTGCGCACGATCAGCAACTCGCGGTGCTCGTTGGTGACGATGCCGTCGTCCGTGCCACAGCGTGCGATGATCTCCAGCACCTGCGGCCAGTGTCGCTCCAGGTCGTAATCGTCCGGGATGCCTACGCCGCGCAGCAGAAAGAGCAGCGAGGCCACATCCAGCAGCGTATAGGGCACGTAGTACTCGGCCACGGCGAGAATTGTCGCGCCCAGTGAACGGAACGTGTCCGCCAGCCGGTAGATCGTCCCCTCGGGATCGTGGTCGTACTGGCCGCCCGGGCCGCAGCCAAAAGTGCTACAGATGGCCTGCAGGTTGCGCGTCCCCACCTCCTGCATGATCAGCAGCCCCCCGGGGCGCAACACGCGCAACGCCTCTTCAGGGGCGACATTGGCGTGGCGGTTGAGCACCGCGTCCACGCTGTTATCCGCCAGGGGCAACTCCTCGCCGCGACCCCTTATCCAGCACACGTGCCTGGCGCCGGCAGATACGCCGTTGGCCTGCGCGGTCGCCAGCATCGCCGGTTCGGGGTCGAGTCCGATACCCAGGCGATAGGCCTCGCTCATCGATAGAAACCGCTCGCCGCCGCCCGTGCCGCAGTCCAGCACGCAATCGCCCGGCCGCAGGTACTGGCGAACCACGGCAACATAATCCCAGGGAACCGGGTCGCGTCGGTCACGCACCGTTGTATAGTCCCAGCCCTCGCGCTGAGGAACCGCGGCTGCGATCTCGAATAGCTGTGCGCGGGTGATGTGCATCAGGCGGTCCCCTTTGGTTTCACGGCTATCAGGCGGGCGTTGCTCCACTCCAGGCGGCGCATGGCCGCGATCTCGTCGCGGAACTCCTGCCTGGCGGCCTCGATCCACTCTGGGCCGCGTGCCGCGAGATAGACCTCGCGTCGCTCATCCAACCGCCAAAGCAGCCGCTCCCAGCCCAGCGTGATTTCTCGCTCAGTGAGGTCTTGGAGGTGCTGGATCTCATACCCCATCGCGGCGATACGCTCCGCAGTCTCTCGCATCGTCCAGCGATCATCATGCGCGCGCAGCGGGCCGGCTACCGGGCGGTGCTCAAAAACCAGCGCCAGGCGGCCCCCGGGGCGCAGCAGCCGGTCAAACTCGGCCAGCCAGGCCGGATCGTGGTTGAGCGAGCCCTGGTTCCAGATCACCGAGAAAGAGACGTCCGGGAAGGGCATGTGCGCTGCGTCGGCCACCTCGTAACGTAGCAGGTGCTGCAGACCGGCCAACTCGGCGATTCGCCGCGCGGCCGCGATCGACGTCGGGTTGAGGTCGATGCCCGTCACATGGCAGCGGAAAGAGGCGCCCAGTTGCACCGCGGGACCGCCCAGAAAGCAGCAGACGTCGAGGACCTGATCCGCCGCCGTGATCCCGG
>CAZMAI010000398.1:0-2270 GCA_964564195.1 uncultured Anaerolineales bacterium | reverse complement strand
AATCGTAGGGTGCGGTGGTATCGCGCGGCACTATCATGTGCCGAGCTACCTGACGCACCCGCGCTTTAGGATTATCGGCGCCTGCGACGTAAGCGAGGATGCGGTCGAGGCTATGAAACTGCTGGTTGACACAGTAGAGTACACTCATACGGGCTATCAGGCGTTTCTGCAAGAGGCCGGCGTGGACCTGATCAGCGTCTGCACTAGCAATGACATGCATCACGACGTTGTCATGGCGGCCATCGACCTAGGCATCGATGTCTACTGTGAAAAGCCCATGGCGCTCACCTATGCCGAGGCGCAGGAAATGTACATAGCTGCTCGCCAGCGCGGCGTTCGCACCGGCGTCAACTTTAGCCACCGTCGCACACCGGCGGCGCAGCTTGTGAAAGAGATCCTGGATTCAGGTGCGCTCGGCGACCTCTACCATGTCTCGGCCCTGTACGCCGCAGGATCGCCCACCTACGCCCAGGCGCCGGGCACCTGGCGTAATGTGCGGGACAAGGCCGGTTTTGGCGGTCTGGGTGATATGGGCAGCCACATGCTCGACATGGTCAACTGGTGGTTGGGCTCTGACGTTACACAGGTCGCGGCAACGATGAAGACCTTTGTACCCACACGCATCGACCGCGCGACGGGCGAGCCGATGCAGGTGACGACAGAGGACGAGGGACTGGTGCTGATGGAGTATGCCAACGGCGCTTTGGGACACCTGTGCGGGGGCTATACCTATACCGGGCGCGGTTACGATCAGCGGGCCGAGATCTATGGCACGCAGGGAGGGCTGATGTACGACCAGCAGCACGCCTACGAGCTCAAGGTCTTTATGCCGGAGGAGACGCTGGCCAACTACACGGTCATCGAACGGGGTGGCACGCCGGACAATCCTTACTCCACCATTCTGGTGCCCGAGCGTCTGCAGGGCGCCAGGCCCGGGCAGACGCCGGCGCGCCGTACCGTGCTGATGGATTTCCTCGACGCCTATCTGGCTGAGGGCGACTCTGCATTCTCGCCCGGCTTCCGCGAAGGCCTTGCGGTGCAGGAGGTGCTGGAGGCCGTGCGGATCGGTGACGCATCCCGCTGCTGGGTGAAACTGCCTTTGAGTGGCTGAACCTTGTTTGGGACCGCTAGAGAGTAACCGGGGGGTATGATGGCTTACGGACATTGGGGCAAAGGCCTGCGCGTCAATCTGACCACGGGCACAATCTCTGTCGAGACGCTGGATGAGGTCTGGCTGCGGCGCTATGTCGGCGGCTGGGGCTTTATCGCTTACTATCTGCTCAAGGAACTGCCTGCAGGCGTCGATCCGCTGGGGCCGGACAACCTGCTGGTCTATGCCACCGGTCCCCTGACAGGGCAGAATGTCGCCGGCGGTGGCCGGCACATGATGGGCGCCCGCTCGCCAGTCACCGGGGGCTTTAGCGGGTCCGAGTGTGGCGGTTTCTTCGGCGCCGAGCTCAAGCGGGCCGGATGGGACCTGATCCTGTTTGAGGGCGTCTCCCCCCACCCCGTCTACCTCTGGATCGAAGATGATCACGTCGAGCTGCGTTCCGCCGAGCACCTGTGGGGGCTGGAGACCGGCGTGGTCCAGGCCCGCATCCGGGAGGATCACGGAGACAAGGCCATCCGGGTTAGCCAGTGCGGCCCAGCTGGCGAGCGACTGGTGCGCATCTCCAACGTTATCCACGACGCCACGCGCGCCGCGGGCCGCACCGGCCTGGGCGCGGTGATGGGATCCAAGCGTTTGCGGGCCGTGGCGGTGCGCGGGCATCAGCGGCCCACCGCCAGTGACCCAGAGCGCGTGCGCGAGATGGCCCGCTGGTTCCGCGAGCACTATATGGAGACCAGCTCCGCGGCCTATGCTACGGGCGGCACGCCGCGCATGGTACGGGTCAACCAACAACTCGGCGGCCTGCCCACGCGCAACTTTCAGGAGGGCGTCTATGAAGGCTGGGAGTCGCTGGCCGTAGAGACGATGGAGGAAAAGATCATCGTCGGGCGCGATACCTGTTACGGCTGCCCGATCCGCTGTAAATGGGTTGCACAGGTGGACAATGAGCGCTTTACCGTCGACCCCGGCTATGGAGGACCAGAGTACGAGACGGTCGGTGCCTTTGGTTCGGTGTGCGGCTGCGACGACATCGAGGCGGTCGCCATGGCCAACCAGATATGCAACGCCAACGGGCTGGACACCATCGGCACGGGGATGACTATTGCCTTTGCCATGGAGTGTTTCGAGCGCGGGCTGATCGGTTTGGAGCAGACCGGCG
>CAZMAI010000397.1:0-2273 GCA_964564195.1 uncultured Anaerolineales bacterium | reverse complement strand
TCGCTCCACGATCGACGCTCGCTCCATGGTCGCCAGATCGTACATGCCCACGCGGAAAGAGAGCGAGCCGGCGCCAGCGGGCACCGGCAGATCGGCCCAGGTGATGAGCCGGTCGCCGGGCTGCCAGGCGCGAATGGAGACCGAATAGTCCGCTGTCGCCACCTTTTCTTCCCCATCGTACAGATGGTTGAACATCTGCACCTGTCCCTGCGCTGGCGCGGATACGACCCGCCACAGGGTCCAGAGACGCACAGCGCCGTCCAGACCCTCGGTGCGCCAGCCCTGCAATTGCGCCCCGCTGGCCAGCGTCAGCGGCTCCAAAGTCGTCCAGCCTGCCAGGCTCGACGCCCATCCCGGCTCCACCTGCGCGAGACGGTAAGGCCCCACCTCAGCCAGCGGCGTGGCACCGTGCCCGTAGGTCTCCCACAGCACCTGCGCCTCGGGCGTCAGCAGCAGCACCGCGCCCGCTCTGTCACTCTCCTCGGGCAGTAGCAGCAGGTGGCGGCCGTCGATCGTGCGGTTGTCCCGTGACCACAGGTACGTCTCCCACACGGCGGCCTCATTGCAGACCTCGTGCGCGTCACAGTCGGTGGCCACCACGACGGTGCCCTCCGCCGGCAGTAGTTGGACCAGCGCCCTTTGTGTGGCCAGCGAGAGACGATCGGGCTGGCCGGTTGAGACCAGGCGAGCCATACCAGCGGACCATAGGGCCCCCTGAAACAGGCCGGCCAGCATGACAAGCAGCGCGACAACGCTCCAGAGCGACCGTGCCCGGCCACTGGCAGCAAACAGCCGCTCCACCAGCCAGGCCAGCGCCAGCGCCATGGCTGGCGCTGAGATGAGCAGGTAATGGTGGTAGACGGGCGTGCTGTGCACTGTAAACACCAACGCCGGACCGGCCACCCACAGCAGTAGGAATATCCCCATGTCCGACCGGACGCCGACACCCACCCGGCGTGCCGCCTCCCGGCGGCCCGCCTCCCCCACGATGAGGGCCAGCCCCGCCAGCAAAGCCGCCGCCAGCAGCCAGGAGGCACCTGCCTGTAAATCCGGCCAGGGGCCCGGCAGCACCGCGCGCTCTCCCCAGGCTACGACGGGGAACTCCAACCCGCTGCCAATCTGCAGCAGATGCAACCCCGCATCTGCGCTCAGCCGCCAGCCCTCGCCGCCCGCCGCTCGCAGCGCCGCCAGTTGGCCCGCCCGCTGCGGCCAGATCGCCCACACAAAGGGAAGCGCCGCGACTATGGCCAACAGCCCACCCGCGACCACGCCAGGCAGATGATCCCGGGCCCACCAGCGCCCGCGGATCCCTAGCCACAGCGTGGCGGGCCAGAGCGCTACGCCGGCATAGTGCACCTGCGGCGCGAGCCCGGCGCCGAGCACGCACAGGCCCACCCAGGGCCATGAGCGGCGTCCGTCAGCGCTCTGCTTCGCGTCGAAAGCGCGCCACGCGGCATAGGCCCAGGCCACCGCCAGCGGCGCCATCAGGTCCGGCTGCCAGATCGACCGCGAAAAGACGATAGACCAGGGGGCAAAGCCGTACAGCGCGGCAGCGACCAGCCCGCCAGCAGGACCGAGAGCGCGGCGGCCGATCAATCCCAGCACGACAACGCTCGCCCCATTGAGTAGAGCCACGGCAGTGGTGACCCAGAAGGGGTCGATGGTGAATCTGTAGAAGATAGCAAAGAACCAGATCGACAGAGGCAGATGGGGCGTGCCGACCGACGAGTTCGGTGCCATAAAGGCGAAACGACCCGCGCGCGCCATCCCCAGGGCTCGCAGCGCGATCTGCGCCTGGTCAAAGGCGTAGGCGCTCTGATCCAACCACAGCAGTCGCAGCACCGCCGCAGCCACCGTAATGGCACCCAGCATCAGGTAGAATCGCTGGTTTCCCCCGCGATCAGACTCCGCCAATCCCCTATCCTCTGTACGCTCAGTGGCCATCAGGCGTCAGCCGCTCCCGTCGATGTTGTTCGCAGCCGGCAAGATGCCGGCGATCCTGTCCGACGGCCTCTCATCGCTAGCGCATGGCGCGCCAGAGGCGGAGGCGGGCACCAAAAACCTGCAACTTGAGACCTGCAACCTGTAACTAAGCACTACCGCGTCCGCCCCTCCCACTCTTCGGGCGCTGACAGCCCAAGCAGCCCGACGATCGTGGGAGCTACGTCGAGGATGCTCACGTCGCCGGCCATCTCACTATCACCCCCCGTGGCCGTGCCGTCCGCCGGCGCGATCACCAGAGGGATGGTCATGTCCTCCGGCAGGTCGCTGCC
>CAZMAI010000396.1:0-2287 GCA_964564195.1 uncultured Anaerolineales bacterium | reverse complement strand
TAGAGAACGCGACATCGATCGCGGCGATGATCCTGTCCACCGAAGCCCTGATCACCGATATTCCCAAGCCAGAGCCCCCGATGCCCGCGGGCGGCGGCGGCGGGGACATGTACTGATCTGGCTGCCTGCACACGCAGCCAACATCCGGTGTTGACAGGGCGCACCGGACATTCAAGAGGCCGGCTCCATGGAGCCGGCCTCTCTTTGCTTGCGCGTGTCTTGCTAATCTATGGCGTCAGCGCCGGCACCAGCACCGTCAGGCACCAAACGGCAAAGCTAGCCATGGCGCCAAAGCCGAGCGCCAGCGGTGCGCCACGCCAGCGGCGTTCGAGCCCGTGGCCGGCGATGATGGCGGCGATCGCGGCGATGACTACCAGCAGGAGGAATCCTCTCACGTCGCCCGCCACCAGTCCCTGGATCAACAGCAGTAGCGCGGCGGCGCCCAGCACGGCCAGCACCCAGCGCGGTGCCCGGCTGTAGAGCCGCTGCAAGCCCACGGTGAACAGGAGCGCCCACACCGGCAGCGCGGGAAAGAGATATCGTCCCTGGTGCTGGACATACTGCAGGTTGTACCAGAGAAAGCCCGCAACAGTCAGCAGCCCCCAGGCGCCCAGCAGCATCACGTGGTAGGTGCTATCGCCGCGCCTGACGCGCCTCCACAATGTGGGAAGAGCATCCAGCATCCCCAGCAGGGCCAGCCCGCTCAGCGCTGCCAGCGCCTGGTAGATCCGCGCGGGCAGCGGCACGCCCATCCAGCCGAACTGCCCCCAAAAGGACTGGAAGGTGGTCTGCACCAGGCTGCGCAGTGTGCCGGAGAGCCCCCGCTCCGCGATCAGGGCCGCGGTGGTCAGCTGTCCGCCGGCGACGGCGTCGTGTCGCACCATCCCCAGCAGGTCATTGGGACCGTACACGTTGGCGTTGCGTGCCAGCCAGGGCGCGACGCAGGTCAGCGCGATCGCCAGTATCAGTGCTCCCTGCGCCACCAGTGGGCCAAGTGGCCGGTCGCTGCGCCGGGCAACCGCCACAGCCCACGCCCATGCAAAGAACGCCAGCGGGGCTGCGACGTAAGCCTGTAGCTTGGTCAGAAACGCCGCGCCAATGGTCAGGCCTAACAACACCGTGCGGCGGGTGGTCCAGCCAGCGGTTCCCATCAACGCTAACTGCCACGCTGTTAGCCCCAGCAGTAACTCTACCAGGACATCGTTGTTGACCGCGCCGGTGATGGCCAGCCGCATCGGGATGAAGGCCATGAACGCGACCGCGCCAAGGGCCAGTTCGGGACGACCCGGCGACAACGCGCAAACGAGCTTGAAGGTCAGCAGCAATGAGAGGCAGCCCAGCAGCACGGTGAGCAGGCGCAACGGCAGGAGCGGCGTCTCCATCCCCAACGCGCGGCCCAGCAGGAAGGCGGGCGTGGCCAGAAGGTAGTAGAGCGGAGGCTGATGCGACTCGTAGCGGATAGGGTCGATGCTGTACTCGGGCGCAAAGCGCGCCGCCTTGATCTCTTCCAGATACTCGGCGGGATAGTCCCCGGGGCGAAGCTCCGGCAGCGTGCCCTGCTCGGCGATGTGGCGCACATAGTTATAGTGCGCCGGCTCGTCGGGCACCTGCCAGGCGGGAGTGAACACCGCGTAGGCCCCGGCCAACAGCAGGTAGGCCAGCAGGATCAGTGCGAGCCAGAGCCGGGTCCTTTGTTCGCTGTGCGCGTCGACGCTCACCTTGGCCTCCTGGGTGGCGGGAATGCGAAAGGGCACCCGATGCCCCTGCGGGCGCCGGGTGCCCCTACAATACGACGACTAGCCCAGCCGCGCCAGTTCCTGTTCCACGATCTCGTCATCCAGTTTCTTGAATAGCGGTGCGGGCTCGCGCAACGCCTGGCCCGGCTGCAGCTCACTGGGCGTCCAACGGTCGGTGTCCTCGGCCACGCCGTGGTAGGTCAGTCCCAGATGGCGGCGTTCGGTCTCCTGGTACTCGACCACCTCCTGGGTGCCAAAGAGTGGCTCGTCATAGCCTAGCGTGGCGTGCAGTTTCTCCGAGCCGAACGGCACGAACGGCGCGAACAGCAGTTTGAGCGAGTCCACGACCTTGAGCGTGACATAGACGGCGGTTGCCGCGCGCTCGCGGTCCACCTTGAGCGCCTTCCAGGGGGCAGCGGCATCCAGGTAGCGGTTCGCCTCGCGCGCCACCGCCATTACCTTGGCGAGCCCGCTGCGGAAGCGGCAGGCCTCGAGATCCTCAGCGACGGGGCCAAAGGCGGCCTCCACGGTCGCCAGGATGGCGCGGTCCT
>CAZMAI010000395.1:0-2296 GCA_964564195.1 uncultured Anaerolineales bacterium | reverse complement strand
CCCTGCACTTGAGCGAGTCTACGTCATGGACCGATCCGATCCTGCACGATTGGTCGCAGGCGGACGAGGTCCAGTTTGATCCTGCCAATCTGTATCTGGAAGCTCTGCACGCGCTCACCGATGCCTTTCTCGAGGTTGGTCATGGCACCTTTATCACGGGCATGACCGATTGGCACCCGGGCGGCGACTGGCTGGCCGCATTGCGCGATCCGGCCAATCTGGCGATGGACCTGATCACCAGTCCAGAGGAGGTCCTGCGGATACTGGAGCGGGGAGAACGAGACTATCTGCGAATCTATGACGTCTTTTTTCACAAGCTCCGCGCGGCGGGGCAGCCGATCACGACCTGGCTGCCGCTCCTGTCCGACGGCCGCTACTATGTGCCGTCGAATGACTTCTCGTACATGATCTCCAACGCCATGTTCGAGCGCTTTTTCCTGCCCGGGCTGATCCGCGAGTGCCAGTTCCTGGATCATTCCATCTACCACCTGGACGGCCCCGGCGCGCTCAGACACCTGGACTCGATCCTCAGCATCGCCGATCTCGACGCCGTGCAGTGGGTCTACGGTGCCGGCAACGAGGGCTATCACCGCTGGGTGGACGTCTACCGCCGGATCCAGGCCGCGGGCAAAGGCGCGGAAGTGATCTGCAAACTGTGTGAAGTCGACCAGGTGATGGAGACCCTCTCACCACGGGGCTTGTATCTCAGCGTAGAGGGCGTGCCCTCGCGCAAAGCGGGGCTGGATCTGCTGGCCCGGCTCGCACGCTGGTGCACCGGCCGGCAATGGCCCGGGGCCGACCTCTCGGACACCAGAGTCTAGACATCTTTGGCCGCCCTCTCTATACTGCGGGTGCGTGACAGGAAGCTTCCGAGCAAAAGGAGCCGTGAGAGATGATCAAGATCGCGATGATCGGGGCGGGAAGTATCGGGTTCACACGACGGCTGATGATGGACATCCTGGCCGTCGAGGAACTGCGCGATGCCGAGTTCCGCTTTATGGACATCAGCGCCGAGAACCTGGAGATGGTCACCAATCTGAGCCGCAAGCTCATCGCCGACAACGGTCTGCCGGCAACTATCGTGCCCACCACCAACCAGCGCGAGGCGATCGCCGGGGCCGACTATGTATTCTGCATGGCGCGCGTGGGCGGGCTGGAGGCCTTTGGCTTCGACGTAGAGATCCCGCTCAAGTATGGCGTGGACCAATGCGTGGGAGACACCCTGGGCCCGGGCGGCATCTTTTACGCCCTGCGCACGATCCCGGTGCTGCTGGGCATCGCCCGCGACATGCGCGAGTTGGCTCCCAATGCGCTCCTGCTGAACTATTCCAACCCGATGGCGATGAACTCGTGGGCCGTACGCCGCGCCGGCGGCGTCTTTTACGTGGGTCTGTGCCATGGCGTGCAGGGCGGCCACGAACTGATCGCGCGGGCCCTCGGCTTGCCCGCCAAAGAGGTCGACTATGTCTGCGCCGGCATCAACCACCAGACCTGGTACATCCAGGTGACCCATCGCGGCAAGGACATGTTGCCGTTCCTGTACGAGGCGATCTCTCAGCACCCCGAGATCGCGCCGCACGAGCCGGTGCGCCTGGATATCCTCAAGCGGTTTGGCTACTTTTCCACCGAGTCCAACGGGCATCTGTCAGAGTATGTGCCCTGGTACCGCAAGCGCCCCGAGGAACTGGAACGCTGGATCTACCCTCACGTCTGGATCGATGGCCCCACCGCGGGCTACCTGAACCACTGCCGGGCGCGGGCCGATGAGTATCGCGAGATGTATCCGAAATGGATGAGCGGCGAAGCCGAATACATCCACCTGGGCGACCGCTCCAGCGAGCACGGCTCTTACATCATCGAGGCGCTCGAGACAGGCCGCATCTACCGCGGGCATTTCAACGTCGAGAACCAGGGGCTGATCACCAACCTGCCGGACGGCTGCACCATCGAGATTCCCGTCTATGTGGACCGCAACGGCATCAGCCCCGCCTTTGTGGGGCCGCTGCCCGAACCCTGCGCCGCAACCTGCCGGGTGAGTATCAACGTCCAGCAGATGACGGTGCAGGCGGCGCTGACCGGTGACCGCGATCTGGTCAAGCTGGCACTGCTGCACGACCCGCTGACGGCCGCGGTCTGCAACCCGGACGAGATCTGGGCCATGGCTGACGAGATGTTCGAGGCGCTGGCCCCCTGGATGCCCCAGTTCAACGGCGAGGGACAGACCTGGCCGGACATCCCGGCCCCCAATAACCGCACCCTGCGGATCGTCCATCCCGCGGGCGACGACCTGCCGCCC
>CAZMAI010000394.1:0-2306 GCA_964564195.1 uncultured Anaerolineales bacterium | reverse complement strand
TTGGCAGCGACGAACCGGCTGCGTACGACTGCGATGACGACCATCACGGCCGACAGGGCGTGCTTGATCGCCAGGACGGCACCGTAGGTGCTATTGGCGTTGACGATCCCCATGGTGACAGCGCGGCGGCGCAACAGCAGGCCCGTGACAATCAGTATGGCCACAGATATCCCTGACACGACGCTGAGCCGGTTCTGGACATTGGTGAGCAACTGCACCGTCTGCGGTCCCATGCCGAGGCTCTTGCGCGCGGCAGGGATCACCGCCAGGGCCAGAGCCAGCATGCCGCCGATCCAGGCAGCTGTGGCCAGGTCATGCAGCGTTCCGACGATGATCATCACCGTCTGCTGGTTCATGACGCCCCCTGAGCGCGGCGCGGATGTGGCGTCTTGACCACCAGGAAGCGGAAGAGCGCGTTACTCTCGTTCGAGAGCCGGTGGGGGATCCCCTTCGGGCTGTTGACCAACGTATCCACGCCCATCTCCGCCCGCTCTTCGCCGATCTCTACGATGCCCTGGCCTTCGACGCCATAGAAAAAGACGTCGACCGGGGTCGTGTGCATTTTCATCCCATCGCCGGGCTGGATGGAGATCATCACGACCTGTACCTCGTCGGTGTTCAGAAGGACCTGGGAACGCACACCGTGAACGTTAGGGGTGTCTGCAGCGCTGTGAGCCTGTACGATTTCCATGAGGCAACTCCTCTTGTGCATATTCTATGACCAGCATACACGACAAGAGCCGCCACGTCCGTAACCAGGGTTACACTCAGCTAGATCAGTTGCCGTCGAGCCAACGTGCAAATGTCTCGGTCTCATCGCGAGGGGAGCGGGCGCGGTTAACCGGCGCAGCGGGATCGGGATAGCCCAGCGCCACAAAGGCGCCCAACTGTTCGTCCTCGGGTATGTGAAGCGTCTCCCGCACGACCTCAGGGCGCCCCAGGGGCCATCCCAGCCAGACGGTGCCCAGACCGCGTGCCTCGGCTGCCAACAGCAGGGTGGTCACAAAAGCGTGCACGCCGGCGGGCACCGGTGCGTGAGCCCTGCCCGGGTACGAGACGACGAGCGCCACCGGCGCGCCGAAAAAGGTCATGCTGCCCATGGTGAGGAACTGATCGACAGGTTCGTCTAGACAGTCTAGTATCCACGCCATAGGGCCCGCAGCTATGCGCTGCCGGAAACGCTCCGATTGCTCGGGCGTCATCTCCCTGACCGCGGCTGCTTCTCCCAGGCGCTTCCGCAACGTCTCGGCCACCGATCCGAGGGCGACGGTGACACGCCAGGGCTGTCCGTTGCTGCCCGAAGGGGCCCATCGCGCGATCTCAAGGAGTTCCTCTACGGTTTCGCGGGCTACGGGCCGGTCAATAAAAGCCCGCGTGCTGCGCCGGCTGCGGATGACAAGGTCCAGTACGTCGCGGTCGCTCATACTACAGGGCTCCTTTTTGCAGGGATGGGGTCAATCAAAATCGGCGGGCAGTTCGGGCCGCGCGGCCAGGTAGTGCAATCGCGCGATCTGGCGCGGCGTGACCCGTGCCACGGACAGGTCTGGCAGTCCGCCCACTGGCCAGAAGCGTACGCCAGTCGTCTCGATGCTGGCGGCGGGCTCGCCGCCAGTCAGCTCGCAGAGAAAGAACAGCTTGTAGATGCTGAACGGGTGGGGTGGCTGGTGTCCCTGCGTGGCGCGATCGTACACCGCCAACAAGCGGACGGCGTGCGCCTCATATCCCGACTCTTCACGGATCTCTCGTTCCACCGCCACCGCGGGCGTGTCCCCGGGATCGGCCCATCCACCGGGCAGGGTCCAGAGCCCGTCGGAGCGCTCCTGCACCAGCAACACCTCGTCATCGCGGAACACAGCACCGCGCACGTCGACCTTGGGCGTAGCATAACCCGCCTGCTCACAAAACAGCCCCATGATTCGCTCAATCGGATCGTCAGAGGCGGCAGCCATCATCTCGGCTGCGATCTGCCGTATCGCTGCGTAGCGTTCATGGTCAAAAGGATTCTGCGAATACAGCAGGCCATCCTGCGCCAGGGCCTGCAGACGGGTGGCAAAGACGAGCCAGTCTGCCGTGGACAAAGCTCCTCTGCGGTGATCGCTGTTCTCGTCCAAGCGAGCCCTCCTCATACTGGAGCGTATCGTGCCAGCACCATGGTATACTGTACAGACGGGCGTGGTCAAAAGGGCGCCGGCAGGGCACCCGGAAGCCGGCTTTCAGGCCAGGCCGTCAGTGAGCGATGGTCAGCCAGATAAGCCGAGATCCCCGGAGCATAGCAAAGGCGCCCTCGAGACAATCACGAGGGCGCC
>CAZMAI010000393.1:0-2324 GCA_964564195.1 uncultured Anaerolineales bacterium | reverse complement strand
CGGTCGCGCGGACACGCTCGCCGCCCTGGCCGCCCTGCCGGGCGTCCTCGTGCCAACCATCACCGGTGATCAGCCTGTGCAGCGCCTGCAGCTCCGTGATCTGGACGCCTACCCCACGCAGACGCAGATCCTGGCCCCGCGGGCAGAGTTCGGGGACATGCACCTGGTCGAGATCTCCCGGGGCTGTGTGCATGGCTGCCGCTTCTGCCTCGCGGGGAGCCTCTATCGCCCCTACCGCGAGCGCTCGCTGGAAAGCATCCTCGAGCAGGCGCGGCGGGGCCTGCGCTGGAGGCAAAAGCTCGGCCTGGTCGCGGCCGCGGTCTCCGATCATACACAGATCGATGAATTGGCAGCCAGGCTCTCCGAGATGGGTGCGGCGATCTCCGTGTCATCACTGCGCGTCCGACCCCTGGCAGAGTCACTGATCGACGCTCTGGAGGCCTCGGGCAGCCGCTCTATCACCATCGCACCGGAGGCTGGCTCGGAGCGGCTGCGCCGTCTGATCCGCAAAGGGATCACCCATGAGGACGTACTGCGCGCGGCGGAGCGGCTCCACGGGCGCTTTGCCTCGCTCAAGCTCTATAGCATGATCGGCCTTCCCACCGAGACCGACGAAGATATGACCGAACTCCTCAGCCTGGTGGCCGAGGTCAAGACACGCTTTGACCGCGAGGTGGTGCTCAACGTGACCCCCTTTGTGCCCAAGGCGCACACGCCGTTCCAGCGCGTCGCCATGGCCGAGGGTCCGGTGTTGGAGGCGCGCATTCGCCGCCTTCGCGAGGGCTGCCGCGCACTGCGGGTCCAGTTCCGCGCAGAAACCGTGGATGCGTCGCAGGTACAGGCGGTGCTGGCACGCGGCGACCGGCGCATCGGCGAGGTGCTGCTGAGCATGGAGAGACCCACGGCCAGGGCTTTTACCCGCGCCTTGCGGCGAGCCGCTATCGACATGGAAATGGAATTGTCCGCCCGCCCGGCCGAGGCTGAGCTACCCTGGCAGCAGGTCCAGATCGGCCCGCGGGGAGCCGCCGAGTGGTCCCCGCCAATGGAGGAAGACAGCTGTGAAGAGTGACGCGCCCGTGCTCTACCGGTTCGATAGCCTGGCTCAGCAAACGTTGGCTCTTGGGATCTCGCTGAGCTGCGGCGGCGTGAGCCACGGCGCCATCACCGGCCTCAACCTGGGGCATACCGTGGGCGATGCCCTCGATGCCGTGGATGCCAACCATGCGCTGCTCTATGCCGCGCTCAGCATCGCGCCCGAGCAGGTCATCACCGCGCATCAGGTCCACGGCGCAGAGGTTGCGGCCGTCGGCCCCGACCAGGCAGGGACCATCATCCCCTCCACCGATGGGCTGATCAGCAACACGCCGGGGCTGTATCTAATGATGCGCTTTGCGGATTGCGTCCCTGTGCTGTTCTACGATCCAGTTCTGCGCGCCATCGGGCTGGCGCACGCCGGCTGGCGCGGCGCTTTGGCCCGCGTGGCGGCCCGCACAGCGAGCGCCATGGTCCGCGAGTACGGCTGCCGGCCGGAAGATATCCTGGCCGCCATCGGCCCTTCCATCGGCCCTTGCTGCTATGAGGTGGGGCCTGAGGTAGTCGCGGCTGTGCGCACGGCCTTTCCTGAGGCAACGAATCTCGTCGGTCGCACACAGCCTTCCGGGCACGCACACCTCAATCTTTGGGCCATGGTACACATGCAGCTGCGCGAGGCTGGCCTCGAACAGATCGAGACCGCGCGCCTGTGCACCGCCTGCCGCAGCGACCTGTTCTACAGCTACAGAAGGCAAGGGACCTCCTCAGGGCGCTTTGGGGCAATCATCGGCTTGAGACCATCGGGTGTATAATGAAGAGTACTGTGGACCACAAAGGGGACGAGCACGCCGCAATCGCTGCACTGATTGCCAGGAACCTGCGCCGCGTGGAGCGCCGAATCGCCGCAGCCTGCGAGGCTGTGGGGCGTGATCGCAGCGAGGTCCTGCTCGTTGCAGTGAGCAAAGGACGCAGTGCCACACAGGTCGTCGCCGCCTACTCCTGCGGGCTGACCCAACTCGGCGAGAACCGCATCGAGGAACTGGAGGCCAAGCGGCCGCTCGTTGAGGATGCCCTGGCCCCTGAGCGCCCAACCTGGCACATGATCGGGCACGTGCAGAGCCGCAAAGCCGACCGCGTGGCCGCCGCCGGGGTACTGGTGCACTCGGTCGACACGCTGCGACTGGCCCAGCGCCTGGAGCGCTACGGCCAGTCCCACAACAAGACGACCAGGATCTTGCTGCAGGTGAACGCGTCCGGCGAGGAAACCAAATCTGGCTTTGACGCCTCGACGG
>CAZMAI010000392.1:0-2324 GCA_964564195.1 uncultured Anaerolineales bacterium | reverse complement strand
GGTCGGCGGGATGGCTGGCGCTGCCGTTGCAGGTGATGATGCTGAACGCCTCCGCGCTGGCCGGAGGCGTTCGATACCTGTTGGGGCGCACCACAGTGCTATGGCCCAGAGTACGCGACTAGGCCAGTGCCATCAGGAAGCGGGCTTGTCTACCTCGCGCCCCTGATAGTGCTGCTGGTAGTAGGACTGGTAGTGCTCACCTGACTTGATCTTGCGCCACCACCACTCGTTAACCATATACCAACGCACCGTACGCTCGAGGGCACTGTCGAAATCGTGCCGCGGACGCCAGCCCAGCGTCTTGATCTTGTCCACATTCAGCGCATAGCGCCTGTCGTGGCCCGGCCGGTCGGTGATATACTGAAGCAGTGTCTCGGGTTTGCCCACGATCGCCAGCAGTTTTCTCGCCATCTCGATGTTGCGGGTCTCGACGCCCGTCCCAAGGTTGTAAATCTCTCCCAGGACGCCTTTGTGCAGGACAACGTCGATCCCTTCGCAGTGGTCGCCGACGTACTGATAGTCGCGCATCTGAAGGCCATCGCCATAGATCGGCAGTGGTTTGTCATCCATCGCGTTGGTGACAAACAGCGGAACGACCTTCTCCGGATACTGGTAGGGTCCGATGCTGTTCGAGCCACGGGTAATAGTCACCGGCAGGCCAAAGCTGGTGTAATAGGCGAGCACCATCAGGTCGCCGCCGGCCTTGCTGGCCGAATAGGGGCTGCGTGTCTCGATGCGGTCAGTCTCCACCGAAGCTCCCTCGAGCACCTGACCATAGACCTCATCGGTGCTGACCTGATGGTAGCGTTCGAGTTTCAGGTCCTTGGCGGCCTCGAGCAGCACAAAGGTGCCATAGACGTCCGTCATGACAAAGCTCCCCGCATCGGAGAGCGAGCGGTCGACGTGAGTCTCGGCCGCAAAGTTGACGATGGTATCGATCTGGTGGTCCGCGATCGTCTTGCGCACGCGCTCAGCGTCGCAGATGTCGCCCTGAGCAAAGGCATACCGGGGGTCGTCCGCGACGTCCTTCAGGTTGTCCAGGTTACCGGCATAGGTAAGCTTGTCGTACACGACGATGGTATAGTCTGGATGCTCGCGCAGCATATGGTGCACAAAGTTGGAGCCAATGAATCCCGCCCCACCGGTTACCATGATATTCTTCATCGTTCTCCTTCCCTGTCGCCAGGGCACATCACGTACAGATGATCGGGCGCCCTGCCCGCGCGGTGATTCTAGACGCGCCCTCGGCGTTTGCCAAGCGGTCACAGCACGCCACATGCCACAGTGCTCTGTCACAAGGGTGGAATCGTGATCGCCGGCGCCCTCACTCGCTTGCAGAGCGCTCCCGACTATGCAGGTCAGATCGTTCACATCGAGCTGCTGCCCGCCCGTGAGGCGTGCTACGAACCTCTGGCGCGCCCCCTGCCTCCGCCCGTGGAGGCCATCCTGCAGCAACACGGCATCAGTGGTCTCTACACCCACCAGGCACGGGCCATCGATGCCGCGCGCAACGGCGAGAATGTCCTGGTGGCCACGGGCACGGCCAGCGGCAAAACCCTCTGCTACAATCTCCCCGTGCTGGAGCGGATTCTGTCCGACCCGATGGCCCGCGCGCTATACCTGTTCCCCACCAAGGCGCTGGCGCAGGACCAGACGCGCGCCCTCACCGAGCTGGTGGCCGGCAGCGCCCTCGCGGGCCTGCGCCAGGGCGTCTATGACGGGGACACCGAGCCCGGCGCGCGCACCCGCCTGCGCCGGCATGCCTCCGTCATCCTCTCCAATCCGGACATGCTCCATGTCGGGATTCTGCCCAACCACACGGGCTGGGCCACCTTTTTCCGGCACCTGGCCTATATCGTGTTGGACGAGGCGCATGTGTACCGGGGCGTCTTTGGCTCTCACGTGGCCCTGCTGATGCGCCGCTTGCGCAGGGTGGCTGCTCAGTACGGCGCGGCGCCACAGTTCATCCTGTGTTCGGCGACCATCGCCAATCGCGGAGCGCACGCCGAGCGGCTGATCGGACAGCCCGTCACCGTGGTCGACCGAGATGGCTCGCCCGCGGGTCAGCGCCAGTTTGTGTTCTGGAACCCGCCGCTGACAGACCCTCAACATGGCACGCGCCACAGTATCAACGCCGAGGCGGCAAGCATTCTCGCGGCGCTGGTGCGCGAGGGCGTGCGCAACATCACCTTTGTACGGGCCCGCAAGCTGGCCGAGCTGATCTATCTCTATGCGCGGGATGCACTGGCCAAAGAAGAGAGCGATCTCGCCGACCGGATCGCGCCCTATCGCGCCGGCTACCTGGCCGCCGAGCGGCGCGAAAT
>CAZMAI010000391.1:0-2328 GCA_964564195.1 uncultured Anaerolineales bacterium | reverse complement strand
GGCCTCACCCGTCATGTACCAGACGCGCGTAGCGTCCCACACGCGCAGGGCGTAGGCATCAGCGCTGCCGATCTCTTCGTTGTCCGCGGCGTCCACCTGGAAGAGTAACCCGCCGGCCACGCTATAGAGGATCCCGGTCTCCCGGTCCACCGCCTGCAGCGTGCACTTGCCGGTGATCGTCGCGAGGCTGCCGGCGCCCGTGGCTTTGGTGCTCAACAGCACCATCGTCGAGAGGGCATTGCTCTTGACGATCATGTTGTAGGCCCGCTCGCCCGCCGGCGCGCCGGATACGAGCTGGCTCAGGTCGCCGGTCCAGCGGTAGATCGCCATCCCGTTGCCCTGCAGCTTGCTGTTCTTGAGGAACTTGATGCCAAAGGCGAACTTGACGCGGCCGCCGGCGACGGGGTCGACCAGCCAGCCGCCGCCGCTGGCGCCCGAGCCGGGATCGCTCACCTGCGCGAGGCTGGTGTCCGCCTCCGCGGCATAGTAACCATTGCTCACCAGACTGGTGCGCACCTGGTAGGGGTCACCGGCGCCCAGCGAGACGCTGCAACTGGCGCTGCCGCTGCCCCCGGCGACGCCCGTCACCGGCGCCTGGCAGGAGGCGATCGACATCACCTGCAGGCTGTCGCCATAGCTGAACACGTCAAAGCGCAGCGTCTGCTCTCCCAGCCTTGTGCCCAGACGTCCGTCCTGTTGCTCGGTCACCGTCGCGGCCAGCACCAGCGTGGCCTTGGCCCCGACCTTGGTCGTTACCACCTGGGTGTCGCCGGTGTAGACGATCTCAGCGGACTCTTTGCCGATCGTGAACGGATCAGAGTCGCCACTCGGCAGATACCAGGTGTCGCCGGCAAAGGCTGAAGTCACCCCTGGCGTGCCTGCAGGCTGGCTGAGGACGATGGCATCTTGCGCAAGGCCGGCGGCATCTGTAGTGGCCAGCCCCGTCTGCGTGCCGATGTCAAAGCGGATCGTCTTGCCGGCGATGGCACTAGACTGCAGCGTCCCGCCGCCGGCGTCGATCAGCGTAGCCTGTACTGCGGCCGCGTCTGAGTACTGGGCTGTGTTCGCGCCGCTATAGATCAGTTGTGTGGCGCGCTTGCCGACCGTTACATCAAAGGTGCCCGTGACGCAGAGCGCCGGGTCGCCGTCGTCGCAGAGTCTGACGGTGATCCTGTACTCCCCGATTTGCCCGGATCCGGGCGTCCAGGCGAAGGCGCCGCTGCCGGCGTCGATCGCGGCACCCGCGGGAGGGCTCACCAGACTAAAGGCGATCGCTTTGGCCGCTCCGAGCCCCGTGTCGGGATCGCTGCCGCTCGCGGCGAACGTGAGGGCGTTACCCCAGGGCGTCGTCTGGCCATCGATCGAGTCCAGCACGGGCGCGCGGTTCACTTCGTTGACGATCACCGTGATCTCGCCTTCGTCGCACAGTGTTGGCGAGCCGTCATCGCACACCACGACCGTGAACGTGTACTCACCCGCGCCCTGTTCCTCGGTCGGCGTCCAGGTGAACAGGCCGTCCGGCGTCATGCCTGCGCCGGCAGGGGCGCCCACCAGGCTGTAGCTCAAGGTGTTCGCCGCACGGTCGCCGAGGTCCGGGTCGCTCCCCGTCGCCGTAAAGGCCAGTTCGGTCTCCTCGTCCACCGTCTTGTCGCTAACAGCATCGAGCACCGGGGCGCGGTTGACTTCGTTCACGGCTACACTAAAGCTGCCATTCGCACACAGCTCGGGCCTGCCGTTGTCGCAGACCTGTACCAGGAAGGTATAGACGCCATATCCCAGTGACTCTGTGGGTGTCCATGAGAATGCGCCTGTGCGTGTCAGCGTGGCCCCCAGCGACGGGCCCGCGAAGCTAAAGCTCAGTTCGTTGGCCGCGCCGCTGCCCGCGTCCGGGTCGCTGGCGGGCACGTTCAACGCCAGCTCAGTCATCTCGTCCACCGTCTGTGGTGCGACACTGCCCATCGCAGGTGCGCGGTTGACCTCTTTGACCGTCACCGTGATCGTTTCGTCGTCGCACAGCGCCGGCGTGCCGTTGTCGCAGACCTGCACCGTGAACGTATACTCGCCCGCGCCCTGCGCTTCGGTCGGCGTCCAGGCGAACGCTCCGCCCGCCGTCATGGTCGCGCCCTCGGGCCCGCCGGACATGCTATAGCTCAGTGTGTTGGCGGCGCCGGTGCCCAGGTCGAGATCGTACCCCGACGCCAGGAAGCTGAGCAGCGTCTCCTCATCGACCGTCTTGTCGCGCACCGGGTTGAGCACCGGCGCGCTGTTGACCTCGTCCACGGTGATCGTGATCGACTCTTCGTCGCACAGCGGGGTCGCGCCATTGTC
>CAZMAI010000390.1:0-2328 GCA_964564195.1 uncultured Anaerolineales bacterium | reverse complement strand
CTCTACTCATCCCTCACCGGTCCGGCAATCGAGGGACACTTTTTCAACGTTCTCCTTTGCCTGCTTGACAACCAAGACGGTATCTCCTGCGCGGACACCTGCAGTGTGCGGCCTACGAGGTGCCGCTCGGGGAGCAGGACCTGGCGCTCTTTGGCCGAACGGCACGCACCCTGCTGGAGACTCTGGTGCGTGAAGGCCTGCTGGAACGCCGTGGTGAGCGGTGGTTCTTCCCCTGGGAAGACGCGCCGGCGCAGCGTGTCAGCCTGCGCGGGACCGAGGGAGAGCCATTCCTGCTGCTGGACACCTCCGACGACAACGCCGTACTGGAGGAGCTGGACGCAGCGGGGGCCTTTTTCCGTGTGTACCCGGGGGCGATCCATCTGCATCAGGGGCGCAGCTACCTGATCACCGAGCTGGACCTGGTTCACCATATCGCCCTCGCCGAACCCACCGAGGCCGCCTACTATACCGAGCCCGTGGAGGACAACCAGGTGCAGGTCATCCGCTCGACACAGGCGCGGACCGATCTGCCTGTCGAAGTGTACCTGGGGCGCGTGCGCGTGACGGTGCAGGTGTTGGGATACCGCCAGCACGAGCAGTTCACAGGGGCCACCCGGGGCGAGTTCGATCTGGCGCTCCCGCCCCGGTCCTTTGAAGCCGAGGCGCTTTGGTTTGGCCTGCCCGACAGCGCGCGCCGCGACGTGCTCGCACAGAACCTCGACCTCGCCGGCGGGTTGCACGCGGTGGAGCACGCCGTGATCGGGATGCTGCCCCTGTTCGCCATGTGCGACCGCAACGACATCGGGGGCGTCTCGACCCTTGTGCACCCGGACACTGGCGCAGCGCAGGTGTTTGTGTATGACGCCTATCCGGGAGGGGTGGGCATCGCCGCCAAGGGGTTTGAGATGATCCGGGAGCTCTGGGAACGCACCGTGGCGTTGGTGAGCGAGTGCCCCTGCACCGAGGGGTGCCCTTCGTGCATCCAATCGCCCAAGTGCGGCAACAACAACGAGCCGCTGGACAAGGGGGCCGCAGTGCTCATACTGCGTGCCCTGGCGGGGAGCTAGGATTCGTAGACGGTCTCCGTCTCCGAGGTATCTGGCGATAGATCGGGATCGGGCACGCGCGCCTCGATATAGATCTCGCCAAAGGGCCGCTCCTGAATCGCGCGGACGCGCTGCTGCTTCATCAGCTCTAACAACGCCAAAAAGGTGACGATCACCTCCAGCCGGCTGCGCGCCGAGCGCAGCAGCGTGCTGAACCGCGCCCGCGGGTAACGGCCCACACGGTCTAGGATCAGGGAGATGCAGTCGCCGATGTGCACACTGAGCGGCGAAACGACATCGTCCACCGGCTGCAGCGGCGGGTGCGCCTCCAGCACCTGGCGGAAGGCGGTGATCAGATCGGCGAGCGTGGCATCCCCTGGCTTGAGGCGGGGCTCCATGTGCGGCGGTGGTGCCGCACGGGGGTACGTGCGCCGGCCGCTCTCTTCGATCTCGCGCAGCCGAGCTGCCGTCTCTTTGAATCGCTTGTACTCGCGCAGCTGAGCAACAAGGTCGTCCTCATCTGCGGCGAGTTCTCCGCCATCGGCAGGCGCCTCCGGACGCGGCAGTAACACCCGTGACTTGATCACGATCAGGCGTCCCGCCACCTGCAAGAAATCGGCGAGCTGAGCGGCCGAGCGCTCCTGCACCTCCGCCAGATGCGCCAGATACTGGTCGGTCACCAGCGCCAGCGAGACGGTCGTGATGTCGAGTTCCTCTCGCTCGATCAAACGGAGCAAGAGATCCAGGGGCCCCTGATAGACTTCTAGCTCGACCCGGTACGCAGACAATCTACCCTCCTTGAGAAGCCTCTCAATATTAGTCCCGGAGAGGCCCATTGTCGACTCGCCTTCCAACGACGACACGCCTGAGGGTTGGCCAGTCGGCGCGCTTTGGGTTAAGCTTGGCTCTGCAATCCCTGGTCAGCAGGAGTAATGATGCTCAGACTCAAACCCGACTATGAGCAAAGCGCGCAGCGCATCGCCGCCTTCTGGGAGCGCGAGATCGTCGACCGACCAGTGGTCCAGTTCTCACTTTTGCGTCCTCTTGAGGAACGCGTGGCCCTGCCCGAGTCCAGTCATGCCACACTGCGTGAGCGCTGGCTGGATGCGGACTATCAGGCGCGGTACATGCTGGCCCACCTCAGCAACCACGAGTTCCTCGGCGACACGCTGCCCGTCGCCATGCCCAATCTGGGACCGGAGATCTTTGCCGCGTTCTACGGATGTTCCCTGCACTTGAGCGAGTCTACGTCATGGACCGATCCGATCCTGCACGATTGGTC
>CAZMAI010000389.1:0-2332 GCA_964564195.1 uncultured Anaerolineales bacterium | reverse complement strand
GCGGCGAGGGAGGCGGCACTTGCCGCCCAGGCGGCGGGACAGGCGATGGCACGCTAGCAAGGCTGCTCCCGCACCAGGGGCACCGGTTCAGCCCCTCACGCACCTCGAGTTTACAGACTGGACAACGCATACGCTTATCTCCCTTGCTGCACGACCGACTCTGCTGTCACCTGCCGGCGTAAGATCATCCGCAGTGCACCGCAACACCATGGCACCCATCCCGCGAGGGGCTGTATCTATGCCCCTGAACCAGGCGCTCGCGGTGGGTACGTCTCACTTCAACCATGCTACGGAGTGATTATAAAGGGCGGATCCACCGCCCAGATCGTGAAGCGCATCCCCAGCTCCTCGCTGCCCGCCTCCAGGCTGACGAATCCCTTGCCCTCGCGCCACTCCCCGCGTACGGTCGTCGGCAGAGTCATCGACGCTGACGTGCTCTTGTCGTCCCGGCCGGGGCAGCTGATCGTGCCCGACATGTTCATGAGCGACGTGCCCTGGCCCTCGAACGTGAATCCCTTGCCATCCGCGTCAATTGTCGCGTTACCCAGGTCAATCGAGCCGCTCACCTTGCCCGCGGCCTGCTTGGCGAATTCAGAGGGAGAGAATCCCGCCGTCTGCCCCTGGGCGGCCCCCGACCATCTGCCCGACACAAGACCGGTGCCCAGGTCGACCTCCACGTACAGATCCAGGCTGGTGGCTTGCGGGACGAGAGGATACACCGGGCAGCCGCCGGCGATCCAGGAGGATATGGCGCTGTCCTGCTGCCACCATCCCCACCACAGCCCCAGCACAGGCGTAGGCGCCTGCGACTTGAGATTGGCGAGATCGCCTTGCAGGTATGCGGCTCTGCTTGACGGCGGCGCCTCAGGTTTCTGACAGTCCTTGACGGGATCGATGCCGTAGGCCTGGGCCATTTCCGCTGTGCCCATCCCCGTAAAGGCCTGGTATAGCGCACGACCAATCGCCACGCCCTGGCGGTCCAGGGCATATTCCATCGTATCTCCGCGGATATCGCCGCCCTCGCTGGCAAAGATCGTCTCCTCAAAAAGGACGACCTGCTCCGGGCTCCACCCCCTGGCGATCCCCTCGAGGGCAGCCGGCGTGAACGCCTCGGCCCATCCGGCGGTCTTGTTGTGTTCCTGCAGAAAGCTGTACATCATCGTGCCAAAAAGATGATAGTAGGCCCCTGCCTGGTCGCCACCATCCGGACGGTAGGGGCTCATCATTTCCTGCACCGCATGTTTCTTCTGATGGATGCGCATGATGCTGTGGGAAGTCAGCAGGGCGGCAAACACGTCTCCGTCCGCGATCTCCAACGCCTGCGCAAAGACCTCCTCAACTCCGACGGATCCCGGCGCGCGCGTGCCGCTTCCCGCCGGGTTGGTGCGCGGATTGAGGCTCAAGATCCATGCTTCGAGACGCTTTTCCATGGCGATATAGTCCGGGTCTAGCCCCCCGCCCAGACTGCCGCCATGGCCCCACCCCAGGAAGATGAGCGTGTCAAAGCGGTTGGGAGCCCGGCTCATATCCACGTAAGGAGCTCTGGGGCTGCACACCATGGCCCTGACCAGGTTCTTGAGCGTGTCCTGCGGCAGCTGTGATTCCAGAGCCAGCAGTTCGCCAGCACCATACGTGTGCAGGTACCCCGCGTACAGGGCGTTGCCCGTTTTGCGCCATAGCCAGGCCCCCCAGGAGGAAAAGTGCGTGGTCTCGAATATGACCGTCGCCGACTCGCGATCCAGAACATACTCGCGCACGATCTCCCAATGGACGATGCCGTCCACGACTGAGCGCCCCATCACCAGCAAGTCCAGCGGATCAACGACGTTGGCAATGGCCTCTGCATCGAGCGGCAGGGTCACGAGCACAGGCTGCTCGAAGGCATATCCCTCTGGCTCCAGGAGCACCAGGGGCGAGATCAGGTCCCACTCGCCAGCCAGCATCGCCGGGGCCTGCCAGATGGGATGGTAGGCCAGCGCCGGATCGGACGGCGACGCGACCAGCGCATCCAGATGATCGATCAAGGTCGGGTCCTCTTGCGCCATGTCCGCCAGCTGTAGCGCAGGCGGCTCCGGCAGTTGGCTCGCCAGAAGCATCGCGCGATCGCCCGCCCCCAGGGCGCCAGCGGGCACGTGCACCTCCAGACCGTAGAGCGCGCTGGTGAGATCAAACACCGCCAGCGAACCACCCTCGGCGCCCACCGCTTGCGAGGCGACCGCCACTGCCCGCCCGGGGTCCAGCAGCGGAGCCGCGGCACCCTCTGAGATGACAGCTGTAGGCGGCGCCACGGCCGTCGGCGCCGCGATGGCAGTGGCGTCTGCACCTGCAACGG
>CAZMAI010000388.1:0-2336 GCA_964564195.1 uncultured Anaerolineales bacterium | reverse complement strand
AACATGCCGTGGAAATCGGTCAACTGGCAAGGCAAGGAGTGGGTCAAGCGATAGGGACCGGAATCTAACAGGGATGGACAGGATCAACAGGATAGGGCAATCGTTAGGGAGCCTGCATGTCGGCCGAGCATACGCGATCAACCACTAACGCGGCGTCGAAAGCACCCATGGTTCACGCTGAGGTTAGCAGCGCCATCTTGCGATGCGCATTCGCGGTGGCCGGCGAGCTCGGAGCTGGCTTTGTCAAGTCTGTCTATGAGCGGGCACTGGAGATTGCCCTCAAAGGGGAAGGCCTGGCAGTCAAGCGACAGAGCCCCATCGCGGTGAGATTTCGCGGGCAAGTCGTGGGCGAGTTTGTCGCCGATCTGATGGTCGAGGATTGTGTCATCGTGGAACTCAAAGCGGTCGCAGCGCTGTTGCCGGAACACAAGGCACAGATTATCAACTATCTCAATGCAACTGGCCTGGACGTTGGCTTACTGATCAACTTTGGCAACCCCAAACTAGAGTTCAGGAGGTTTCATCGCGGCGCCCGTCCCTGAGCCATGCCAACCGGGCCGAATCTGGCCTCATGTCCTATCCTGTCTATCCTGTCCATCCCTGTTGATTCTGTTTATCGTGTCACCGCTACGTGAAAGGAGTCAGCTATGGAAACGCGAATCTTGGGCAAGACCGGTGAGATGATGCCGATTCTGAGCCTGGGGTGCCAGCGGCTCGTGGACGAGGAGGGGTGCACGGAGGAGCAGGCGGTGGAGATCCTGAACACCGCCATCGACCGCGGCATCCGCTACTTTGACACGGCCTGGGTCTACTCCGCCGGGCAATCCGAGGAGCGCGTGGGCCTGGTGGCCAAAGAGCGCCGCGACGAGATGTGGATCGCCACCAAGGTGCGCGATGAGACGGCCGATGGCGCCAAGCGCCAACTGGAGGACAGCCTGCGCCGGTTGCAGACCGACCACCTGGACGAGTGGCGCATGCACAACGTGATGACCTTTGATCGGTTGGACGCCATGACCGGCAAGGGCGGCGCGCTGGAGACGATGATCGCCGCCAGGGAGCAGGGGATCGTCAAGCACATCTCGATCTCGGGTCACACCGACCCGCAGATCCAGATCGAGGCGCTGCGGCGCTATGATTTCAGCACCGTGCTGTGCGCCGTGTCCGTGCTCGACCACTTTATCTACTCCTTCGCCGAAGAGTTCCTGCCCGTGGCAAAGGAAAAGAACGTGGGCGTGATCGGGATGAAGATCTTTGCCTACAATCGCCTTGGCCATGTGGCGGCCGACGCCCTGCGCTATGCGCTGGGGCTGCCCCTTACCACCTGCATCGTGGGCTGCAGCAAGATGTCCGAGTTGCTGCTGGACCTGGAGGTAGCGGAGAACTTTGTGCCCATGAGTGGTCCCGAGCGGCTGGCCTTTTTCAACCGCATGATGCCGATGGTGCGCCCGGACAACATGCCCTGGAAGGCGAACAACTGGGGTAACCCGACGGGCTGGGCGGAGCGCTAGCGGGCGCGTGTACGTGCGAACGTGCGAACGTGTGAACGCCGGGACCTGAAGGTCGAAGGTCGAAGGTCCGCGCCTCGGCAGCACAACTGAGGCGCGGTCCTCCTATGCGGCGCACGTGTCCCGTGGGGCGCAGGCGGCTCGGAAGCCGGCTGCAGAGCCGCGACGGGTCTGGCGGCCCGGGGCCGCGCCCGGCACATTGATAGCGACGCACGAATAGACTCCCACGCCCAACGCGCAACGCGCAACCCGCCAACGCGAAACGCGAAACGGAAGGCCCATGTTCTCGATCACAACCGGGCGCCTGATCCTGCGCGACGTGCAACTCGCAGACGAGCCAGCCATGGCTGCGCTCCGCATGGACCCAATCGTCACTCAATATAATGAGTATATCCGCTCGCGCACGCCGGAGGAGGTCCACGCCTGGATCGTGGACACGTTGGATCACAACGGCCGGGTGCCGCGTTACTCCTGGAATCTGACCATCGTGCGGCGCGCGGACGGCGCCCTCCTGGGCTGGATCGGCATCGGCCAGGGCAACGAGACCGAACGCGGCGACCTCGACTTTGGCTATGCGCTCCTCCCCGAGCACTGGGGCCAGGGTTACGCCCCGGAGGCGCTCCGTGCCCTCATGGATTGGTGCTTTGCGCACCTGGACATCCAGCGCATCTATGGAGAGTGCGATGCCCGCAACCCCCGCTCAGCGCGCGTGATGGAGAAAGCCGGGATGGAGTTGGATGCTGAGCAGCCCAGCGCCGGCGAGAGGCGTTACCAGATCACCCGGGCACAGTGTGAGCGGGGGCTGAATGCAAAGGATACGCAGGACGCAGA
>CAZMAI010000387.1:0-2338 GCA_964564195.1 uncultured Anaerolineales bacterium | reverse complement strand
CCATCTCTGCTCGCGGCTGGCCGTCACCAGCAGCCCGTCGCTGCTCGGATCGACCCCGATCAGCAAAAGCCCGGGCTCGGCCTGCGCCGCGGCCAGCAGCCCCTCCGGGCAGGGCGCCGTCCGGTCGTAGATGATGGCACGGCACGCCTGGAGTGCTTCCAGGGCGGGGAGCGCCGGCAGCGTCACGATCTCCAGTTCCGAGCGCGCTCCCAGGCTGGCCTGCAGTCCGGCCAGCACCAGGGAATCGCCCACCAGCAGCACCCGCCTCTTGTCCATCAACCACAGCGTAGCAGGTCCGGGGGCGCCGCGTAATGTCACAAGCGGCAAAAAAACGACAGTCTGTGGAGATTCACAGACTGTCAAAAGTGACAGGGTAGGAGGGGGGATTACGGCTGCCGGCCCAGTCCGCGCTGGCCCGCCCAGGCAATCACCTGGCTGCGGTGCTCCAGGTGCAGGCGGTCCATGATCTCGGCCATGTGGTAGCGGACGGTGCGCTCGCTGATGTTGAGTTGAAGGGCCACCTGACGGTAGGTCTCGCCTCCGGCGATGTGGCGGAGCACCTCTGTCTGGCGTGCCGTGAGGCCGGCGAGCGCAGAGGCTGGCTCCTCAGAGGAGATCTCCGAGCCCGCGGGACTGTCCGGCATCGGCGGTGCCGGGGCTGGCTCGGCTGCCACGCGGGCGAACTCTTCCAGGAGCCTGGCGGCCAGGCCCGGTGAAAAGGGCGGGATGCCCTCCTCGAGTCCGCGCAGCGCTTCGATAAACTCATCGCTGCTGGAGCTCTTGAGCAGATAACCGCAGGCGCCCGACTGGATGGCAGCAAACAGGTCCTGGTCCTCGGCCGAGGTCGTCAGCACCACGATGCGTACACCGGGCTGGCGCGCCTTGATCAGCCGTGTCGCGGCCAGCCCATCACAATTGGGCATGCGCAGATCCATCAGGATCAGATCGGGCTGTAGGGCGCTCGCCTGAGCCATGGCCTCATAGCCATCTGCCGCGGTCCCGACTATATCGTAGCCATAGACCGAGAGCAGGCCGCTCAGGGCCTCCACCATCAGATCATGATCGTCAACCAGCAAGAGTCGCATCACCCTCCTCCGCGCAAGGCACGGTGACCTGAATCGTCGTGCCTGAAGGTCCTGAGCTGATCTCAAGCCGCCCGCCCATCTGCTCCGCCCGCTCGCGCATGATCCCCAGGCCCAGGTGCCCCTCCGTGGCGGGACGGCTTGTCTCAAAACCGTGACCGCTGTCGGCAATCGTCAGGTGCAGGGCCTGCTCCACCGGCCGCAGGCTGACACGGACCTGCCGCGCGCCACTGTGTCGCCGGACGTTGCTGAGCGCTTCCTGCAGGATGCGGAACAGCTGCGTCTGCGCATCCGCCGCCAGCGGCAGCGTCTCGATGCCCTCACAGGGCTCGAGCGTGGCAGTGATCCCATAGTTGGCTGCATATCCCTCTAGATAGCTGCTCACCGCTTCGCAAAACGGCATCCGGGGGGAGGGCAACGCGCGGAGGTCCAGGATCTGCTGCCGCAGGTCGCCATGGGCCTCGCGCAGCACGCCGACGAGGCGCTGCAGCACCAGAACCGCCTCCGTGGCCTGGTCACGCTCCAGCAGCGTAATGGCGTTGTCGGTCTGTAACCCGGCATAGCCCAGCACCTGTCCAATGCTGTCGTGCAGCTCGCGGGCCAGCTGCTCGCGCTCGTTAAGCATCGCCAGCGCACGCTCCTGCTCCAGCAGGCGCTGTTGTGCGGCGCGCTGCTCGGTGACATCGCGCAGCAGTATCAAGTCGCCGGCGTGCAGCCCCCGAAAGTCCGTCATGCGTGTGCGACTCGCGGCAAATGTCGCTGTCCGGCCATCCTGTGGCAGGGTCAGCTCGCCGCGGTCCTCATCCAGTGCCCTCGTGAGGGTCTCCAGGGTGGCTGCTCGGCTCGCGAGTTGACGGAGCGGGCGGTTACGGCCTTCGATGGTTGTGATACCCAGCGCACGCTCGGCCGCCGGGTTCAGGCTGGCGATGTATCCGGCTGGATCCAACACGAGCATGGCATCGGACATGCCCATGATGGCAGCCTCCCGTGCTTGCACGTGTGCATCGAGAATGCGAAAGCCGAACAATGCCACGGCATAGGTGAGCATCGCGATGACGATGGTGTAGACATCGCTGCGGGGATCGGCCAGGTACAGAATGCGGGAGGCCACCTGGCCAGCCATGATAATCGCCACGGGCGGGCGGTGGCTGCGTGAGCGGGAAAAGAGCCAGAGCAGCAGCGCCAGCTCAAAGACCCCAAGCAGGTAGCCGTATGCGATAAAACCCCACATCAGCGGCTTGCGCAGCGGCACGACC
>CAZMAI010000386.1:0-2345 GCA_964564195.1 uncultured Anaerolineales bacterium | reverse complement strand
CCGTAGGGGTGGCCATAAGGAGATGCGTGGTCACGCCCTCGCCGCCGTGGCTGGCAACGGCCACATGGTTGGCCGACGCCAACCCGGCGATCTCCATCCACTCGCTGGGGCCGCCCGTGCGCCGGGCGTCAGGTTGCAGGATGTCACAACCCCGCGCCGCGATGAGCTCCTGAACCGCGTGGCGCCCATAGTGATTCTCGCCCGTGGCCACGGGTATCGCGAGTTGGTCGCAGAGCCAGGCGTAGCCGGCCGTGTCGTGTGGCCGCAGCGGCTCCTCAAACCAGTGCACGCCCAACTCCTGGTAGACCAGACCGCGGCGCAGCGCCTCGTTGCGGTCCAGCACCTGGTTGGCGTCCACCATGACGAGGCCTGACGGCTCTACGATCTCTTGGGCGATCTCGATGCGCCGAACGTCGTCCTCCAGCGGGCCACCGGCGACCTTGATCTTGACGCCAGAGAAGCCATCCTGCACGACCGTCTCCAGTGCCCGACGGTAATGGCTGAGATCGCCGTCGTCGTCATAGTACCAGCCCACCATGGCATAGGCGGGAATGCGATCGCGGCAGGCACCCAGCAGTTGCCAGCCGGGCACACCCAGAGACCGGGCCATCAGATCCCAGAGGCAGGCGTCCAGCGCCGTCAGGGCGAAATGTGCGATACCCTGGACCCCGACGTACTCTAGCTCGTGGGTCATGCGCTCGCGCAAGAGCCGCGGCAGGAAGGGGTCCCCGCCGACCAGCGCCGGTGCCAGCTGGCGCTCGATCAGCACCTGCAGCGCAGGCGCCGCATGAATCGAGACACCCAGAAAGATGTACCCGTGACCGATCAGGCCGGAGTCGGTGTGCACGCGGACCACGACCCCGGCGCGCTCGCCAAAGCGGTGCTGGGCATCAGCATAGCCGCCGCGGTCAGGAAAGGCCAGGCGCATGGTCTGTACCGAGGTTATCTTCACAGAGGGCCTCCTTCGATAGGCATTTGCTCGGCCAGTATCCTTCGGGTCAGCCTCGTTGGCAAGTGGCAGGGCGCAGCGGCCGTCTCACTGGTCGCGTCACGAGTGCAAGACTAGAATAGAGCATGGAGATGGCAAGGGACTGGAGGAGGTGTATCCATGCGCCCTGCGGAGCTGGTGCGGTGCCATGGCTGGCCCTGTGAGGCAATGAATCACGAGGCCTTTAGCGTGCCCGAGGCGGATATCGATCCGGAGAAGGTGCGGCTGGTGCTGATCGCAGAGGCGCCGCCTGCCGATCCTCGAGAAGGAATGTACGCCGGCCCTGAGGCCCTGCACGCGCAGACAACGCTGCTGGCTTTCCAGGAGGGCGGGCTGCAAGTGCCCTCCGTGGCGGCGCTGCTGGAGCGCGGCATCTACCTGACCACGGCGGTCAAGTGCGCCAAGACCGGCTATGCCGTCGACCGCGTCACGATCGCCAACTGCTCGCTGCTGCTGGAACATGAGCTCGCGCCGCTCACGGAGGTCCGCGCCTATCTGCTGATGGGAGATGTGGCGATCCGGGCGCTGAACGAGATCGCGCGCCGGCGCACGGGCCGGCGGGTCATCCCGGCCGGAGCTACCTACAAATTGCGTAGCGGCACCTACATGTACGGTCAGGCGCGCGCCTACCCCTCGTATCTGCAGGCAGGACCGAGCTTTTTCATCGAAAAGAGCAAGCGCCGCATGATCGCCGAGGACATCGCCAGCGCTCTGGCCTGGGCCGGCATCGAAACGGCATAGACAGGTCAGTCCAGCTCCCAGGTGGAGCGCACCGCCTGCATAAAGGCCGCCAGTTTGGCCTCATCGAGCCGGCCGCCGGTCCGCACCCCCGAGCAGATGTCCACGCCATAGGGTCTCACCTGCCGGATGGCGTCCGCCACGTTGCCGGGGTTCAGCCCGCCCGCCAGGAACACTGGCACGGGCGACCGTGCGCAGATCTCGCGGCTGATCTCCCAGTTGTGCGTCCGTCCGGTGCCGCCCAACTCCTTGACCGGCAGCCCCGGGTTGCCCGAGTCGAGCAGCAGGGCATCGGCGTGCCCGGCCGCCGCCAGGGCTTCATCCAGGCTTGATGGCCCCATGACGTGTATCACCTGCATCAGGGCCACGCCAGGTAGCGTCGTGCGCAGCTCTGCAAAGGTCTCTGGCGCCACATAGTCCACGAGTTGAATGGCGCGGGGGCGCAGCCGCCGCTGCTGGTCGATAATCGCGGGCGCCTCCTGTTCGGCGGTGAGCAGCACCGGCGTGATACCGGGAGGGGTAGCGCGAGCCACCTGCGCGATGATCTCATCCGAAACGACGCCTGGCCCGCTGGGCATGGCCGAGACCAGCCCCAGGGCGTTGGCGCCGTAGGCGCTCG
>CAZMAI010000385.1:0-2346 GCA_964564195.1 uncultured Anaerolineales bacterium | reverse complement strand
CGCGCTGCTCGCGCATTTTGATCATGAGTGGCGTGGGGTTGTCCCAGTCCATGGCGGGATAGCGGGGTGCGTTGGGATCGTTTGCCCAGGGCACGCGGTTCACATCAAAGGCGACGTCGTGATTCACCCAGTCGACCATATTGTCCGACGAGAACACCAGATACTCGCGGCTGCAGTAATAGTCGTCGCCCTGATCCCAGGAGCCATAGACGTAGACGCGCCCATCGGGCATAACGTGGGCCTCCGGATCCGCGATGTGCAGGTAGGGCGGCAGTACCGGGTTACGGCAGTCTTTGTAGATCTTCACGCCAGGGGACTCCTCTCTGACGCCGCTCAGAACGTGCCGGACCGCTGCGGGAGCGGGGATGGGGCCGGAGGCCGTTCGCGAGCCGTGAGGAACAAGAATGGCCCCGAGCTGGCTAGAGGATACCCGGTTCTGGCGCTTTTGTACAGGCGCCCAGCCATCCGGTATGGTCCGCGGACGCGTCTTTGACAGATGCGATCGGCGGGCTATGGTAAGAACATACGATTCGACGCATTGAAGACAAGGAGCACTGTGTACAGCCATCCATCGATCAATGTAGCAGACGTGATCGCCTTCCACGGCCATTTCTGCCCCGGCCTGGCCACCGGCATCCGGCTATGCGAGGCGGTTTTGGACCGTCTGGGCGGACGTGCCGAGGACGAGGAACTGGTGGCGATCATCGAGACGGCAAACTGCGCCGCGGATGCGATCCAGTACATCCTGGGCTGCACCTATGGCAAGGGAAATCTTGTCCATCTGGACCGGGGACGCAACGTGTACACGTTCCTGCGGCGATCCGCGAGCAACGCTGAGCGCGGGCCCGCGGTGCGACTGACCTGTTTGCCGCAGCCCGATGATATGACCCTGGAGCAGAGAGCGCTGGTAGCCCGCATCCGGGCCGGTGGGGCCAGCGCGGAGGACCAGGCTGCTTATACGACGCTCTGGGAGGGGCGCGGGTACGCGGTGCTTGAGCGACCGCTGGAGGCACTGTTTCGTATCGAAGAACTGGCTGGCTACCCGGCGCCGCCGCATGCGCGGATCGATCCTTCGGTGGCCTGCGACAGCTGCGGCGCGCTGGTGATGGCCTCGCGTCTCAGCGACATCAATGGCCAGCGGCTGTGCGCGGCCTGCGCGCCTCAACGAGGCGCCGATGGGCTCACGGTGACAGCCATCGGCGTCGTGCGGAACGAGCTCTCGCCCGATTCGCCTCCGCGGGTCCGCAGCGCGCGCTCACGGCTGGAGATAGAGCCCGCCTACGCCGGCGCGCTGCACGGCCTCGAGCCTGGAGACCACATCGAGGTGCTGTTCTACTTTGACCGGTCGTCCGAGGTCGTGCCTTTGCAGCTGCGGCGCTATGGCGATCCGAACAACCCTCCCAGCGGCGTGTTTGCGCTGCGCAGCCCCCGGCGGCTGTCACCCATCGGCGTCACCCGCGTGGAGATCCTGGAGATCGAGACGTACGCGCTGGTCGTCTCCGGTCTGGACGCCTGGGACGGCAGCCCGGTGGTCGATATCAAGCCGAGCTAGAAGCGACGATGGACCATGGACGATGGACCATGATCGGCTGTGTCACGCGGGTCAGATCGAGTCGGCTGGTCCAGACCGTTAAGGTCATGATGGTAGTACTCCTCTATGGGTAGGGACTGGGTGGAGCAGATGAGCCACGCGTAATCCGGACATGTGGCATTCCTGGCGATCTTCCTCGGCGACCACGTCTATGAGGACTTGTTGCAAATATGGACTCACGCGACATTGGCGATCGTCCATGGTCCATGGTCCATGGTCCATGGTCCATCGTCCATCGTCCACCGTCTAACGGCCATGGTCCTTCCCAGACTGGCCCCGCCGCCCGTTCGGCGCTACACTGGCGCAGCACGGAATCGCAAATACCACCGCTGGAGGTGACACCATGGACGCCGAAAGACGCGCCGAGCTGGAGAGGATCAAGGCCAGTTACCCCGCCGGGACACTGCTGGAGGAGGCCGGCGTGCCTGCCTACACGCTGCCCGATCCGCTGGTTTGCGCCGACGGCACGCCGGTGACCGATGCCGCCACCTGGTGGGACAAGCGCCGGCCCGAGGTGTTCCGCCTGTGCGAGGAGCAGTTGTTCGGCCGCTCGCCCAAGCCGCCGACGGGGATGCGCTTTGAGCTGCGCAACGTCGACCGTCAGGCGCTGGAGGGGCGCGCCACGCGCAAGGAGGTGCGCATCTACCTCACCGGCGGTGACATGCCCAAGATCGACCTGCTGCTGTATGTTCCCAACGGTGTCACGCGGCCGCCCGCCACCTGGGTGGGGCTGAACTATCTCGGGAACCAGTCGA
>CAZMAI010000384.1:0-2357 GCA_964564195.1 uncultured Anaerolineales bacterium | reverse complement strand
ACAGGAAATGTTGCTTCGCTGACACGCTCGCGCAGCACCTCAGGGCCTTTCATCAGTTCGCCAGTGCCCACACCCAGGGCATCGTAACTCATGGCATTCATCGCCTCAACGATAACCCGTCCATCGCTGCGCAGCGAGAGCGGGTCTCCCATCAGGGTGTTCCCCGAATCGACCACCAGCAACGCGCCCGCGGCGCTGTTCCGTGCCTGCTCTATCAGGGTGGCCCGCCGGGCCAACCCACCCATGGGCACGCCTCAACCACAGGGGTCAACTTTGCCATGCACATCGTTCGTCAGGAGGATCGTGACACCCGTCGCTCCGGCTCTATCCGTGCTCTCCTGGGTACCTGCTGGATTGCCGCTAGCGAGGGGCGTTGCCGCGGCAGGTTGCGTCTGCGTCGATGCATCCTGTGGCGGGCGGGCAGTACGTTCTTCGGGCATATTCTGTGGAGTCCGAGTAGCCTGGCTGTTGGTGCCGCAGCCGGTGAGTGCCGCCAGGACGAGCAGAGCGATCAGAAGTATGGGGGCAATGCTCCGGTATTGCATAGTCTCCTTGATCGTTCGGTCCATCCTTGCGGGACCTCAATAATATCGAACCTCGGATGGACATAACAGTAATGTCCGATCATTATAAGGCCGGGGGCGTACCTGTCAACTATTCGAGCCAAACCATCTCATAAAGGGCGGCTAAGTGATCGGGTCTGGGCCCGCCATCGGCGCTGTTGTGGCTGACGTCTGCAGTATAGATTGCACCCGTTCTCGTTGCGCCCATAGCGCACACCCCCCGGCGGTCTCTGTGAGATGGACATCACTCGCCCTCAGCGCCTCCATGAAAGGCGAGCGCAGAGCCTGCTCGAGAGGCATGTCTCGAAGGCTTGTGTCGGACCAGGGAGCAAAGGGACATGGCTCAAGCTGGCCTGAGGCACTGACATGGATAAAGCCTCGGCCGGCGGCCAGACAGCCTCCGTATAGCTCTTCATCGCCGGGGAGCGCGATAAAGAGGCCGGGTAGTTCCTTGCGCAGTTCCTCAAGCAACGCAGGCAGCGCGCTGCGCTGTACCTCACTCAACACCAGGAACTCTGTCCCTGGCACGCTGGGCACATACTCCACAAAGAAGAACAGGCGGCAGCCTGTGTGGATAAGCTGTTCCACATAGGTGGGGTCGCTGACCACGGCATAGTTCTGACTGGTGACGGTCAGCGAGGTGCCAAAGAACAGACCGCGTTTCTGGAGCCTTTGCATGGTCTCCAGCGTGCGGCCATGCATGCCGGATCCTCGCCGCGCATCCGTTTCGGTCTGATGGCCCTCCAGACTCAGGACGGGGACAACGTGCCGCTGGCGCGCCAGACGATCGAGGCAGGCATCGTCGAGCAGCGTGCCATTGGTAAAGAGTGGAAAGAGCATTTCCGGCCTCTGTTCTGTGATATCCAGCAGACCCGGGCGCAGCAGTGGCTCGCCGCCGGCGAGCAGAGCAATGGCAATCCCGAGGTCGCTTGCCTGTCTGAGAATGCCTGTCAGTTCCGCTGTCGTGAGTTCGGGCGCGGTGTCATGATGCAGCGCCTGTGCGTAGCAGCCGGCACAATGCAGATTGCAGCGTTGGGTCACGCTCATGATCATCATGGCAGGCGCAGGCACGCCCCGTTCCAGGCTGGCTGCACGGCGCCTGCGCGCGGCGGCCTGATGCGTCGCGATACGGGCCAGCGCTGCGGCTGTACGCGGGTCGCGGGCCACCCGCATCAAGGCGTCACGAACCAGATCGCGTATGGTGTCATCAAAGCGGCTGTGGGAATCCGAAAGCATCAACACTGGCCTCCTGTGCGGGCGTAGCGCATACCCGGTGGAAATCGCACCAACACATAGTATACGACAGAAATGCCAGCAGAGATGCGTGCGGCCAGACAGGATTGACAGCTTTTGTGCGCTCTGCTATACTGGCCGCCGTCGGATGGAGAGGCGCCATCCACGGTAGTGGAGGGATGGCAGAGTGGTTTAATGCGGCGGTCTTGAAAACCGTTGATCGCAAGATCCGGGGGTTCGAATCCCTCTCCCTCCGCCTCTCGGTCTGTGTTCGTGGGGGAGGTGCCGGAGTGGACGATCGGGGCCGCCTGCTAAGTGGTTGCAGGGGTAACTCTCTGCCCAGGGTTCGAATCCCTGCCTCCCCGCTGTGAGAGTGCCTGGCCGGGTCTGGGTGTGGCGATTTGGCGCCCGCCCGCCCGTGTGCTAGAATGGCGTTGTCAGGTACTGTTTGCGCCCGTACCTCAATTGGATAGAGGGCCGGTCTACGAAACCGTAAGTTGGGCGTTCGAGCCGCCCCGGGCGCACAAAAAGGCACCACCACCCGTGGTGCTTTTTTTCTTT
>CAZMAI010000383.1:0-2365 GCA_964564195.1 uncultured Anaerolineales bacterium | reverse complement strand
AACCTCCCCGCCCCGGTGGACTCCTTTGTGGGACGCGAGCGCGAGTTGGCCGAGGTGCGCGCCCTGCTCGCCGATCCCGTCACCCGCCTGGTGACACTCGTGGGCGCCGGCGGGATAGGCAAGACGCGGCTGGCGCTGGAGACGGCGCAAGCGAGCTTGAATGGCTACCCCGATGGGGTGTGGTTTGTCGATCTTGCGCCGCTCCCCCCCGAGGCCGTTCACGGCACGGCGAACTGTGACTGGCAGCCCTCCGAGACACTGTCCCCTGCTGCGCGGCGCGGCCCAGAGGGCAGCGAGCGGGTACTGTACGCCGTCAAGACCGTGCTGCAGGTGCGCGAGGCCGGCGGGATCGAGAGCCTTGTGACCGCGCTGGGCGATCTGCGGGTGCTCTTGATCATCGACAACTGCGAGCACGTCCTGGGGGACGCGGCCTCGCTGCTTTCGCTCCTGCTGGCGCGCTGCCCCACGCTCACGCTGCTGGCGACGAGCCGCGAGCCGCTGCGCGCCGCGGGCGAGCAGCTGTACGAGGTGCCGGCGCTGGCGTGCCCGGAGCCATTTACTGCCGCACCAGAGGGCCCGAACGCCGGCCCGGCTGAGGCGCTTGCGTATGAACAGGCGTTAGCCTCCAGCGCAGTGCGGCTCCTGGCCGACCGGGCCGCTGCGGCACGCTATGGTGCAACCATCGATGCGGACAACCTGCAGGATGCGGTAGCCGTGTGCCGCCGGTTGGACGGGATGCCGCTGGCGATCGAGCTGGCCGCCGCGCGCGTGAACACGCTGACACTGCACGAACTGGCGGACGGCCTGGACGGTCACTTCGCCGAGGGCGAACGCCTGCACGCGCGTTGGGGACTGCTTAGCGCCGGGAGCCGGGCGGCACACCCCCGCCAGCGCACGATGCTCAATACGGTCGCCTGGAGCTATGGCCTGCTTGGGGAGGAAGAGCGCCTGCTGTTCGACCGTCTGAGCGTCTTTGTGGGCAGCTTCTCGGTGGAGGCCGCAACCGCCGTCTGCGCGGGCGAGGGGATCGACGCCGGCCAGGCGCCCTTGCTGCTCGCGGCGCTGGCGGACTGCTCGCTGGTGCAGCGGGTAGCGGTGGCAGGCGAGACGCGCTACCGGCTGCTGGAGACGCTGCGGGCCTTTGCGCAGGAGCGCCTGGGCGAGCGGGGCAAGCACGAAGCCATCGCTCGCCGCCACGCGGCCTTCTTTGCGTCGCTGGCCGAACGTGCAGCGCCGGTGCTCCGGCGCGGAGAGCCGGATTACCTCCGGGTGCTGCACAGCCTCGACCCTGAGCGCGACAACTTGGAGACGGCTATTCGCTGGTCGCTGGACCAGGGCGGCGGGGAAGCGGCTCTACGCATTAGTGGTGCCCTGGGCCCCTGGGCTGAGCTCCGTGATCTGCAGCGGGCCTACGCTCATGCGGCACTGGCCGCGCTCCAGCTGACGGAGTACAAGGCGCAGCCCCTGGCGATCCCACGGGCGTGGGCACTGCTGGTGATGGTGGCCTATTACGGAGAACGGGAACAGAACGACGAAAGGCAGATCGCCTGTGAGGCCATGCACGCGGCGGCTCTGCAAAGCCATGATCCGGCCGCCATCGCCTGGGCAAAGTACTGGGCCAGTGCGTGCCTGATGGAGCGTGGGGATCGATTGCGGGGGTGGTCCATGCTCGAGCAGTCCCAGGCGATGGCGCAGGGGTGTGGAGAGCTCGGGTTGGCCATGCTGCTGAGTCTGGATGCGCTGGACGCGAAGCCGGTCGCTGAGCAGTTGGCCGCGCTCGATCGCATCGTGGCGAGCGCGCCCGAGGGATACGTGGCCAGATGCTGCACCCGAGCATCGCAACGGGCACTGAATCTTGGCGACCTTGCCCGTGCCGAGGTGTGGGCGCGTGATGCCATCGACCGGTATGTGGAGTTGGGCAGCCTCGTGCACGCGGGAGCGCGCATGCGCATCCTGGCGGAGATTCTCGCCTACCAGGCGCGCCTGGAAGAGGCCGATGCGCTGTTCGCGGAGGGCAGCCGGCTGCTGAAGGAGAACGGTGAAGAGAACGCGCTGGCGATGATGCTGTGCCAGCGCTGCGAGTACGCCTGGCTAGGAGGGAGCTTTACGGCGCGGGAATACGCCGAGGCCTGCCTCGAGGAAAAGCGCGGGTTGGGCCAGCGCATCTACGGCACCGTGAACAGGCTTCGCCTGGCGCGGGCGGCCTATGGGATCGGCGAACAGCAGCTGGGCAGGCGACTCGAGTTGGACGCCGCCTGCGAACACACACCGGGCGAACCCCGCGGTGAGTACTTTGGCGCCGAGGCGCGCGGCTGGGGTGCGTTCCTCGCGGGAGACATGGCCGCGGCAGCCGATGCTTTCCGAG
>CAZMAI010000382.1:0-2380 GCA_964564195.1 uncultured Anaerolineales bacterium | reverse complement strand
CCTCACCAACCGGGACATCCGCTTCGCCACCGACGACTCTCGCCCGGTGACCGAGTTGATGACCTCGAAGGATCTCGTTACCGCGCCGATCGGTACCACGCTGGACGAGGCACAGGACATCCTTCAGCAGCATCGTATCGAGAAACTGCCCCTGGTGGACGACGACTTTAACCTCAAGGGGTTGATCACCGTCAAGGATATCCAGAAAAAGCGCGACTATCCCAGCGCATCCTCCGACGCGGGCGGGCGGCTGCTTGTGGGAGCAGCGATTGGTGTCGGGGCGGACTCTATGGAGCGTGCTACCGCGCTGGTCAAGGCAGGCGTCGACATGCTGGCACTGGACACGGCCCACGGCCATTCGGCCATGGTGCTCCGTGCAACTGCGCAGATCCGCGAGGCGTTCCCTGACATCTCCATCTCGGCAGGAAACGTGGTCACCTCCGACGGCACGCGCGACCTGATCCGGGCCGGCGCAGACGTGATCAAAGTTGGCGTCGGCGCTGGCTCCATCTGCACAACGAGAGTTGTCGCGGGTTGCGGTATGCCGCAACTCAGCGCGATCACCGAATGTGCCGAGGCCGCGGCAGCGTTCAATATTCCTGTGGTCGCTGACGGCGGCATCCGGTATTCGGGCGACATTGTCAAAGCCCTGGCCGCCGGCGCCCGTGCAGTCATGCTGGGAAGCATGCTTGCAGGCGTAGACGAGAGCCCGGGTGAACTGGTCATTTACGAGGGGCGTCGCTTTAAAGAGTACCGGGGTATGGGCTCGGTTGGGGCCATGCGCGGCGGGTACGGGCGCGATCGTTACGCCACGGAGCAGGCGCGCACATCGGTCCGGGCGTCAGGCAAGATCATCCCGGAGGGGATCGAGGCGCGGGTGGCCTACCGGGGGAGCCTGGGCGAGAGCGTGTACCAGCTCGTCGGCGGCCTTCGCTCGGGCATGGGATACGTCGGTGCCTCTACCCTACACGAACTCCAAAAGCGCGCCAGATTTGTGCGCATCAGCACCGCTGGCTATGTAGAGAGTCATCCGCATAGCGTGCTGATCACCAAAGAGGCACCCAACTATCAGCTGCAGCCCTAGGCGAGATCTGGGGCAATGCCGTACAGCGCTGGCAATGTACTGACCAAAGAGGCTCTCGTGGAACAAATCCTGCGTGTTGAAGTGATTTCGCGACCGGGCGAGATGCCAGCCGGCTATCTGCTGGATGACATCTCAGCCCTTGGCATCCATAGTGTGGAGCGAGTCGAGCGATCGTCGCTCTTTTTCATCGCCGGCACGCTGGCAGAGTCGGAGATCGCACAGATATGCTCGGCCCTGCTGGTGGACCCGATCGTACAGACGGCCCACTGGGGCGACGCCAATGGAACCGTCAGCACGCCCGCCGGTGCCGTGCGTATTGAGGTAGGGTTGCTCCCCGGTGTCACCGACACCGTAGCAGCCAACGTCCTGTCGAGAGCGCAGATGCTGGGTATCACGGGCATCCGTGCGGTCTCCACCGGAGAGAGCTATCTGGTGTGGGGGCCGCTTGGAGCGGATGAACAGCGGGCCATTGCCGAGCGACTCTTGTACAACGCGGTGATCCAGTATTACCATCTTGGACAGCTGGAGCCGCACGTCGGTGCCCCCGTGCAGCAAAGCGACCCCACAGCGGAGCAAGTGCCCGTCCGCGATCTCGACGACACCAGCCTGGTGGCGCTGTCCCGTGACCGCTTGCTGTCGCTGGACCTTGCAGAGATGCAGGCTGTGCAGCGTTACTTCCGCAGCGAGGGGCGCGAACCGACGGACGTCGAACTGGAGAGCCTGGCACAAACCTGGTCGGAGCACTGTGTCCACAAGACATTCAAGGCGCGGGTAACCTATCAGGAGACGACGGAGGCAGGCACGTCCGTAGAAGAGATCGATAGCCTCATCAAGACCTACCTTCAGGCAGCGACAAACGAGATTGCCGCGCCCTTTGTGCGATCCGCTTTTGTCGACAATGCCGGGATCATCGCCTTTGGCGACCATGAGTTGTCCTTCAAGGTCGAGACCCACAACCACCCCTCGGCGCTCGAGCCCTTTGGCGGCGCCAACACCGGCGTCGGCGGCGTCGTCCGTGATATCATGGGCGTCAGCGCGAGACCGATCGCCAATACCGATGTGCTCTGCTTTGGCCCGCTCGATGCCGATCCCGCCGGCCTCGCCAACGGCGTCCTCCATCCGCGCCGCATCTACAATGGTGTGGTGCACGGCGTCGAGGATTATGGTAACAAGATGGGCATTCCCACGGTGAATGGCGCCATCTATTTCCACCCGGGGTATGCGGCCAACCCATTGGTGTATTGTGGCTGCGCCGGCATCGCTCCCGCGGGGGCCCACCCAAAGGGCGCCAATCCG
>CAZMAI010000381.1:0-2381 GCA_964564195.1 uncultured Anaerolineales bacterium | reverse complement strand
TATTATGACAACCGCGAGGGTGCTCAGATTCGGGTGTACTGGGAAGAGGCGGGATCGTTTGCGAATTGGAAGGGGGAGTACTTTGATAACCCTCTGCTGCAGGGTGATCCGACCCTGGTGCGCAACGATGAGGAGATAAACTTTGACTGGGGCACTGGCGCACCCAGCCCGCAGATTCCCGCGGACAACTTTACCGTGCGATGGACGCAGACGATCGCCTTCTCCGGGGGCGCCTATCGCTTCAAGGCCAGGGCCGACGATGGCGTCCGAGTCTGGGTCAACGACATCCAGATCATCGATGCATGGCTCCCTAACGTGGAGCAGACCTTTGTAGGATATGCTTGGCTGCCTGCGGGCAACCATACCATACGCATCGAATACCTGGAGCTGGGGGGGAACGCATCCGTACAGGTATGGCGTGAGGAGATTACGTCGTTTTCGGCCTGGCGGGGCGAGTACTTTGCCAACCCCGATCTCGCCGATGATCCTCTGTTCGTCAGAGACGACCCGGAGATCAGCGCGAACTGGGGCGCGGGCTCACCAGGGAACGGACTCCCTGTTGACAACTTTTCGATCCGCTGGTCGCGACGATTGACTCTTGAGGCGGGCCGGCACAACTTTTGGGCCTATGCCGACGATGGCGTCCGGGTGTATGTGAATGGCCGGCTGGTCATTGACGCCTGGCACGACTCTTCTGCGGAACGTTACGATGGCACCATCGACCTTGATGCTGGCGAGCATCGTATCGTCGTCGAGTACTATGAGGGTCAGGGGCAGGCAGTCATCCAGTTCGGCCGCGAGAGAGTATCCGTGCCTACCGCCACGCCTACGGTTACAGCTACGGCAACCGCTACGCCAATGGCAACTGCAACCGCTACTGTGGAGCCATCGCCCACGACGGCTCCGCCGACCGCGACGCCGACAGAGACGGTGCCGGTGATAACCCCTGTTCCCGCGCCGTGAACCTGGCCTGATGTTGAGAGTGAGAGGACAATGAAACAGCACTTGATGCAGGACGTCTACCATAACAACTTTGGGCCCTACGCCGCCGCCATCACAGTTGGGGATGGAGATACTATCTGCACCGCCACGCTGGATTCGCGCGGCCGAAATGCCAGCATGACGACCGTGGCAAGCAGCCCCAACCCATTGAACGGGCCGATCTTTGTGCAGGGGGCGGAACCGGGCGACACGCTGGCGGTGGAGATCCTGTCCGTCCGGCCGAACCGCACCTATGGCTACAGCAGCACCGCCATCGCGGCCCACATCGTGGATGCCGATGCGGTCGCGAGCCTGCCTCAGCGCGAGCTCGCCGAGTGGCATGTCGATGCCGAGGCATGGACGGCCACACTCGACAACGGTCCGGCCGCTCTAGAGGGCCTTGTGCTGCCGCTCAGCCCGATGCTCGGCTGTCTGGGCGTTGCGCCCCGGGGCGGCCAGGCCATCAGCTCTGCCACATCCGCTGAGCATGGCGGAAACATGGATTACCGGGGCCTGGTCGCCGGCACCACGGTGTTCTTTCCCGTGTTTGAACCTGGCGCGTTGCTCTTTGTGGGGGACGGACACGCCGTTCAGGGTGATGGCGAGATCAGCGGCATGGGCATCGAGGTCTCTATGGACGTTTGTCTGCGCGTCCGCATCGTCAAAGGCCTCAAGACGCGTTGGCCCCGCGGCATGTCGGCCACGTCGCTGTTCACGATGGGAAACGCCCGCCCGCTGGATCAGGCGCTACAGCATGCCACAACCGAGCTCATGCGCTGGCTGGATGAGTCCTATGGTCTGGACGCCACAGCCGCCAGCATCCTGCTGGGACAGAGCATTGGCTACGATATCGGTAACGTCTTTGACCCCGCCTACACGGTTGTGGCGCGCGTTGAGCGGTCGCTCGTAGAGCGATGAGTGCGAACCGGACAGGCCAGCAATGAGAATCGTCATGATTGGCCCCTTTGGCCTTGAGCCGCGCATGACGATGCGAGCGCGCGCCTTTCAGATGGCAAGACACCTGGTGAAGGCGGGACATCAGGTGTCGATCCTTATGCCGCCCGTGCACACCCCCGAGACGGCCGGCCGCCGCTGGGCAGAGGATGGCGTGCAGCTTTCCTATGTATCGCTCTCGCCGAGCGGAACACCACTGTCCGCGCCCGCCATCTCCTGGCGCCTGCTGCGCGGCGCCCTGGCCCTCCACCCTGATATCTTCCATGTGTTCAAGCCAATTGGCCATGCCGGCGCGGCGGCCTGGTTCCACCAGCTGAACTGTCGCTTTGCTTCCAGTCCCGTGCCGCTCGTCGTCGATGAGGATGACTGGGAGGGTACCGGCGGATGGAACGAGATGATGCCACGCACTGTCGTTGCACGCAGGATCATCGGGCGGCAGGAAGGCT
>CAZMAI010000380.1:0-2385 GCA_964564195.1 uncultured Anaerolineales bacterium | reverse complement strand
GCTCCTCCGCATGGGGCTCCCCGGCTTGCGCGACGAGGCCCGCAGCCGACTGCAGACTGAGACCGACCCGGAAAAGATCGATTTCCTGCGGGCGGTCGAGATCTCCTACGACGCGGCCTGCGCCTATGTGCTCAAACACGCCCGCCTGGCGGCGACCCTCGCCGCTGAGGAGAGCGATGATGGCCGCGCCATGGAGTTGCGTGAGATCGCCGACATCTGCCGGGCCCTGGCGTCGGGGCCGCCAGAGTCGTTCCAAGCGGCGCTGCAGCTATTCCAGTTCGTGCGCGTGCTGGGCGGCCGAGGCTGCATCGGACGCTTTGACCAGTGGATGTACCCTTTCTACCGGCGCGACCTCGCGTGTGGCCGGCTCACGGAGCAACAGGCCGCGGAGTTGCTCGAGTGTCTGTTCATCAAGCTCAATGCCTTTGCCGAGCCCAACGAGACCACCGCCCAAACCTACAACACCAACGATGATTTGCGCAATATCGCCCTTGCCGGTCAGACACCGGACGGCAGGGACGCCTGCAACGATCTGACCCTCCTCTGCCTGAGGACGTCCGCGCGGCTCATGATGCCCGAGCCCAAACTCAATGTGCGTTTCCATCCCGGCTCGCCTCCCGAGCTGCTGCAGGCCTGCTGCCGGCTGATCGCCAGTGGCGCCAACACCCTGGCGCTGTTTAACGATGATGTCGCCGTGCCCGCCCTCCAGCGCCTGGGCATACCTCTCGAGACCGCCCGGGACTATTGTAACGACGGTTGCGCGGAGTTTATTCTCGGTGGGCAGAGTACGATCTGGTTCAAAGTCAATGACTCTCTGCAGGCTCTCACCGACGTGGTGCTGGCAAGGGCGGGCCGCCCGTATGCCAGTTTTGACGAACTCAAGCTCGCCTACAAGCAGCGCCTGACCGAGTTTATCCCGCAGGGGCCCGCCCAACCCAGCGCAGTGACCTTTCCCTTTTTCGCCGCCACGATCGCGGACTGCCTCACCGAGGCCTCGCCCACGGGCGTGCGCTACAGCCTGCAGGGCTCGATTCTCGCCCAGATAGGCAACAGCGCCGACGGGTTGGCTGCCATCCGCGAGCTGTGCTATGAGCAGCACAGTGTGGCCTGGGAGGATCTGGTGGCCGCCCTGCGTGCCGACTGGGTGGGCTACGAACCGCTGCGGCAGCGCATCCTGCACCGCGCGCCCAAGTACGGCAACGATATCCCGACGGTGGATGCCCTTGCCAAAGAGATCGCCGAGTTCTACTGCGACACGGTGCACGCAAAGGCCTGCAACACCGACGGTCCGGGCCCCAAATATGCCGCCGGCCTGATGTGCTTTGGCCTGGAGGCCAAGCGCCACCTGCCGGCCTCCCCCGATGGGCGCCATCAGGGTGATTTCACTGCGTCCAGCTTTTCACCTGCCGTGGGGATGGATCGCTCGGGTCCCACGGCCGTCCTGGCCTCGGCGGCGCGTGTGGACCTGAGCAAAGCATCGCATGGCTCGGTGCTCGACCTGGCGTTGCACAACTCGCTCTTTGCCGACCCAGAGAGCCTCGAAAAGCTGGCCGCCCTGATTCGGACGTTTCTATCCTTGCCCTGCACGGCAACTTTGCAGCCCAATGTACTGGATCGTGCGACGCTCCTCAAGGCGCGTGAGAACCCTCACGATCCCCAGTTCCGCACCCTGGTGGTGCGCGTGTGGGGCTTTTCTGCGGTGTTTGTGGACCTGGTACCCGACCTTCAGGACCACGTGATCGCTCGTACCGAGCACGGCCTGGGCGCCTAACGGTTGCGTCGTACGAGTGGCCGAGTGTGCTTGTCACGTGCCGCGCAGCGCGTGTAGAATGGCGGCTGTCGGCTCAAGGCTCGGCGGAGACTATTGAGATATGACACGCCGGGGTGGGACCAGGCACGACTACGAGCTGGCGAGAGGATCGGTGCATGGCGCGAGAGCCTGAGTTCGAGTTCCTGGACCCCGGCGTGCTGGTAGATGGCGATCTGCGGCTCGTGTTGATGCTGCGCTACCATGGCGACCCGGCGCGCGGCATGGTGCCCTCCTACGAGTTTCAGATGCGGCGCATCCCGGACAACGCTCGACTGGGTGGGATCTCACTGCGTGTCGGCGACACAGAACACATCATCTATGTGGGGCATGTCGGCTATGGCGTCAGCGCAGAGTACCGGGGCCACCACTATGCGGCGCGCGGTACGCGCCTGCTGATCCCGCTGGCCCGACGCCACGGGATGAAAGAGCTCTGGATCACCACCGATCCCGACAACTATGCTTCGCAGCGCACCTGCGAGCTGGCTGGCGCCGAGTACGTCGAGACCGTCACCGTGCCGCCGCACGATTCGCTCTATGGCCGCGGTGACCGGCAAAAGTTGCGCTACCGGCTGAGG
>CAZMAI010000379.1:0-2388 GCA_964564195.1 uncultured Anaerolineales bacterium | reverse complement strand
AGTTGCCCGTGGCGCTGCGGGGGCTCACGGTCTGAAGGTCTGAAGGTCGAAGGTCGAAGGTCAAAGGTCAAAGGTCAAAGGTCCCAACGTCAGGGCCGTCTGCGGCCCAACGTCAGAGCCGTCGCCGGCCCAACGTCGCAAGGCCGAGACGGCTGGAGACATTGTGCTCGGCGGAAAATACGCGCCGATCCCGACAGGTGTATTCAGGTTCAGAGGAGGTAGATGGCGCTGACACCAGAAGCTGCGCCGGGGGGGAGAGGTCGAGGCTGCTTTCGATCGTCAGCCACATCGAGGCTTGTGGTGCGCCCATGGGACCCCTGAGGCGACGCCAGGGTTCTGATGGCTCTCGACAGTAACCTGCCTTCAGGCTTGATCTGATCTGGCTTATGCCCGAGAATGGGCGGGCGTTCCCAGCACCGGTCCCGGGGATCGCAGCATCTCTTAGTGGAGGAGATCTCGTGAGGGAGGACAACGGACATGACGCCTCGGCGCAGACGCTGTTTGCTGGCGCTCGCCGGGCCAGAGCGCAAGGCGACCTGGCAAGGGCGCTGGCGCTGGTAGATAACGTCCTTCGGGAGAACCCGGATGACCTGGGTGCGCTCTCCCTGCGCGCCACGATCCTGCAAGAGTTGACCGTTCTCGCCGATCGCCAGGCGCACGAAACGCGTTCGCAGGGGCCACAAATGCCCGGCGATGATCCCTTCAGCCATGGAGACACCCGGGCACACACCGAGTCGCAGGCGTATTCGGCACCGCGACGGGCCGGCGCGACAGAGGGGACCGGCATCACCATAGCAGCGGGTATCGGCGCATGGCCACGTCTGGGGGCGTATCTACTGGATGTTGTGCTGTTTCTCCTCTGCTACCTGGCATGCCTGTTCGCCGTGCTCTTTATCGTCCAGCTCAGGGCAGACCTCGGCCTACTCACAGGCGACCTGCGCGCAGCAACAGATGGGATGCTCGACGCCGGCTCGGCTACGCTACTGCCCGCCCTCTACTATGTGGGCTATGAGTGGCTATTCGGTGCCACACCGGGCAAGGCCATCCTCAAGATGCGGGTAGTTCGAACCGACGGCCGTGCATGTGGCCTGATCGCCGCCTTTGTTAGACACCTCTTGCGTCCCGTAGACAGCCTGATATTCTGCCTGCCCGCCTTGATCAGTATGCGCGAGCCCCTCAATCAACGGATCGGCGACCGGGCTGCCCGCACCCTGGTCGTGTCCAGCCGTACGCCGGTATCGGGCGCCAGGCTGGCGGCGGGGCGTTTCTGGCTCGCCACGCTGTTGATGCTGATCGCAGCGGTCATTGTGCTCTACATAGCAGCCGCCGCGGGGATGGATAGCGGTTATACGAACTGGCAGTCATAGCTCCGCATCTGCTTTGAATGTACATCCGGCTTGGCCGGCGCCGGTCGATATCGCCGGGAAATGTGGGTCCAGAGACTCTGGACCGCCACGGATCTCACGCCCACTTGTGTTTTCTTGCACACAGCCGGACGCGCGGCGGCTACTCGCACGACACCTGACTGGCGACCAGGAAAAAGACGCCTCGAGCCACACCAAGAGAGCCGATACAGATGAAGCCTGGCATCGAGCAACCCCCCACTCCGCCCGATCCAACCGGCTTATTCGATCGCGAGCCGCGGGCGTTGTCGCTGTATCGCGCCGTGGAGTCCGGTATCTTGGCCACCTTCCCGGACGCACGGGTCGACGTGCAGCGGACGCAGATCACCTTCCGACTGAGGCATGCGGGCGGACGCGAGCGCACGATGGCCGCGGTCTGGCCGCCCCCTCACCGCGTGGCCGGCCGCGCGGAGGTATACGTGGTGCTGACCTTTGGCCTGCGCCGCCGTGTGGATCATCCCCGCATCGTCGAGGCCGTCGAGCCCTGCCCCGGGCGCTGGACCCACCACCTGCTCATCGCACGGCCGGAGGATGTGGACGAGCAGGTGATGGGGTGGTTGAGGGAGGCCGCGGGGGAGTAGCGGCACGGGGTCGAAGGTCAAAGGTCAGAGGTCGAAGGTCAAAGGTCAAAGGTCGAAGGTCAAGGGTCAAAGGTCCGTACGTCCGGCAGCACTACCGTCAGGGCACGCTGGCCTTGCCTGCCAACGCGAGCCCATCAACCGGTCAGCCAAAGCGATGTACCCATCTCCGATATACCCATCTCCGATATACCCATCGCCGATGTACCCATCGCCGCTGACCCTCCATCCTGTGTATCCTGTATATCCCTGTTAATTCTCTTTTCCTGTGTTCTCTAGCTGTTCCCGGTCGTACACGGACGCGCACTGGCGGGCATAGTCGGCGAGGCTGTAGCGCAAGGGCGCCGGAGAGAGCACCTCGGCGGCGCCGCCCCACGGCAAAATGCGAGCGCGGGCGTCCTCCAGGC
>CAZMAI010000378.1:0-2398 GCA_964564195.1 uncultured Anaerolineales bacterium | reverse complement strand
GCGCAGCGTCTCCACCTGGGCGACATCCAGCGAGCGCACCAACTCCAGCAGCCGCAGGAACACGGTCTTGCTGTTGCTCAGATGCTTGGTCGAAAGGTCTTTGGGCTGGGTGCGCATGGCCTTGACGTCCAGCCCCACAAACTCGCCGTTGCGGCCATAGTCGTTGCGCTCCAGCACCCACACCTGGTTGAACGCTCGCCGCAGGTCCACCGCGCCAAAGGCCTTGTCCTCGTCGAATTTGAGCCCGTTCTGGTCGTTCAGATGCACGGACCAGAGTTTTTTCTGGTACAGCGCATAGGCCATGTCGTCCGACGGGTCCAGCCCGGCCAGGATCGAGTGCGCCGACTCGATCAGCGCGCCCACCCGCGCGGGATCGATGGTCAGTTGGGCCAGCCCCAGCCAGTGGCCCACCGTGGGCACATAGGCCTGGTCCATCGGCTCATTGGGTTTCATCTCGCCCATGATCCGGATCTCGGGGCCGTACTCGAGCATCATGTTGAGCCACTCGACCAGTCGTCCCACCGAGGCGACCGGGTCCTTGGCCTCGCGCAGATAGGTGCCCTCCCGCGCTGGCCAGAGCACGATGTAACGTGTGCCGAGGAGCCGGGCGATGTCGATGGCCCGTTTGGAGCGATCGGCGGCATGTCGCCGGGCATCCGGCGAGTTGGAGGTGATGGAGCCATCCTTGCCCAGGGGGTGCTCCCACAGCCGCGGCGCCACGAACTCGGCCACCAGCCCGTTGTCGTCCAGCAGCCGCCGCATGGCCCGGGCCTCATCCTCCTGCTTGTGCCAGGGATCATCGGTGTGGCGCACCACATCGTCGTCATGGAATTGAACGCCCTCAAAGCCCAGCTTGCGGTAGACGATGAGTTTTTCCGCAAAGGTGAACTCCCCGCGCGACGGCGGGCCAAAGGGGTCCGCGCCGCTGCTGATGTTCCAGGGACCGAAGGAGAACCGGTATTCGCCTGCCATGGCCAACTCCTTTGCTCTGGGAATGACACCCGCTTGCATTGGCGTCTTTTACGCCACCTTTATGCTATGCCATGTTGGGCCTGACGTCCAGCGACCTGTGCCCGGGACGTTCCGGAATAGGGTGACAGCGTGTGCGGCAGTGCTGCGCGATGCCGGCTTGCCCCTGCGCCATCATGATGTACACTGCGGCCAGTGGCTTGCACGCGTCGATGAGGTGTGGAATGCGCGAGCGGATTCGTCTGCTGATCGATCAACTGCAGGGGCACCTGTGGGTCAAACCGCTGTACGCGGTGTTGCTCTCGATACTGGGAGCGATCGCGGCCAGCCTGGCGGACCGCATCCCTTTTGCAGGCGAGTTGCCACGGGTCACGGTTGCGTCGCTCGAGACGTTGCTCGAGGTGATCGCCGCGGCCATGCTGGGCATCGCCGTGTTCGCTGTGGGCGCCATGGTCTCGGCCTATGCCTCGGCAAGCAGCACCGCGACACCGCGTTCGCTGCCGCTGGTGATCGCCGACGACGTCTCGCAGAACGCGCTCTCGGCCTTTCTGGGGGCCTTTATCTACAGCGTCGTGGCCCTGATCGCCCTGCAGAACGGTTACTATGCCGAGGCCGGGCACCTCTTGCTGCTGGCGTTGACGCTGGCGGTGTTGGCCTTTGTGATCGCCAACTTTATCATCTGGATTGACCGGATCGCGCGGCTGGGTCGCCTGGGCAGCACGATCGATACGGTCGAACGGGCAACAGCCGCCGCGCTGGCACGACGGCGCGCGCGTCCCAGGCTCGGCGGGGCGCTGGCGCGGGGTGAGCCGCACGGGCTGGCCGTCTATCCGGAGGTGATCGGCTACGTCCAGCGGATTGACATCGCGGGGTTGCAGGGCCTGGCGGAGCGTTATGGCCGGCACATCACCGTTGCGGCGCTGCCCGGCACCTTTGCCACGCCCGACCGGCCGCTCGCTTTCGTGAGTGACCTCTACGACGGTCGTGGCGGCCGCGTCGATAGTGAGGCCGTACGCGATGCTTTCCTGATCGGTCCCGATCGGGATTTCGCCGATGATCCGCGTTTCGGTCTGGTGGTCCTGTCCGAGATCGCCAGCCGCGCTCTGTCGCCGGCCGTCAACGACCCCGGAACGGCCATCGATGTGATCGGTTCGCTGGTGCGCCTGCTGGCGACCTGGGCGGGCGCTCCGGAAGGCAGCGATCGCGACACCCAGTATGACCGCGTGGCCGTGCCCGAGATGGCGCTGCAGGACATGTTCGATGACGCGTTCCATGCCATCGCCCGTGACGGCGCCGGGATGCTTGAGGTGGGGATCCGCCTGCAAAAGGCACTGCGCACGCTGGGGTGCCTGAATGACGTGCGCATGGCCCGCGTGGCTCAAGAGCACGCCCACCTGGCCTGGCGCTATGCCGAGCAGGCGCTGCGCCT
>CAZMAI010000377.1:0-2399 GCA_964564195.1 uncultured Anaerolineales bacterium | reverse complement strand
ACCCCATCACGGCGCGGCTGTTTGTCGAGCGCGGCGGGTTCGCCACGCCCGAGGCCCTGGAGGACTGGCTCTGGGAGCACGCCACGCTGCCTGCCAGCCAGTACTGGGATTACCAGCTGATCCAGAACTATGTGTACCCGCGCGCGGAGAACGGCGAGATGCCCTGGGCGGCGTATTTCCACGCCGCACCCGACGAACCAGTCCCCATGTTCCGGCGGGAGGACATCCATGTGATCGTCGTGGGAGGAGAGACCAACGGCTACTGGCGGATGATGGGCTGTAACTATGGCAAGACCGTGTCGATAGACGCCTGGTTCTAGAACGACAGCCAGAACAATTAACAGGGATGGACAGGATATACAGGATAAGAACAGGATACAGGAGAGACATGGGATTGTCCCGCCCAGGCAGCGCGGCGCGCAGGTGAGCACCTGTCCGGGAGAGACAGACCCTCGATCGGCTTGCGAAGCTGCCGATCACTCGTCGGGCGCGGCGTAGTGCAGCGCAAGGCATCGGTAGCACATCATTCCTATCCTGTCCATCCTGTATATCCCTGTCTATACTCTTCTCTTGTGAGGGAGTGAGACAGTGACAGATATGCACAGCCGGTTTCGGGGGGCGTTGCTGGGGTTGGCGGCGGGGGACGCGCTGGGGACGACGCTCGAGTTCACCGGTCCGGGCCCCCATGGACTGACGGACATGGTGGGCGGCGGACCGTTTCGTCTGCAGCCTGGCGAGTGGACCGACGACACCTCCATAGCGTTGTGCCTGGCGGAGAGCCTCGTGACCTGCCGGGGTTTCGATGCCCGCGACCAGATGGAGCGTTACCTGGACTGGCGCGACAACGGCCACCTCTCCAGCAACGGGCGCTGCTTTGACATTGGCAACACCACGAACGCGGCGCTGGATCGCTTTGCCCGCACCGGCGATCCTTACGCGGGTTCCACCAACCCCTTTGCCGCCGGCAACGGCTCGATCATGCGGCTGGCTCCAGTGCCCATGGCCTATGCGCGCGATGCCGAAGAGGCGATCCGGCGCTCCGCGGAGTCTTCACGCACGACCCACGGCGCGACCGAGGCCGTAGACGCCTGCCGTTATTTCGGCGGGCTGATCTGGGGCGCACTGAACGGCGTGGACAAGGCCGAGTTGCTGTCGGCCGGTTACTGCCCGGTGTCCGGGCTCTGGGAGAGTGAGCCGCTAGCGCCCGCCGTCGCCGCGGTGGCTGAGGGGTCGTTCTGGCACAAGCAGCCGCCCGAGATACGCGGCCGGGGCTATGTCGTCGACTGTCTGGAGGCCGCGCTCTGGGCGCTGGCCCACAGCGACACCTACCGCCAGGGGGCACTGCTGGCCGCCAACCTGGGGGAGGACGCCGACACCACAGCCGCGGTCTATGGGCAGCTGGCGGGCGCGCTTTACAGCGAGGAGGGGATCCCCGCCGAGTGGCGGCAGCTGCTGGCGCTGCGCGAGACGATCGAGGGGCTCGCCGATGGACTCTACGCCCTGGCCGGGGGCTGATCCGGGCACTCACGGTACAGTGGAGGGCATGGAACAGAAAGAAGACGGCAGACGCGAGACGCGCGACATTGCCGCCGCGATCGCGGCCGAGATCGCTGCGCTCCCCGTGCGCAACACGCCAGCGGTACGCGCGGTGCGGCGGGCCTGGTCCCGGCGCCTGGCCGGGGCTGAAGCCACGCTTGTCTGGGCCGTCGCCGATGCCCTGCTGGACGAGCACGGCCTGCGCTGGTGCGGCTATGAGCTGATCGCGGCGCACAAGGAGGCGGTCTCCTGCCTGACCGCCGCAGACATCGTCGCCCTGGGGCGCGGTATGGCCTCCTGGGGGGATGTCGACACCTATGGGCGGACGATATCGGGGCTCGCGTGGGTCCGGGGGCAGCTGAGCGACGCCGACATCACCTCCTGGACCGCCTCACCCGACCGGTGGTGGCGGCGTGCCGCCCTGGTCAGCACGGTGGCGCTCAACGAACGCGCCAGGGGACCGCATGGCGACGCTGCCCGCACCCTCGCCATCTGCCGGCTGCTGGTGACAGATCGAGACGACATGGTGGTCAAGGCGATGTCGTGGGCGCTGCGGAGCCTTGCCGAGCGCGATCCGGAGGCGGTGCGGGCGTTCCTCGCAGAGACGGGTGCAGCGCTGGCGACCCGTGCCCGGCGCGAAACGCTGCACAAACTGGAGACGGGGCTCAAGAGCCCGCGTCGAGGCCGTGGCTGAGCCCGCCCGGCAACGCGGCCGGTATTGTGGCCGCCGATGACGCGGCCCGACATTTGCGCAAGTCGGGCCAAAGTAGCCGCTTGCACTTTTCATGGGGCTATTTGCATTAGGGCCATCTCGTGGCATACTATCCGCGGATTGAGAAGCCCTGATCGTCCGAGGCCGCTGT
>CAZMAI010000376.1:0-2405 GCA_964564195.1 uncultured Anaerolineales bacterium | reverse complement strand
CGGGCAGGGCAAAGCTAAAGTCCTCCGGCCACGCGACATACTCTGCCATGGCCCCGTCCACTGGCGGCGTGGCCATAAAGACTACATCCGGGCACAGGTTATAGCGGCCCGAGCGGCAGTACTCGCATTTACCGCAGGTGTATCCTGGCTCGATGGCGACCCTGTCCCCGGCCATAAAGCGCGTGACCTGGTCGCCGGTCGCTACAACTATTCCGGCGCTTTCATGCCCCAGGATCATAGGCGCTTGCACCACAAAGTCCCCGATGCGCCCCTGCTTGAAATAGTGCACGTCGCTACCGCAGACGCCCACCCGCTGTATCTTGACCAGGACCTCACCCGGTCCCGGCACAGGTACCGGTCGCTCCTCGATGCGGACATCGTCAACGCCGTAAAGCACCGCACACTTCATCATTTCTGCCATTGTATGCCCCCCTGTCGTCTGGCCGTGCAGCACCAGGGGTGCGCGGCCAGCGAGATACATGTTCACCATGGACGATACACGAATTCCACCGAATGGTCACCCGGGTTGAGCGCCACGCCGCGAAACAGCCCATCTACGACGCTGATGGGCGCTGCGGTGCCGTCCACGGTGGCCTTCCAGCCGGGATAGGCCATATCGGCCAACACCAGCAGCGCAGGCTCATCGACGCTGGCACGGAGCACAACACGGTGGTCCTGATAGAAGACGATCTCCACCGCACTCAGCGTCTCGGCGCTCAGCCCGGTGGCTAACGTGTAGCCCGCACCGGTCTCGCCGGCCCACGCCTGTGGTACTGTAAAAGCCCGCGGCCACGCGTCAAGGTTGCGGTAGACGACGGCATCCTCGGTGCGATAGACGATCTCGTGATCGCCGCGATCCAACAGATGGCTGGCCAGCACCTCTTCCCCGCTGGCGGTGACAAACCGGATGCGCTCCATGCGCACATAGGCCTCGGGCAGCGCGGGGATAATCTGCAGTGCAACGATGCGCGCGGGCGCGTCGAGATCCCATGTCGCGAGGTAGGTGTGGCCAGGGTGTTCGACGTTGCGGTAACTCGACCGCGCGGGAAACGTGGAGGCAAGGGGTGCCATGCTGTGCTGGACCACCTCGGCCACGTCCTCTCGCTCGATGGCCCACTCTGCGGTCTCTATGCCCACGCGCACTGGATATCTTAGCACTGCCCCATCCTCCGTCGTCAGCGCCAGCGTCGCGGCCAGCGTGCCGTCTGGCAGGTCCGCCGCATGGCTGACGAAAGACTCCAGGCGGACTCCTGTGACTCCGGGGACATCGACCGGGTGCTCGATTCCATAGGGAAGGGAGGCAAAGGGGTTTAGCACATCGTACAGCTCACTGGCCTCATCCACAGGCAAGAGCTGTGGGATAACATAGTAACGTACGTTGAGCCGGTTGAGCCGGTCTGCATCTATGGAGGCGACATAATCCTGATAGGCACGCGGGACGAGGGGTATGTACATGTTGGCGCTCTGTACTTCATAGGCTGCTGCGATGTTGGGGTACAGCGATTCGCGTTGTACCGACAGCGCGGGGAGGATGGTCTCTTTGGTCCAGATCCGGTACATGCTTTCGTCCGCGCGCAGGAAACCCAGAGTGGCGGGCTCAGCGCGCACCTCCGCGACCGGATAGCAGCGGTTGTAGGTGGCATTGAGCACCAGCCCGTATGTGAACAGATCGGCGCACAACAGGATGACGCCGGCGCGCCAGAACAGTCCCGGCGTCTGCAGGCGGGCGCCAAGCAGCCAGAGAACCAGTCCACCCGCGTGCACCAGAGGCAGCCAGCGCCAAAGCGCCACCAGGGCTTCGGCGTCCTGCGCTCTCAACGCCACGATAACGCTGAGCACGGCCAGCGCTACTGCAAGACCGCCGAACAGAGCGCCCCGCTGATGCTGCCTGTTGGCGCCGCTCTTGATCCGGTCAAAGCCGATGCCCGCGAGCAGTGCCAGCGCGATGCTGGTCCAGAGGAGATACCGGGCTGGCACCCTGAACAGGTTAAAGGGCGGTACGCGTTCGAGCCACCCGTACAGCGGGTTCCAGCGCCCAAAGGCCAGCAGCAAGCCTGCGATAGCCAGACTCAGCAGCAGCCAGCGTATGGGCGTGCGATCCCGCCTCAGTGCGATCCAGCCGAGAGCCAGGGGTATCAGGCCCACGTATCCCATCAGTTCGATCGATCCCGAGGGGTAGGGGTTGCCGAGCAGAAAGGGCGAAAGAAACGTTGCCGTGAGGAATGGGTGGAACGAATAGCTCGTGAAATAGGTGCTGTCGAGTCCGCCCGCCCGTTGCGAGAGCCCGGCCAACTGCAGTGTGGGGAGAATCTGCGGAGCGGCGAGGATGGTGCCCAGGAGAACACCCGCGGCCGGCAGTACAAGGCGCTTGAATGCGGCCGTTCTGTCAGGAACGCTCAGGACGA
>CAZMAI010000375.1:0-2405 GCA_964564195.1 uncultured Anaerolineales bacterium | reverse complement strand
CCGGGGACCCACAGCTGTGCCGCGGGCTCTGGAAAGGTGCTATACCACTCTTCGGCCAGGCCACGGTCATCGGGATCGGTAGAAAAGTCCCACGATCCAGAGATATCCAGCTGCACCCTGGTTCGGCTCGTCACAAAGGTACGATGCATGAATCCCTCCCGAAGCGGGCCCATAGCGGCGCTCGACACGACCGTTGGAGTATACCTTTCCGTGCGGCGATGGGCAATCTTCTCCCGGGCCCCATGATGCAGCCGGCTCACTCCGGGGTTCACGTGCCAACTTTGCAGGATGTGGTACACTCTGGTGCGTGGGCCTAACAGCACCACTCAGATTGGGGAGAGAGCGGATGCGTATCCTGCACGTCTACAAGGACTATTACCCCGTACTCGGGGGTATCGAGAATCACGTCAAGTTACTGGCCGAAAGCCAGGCCAGGGCTGACGATGATGTGACGGTTCTCGTGACCGGGGCCTCGTGGCGGACAGAGGTTGAGGAGCGTAACGGCGTCACGGTCGTCAAAGCGGGTCGATTGATCGAGACCGCCTCCACGCCGTTGAGCGCCCGTCTGTCCTGGCGCCTGTTCGGGCAGCGTACTGATATCACGCACTTGCATTTCCCCTACCCGCCCGGTGAGGTCAGCCAGTGGCCACTGCTGCGCCGGCGCGCGACCGTGCTCACGTATCACAGCGACGTAGTGCGTCAGCAGCGTATGTTGAGGTACTACCGGCCCGCCATGTTACGGATACTCAATCGCATAGACCGCATCATTGTCACCTCGCCAAACTACCTTGCGAGTTCCGAGGTGCTGCGCCTGGTCGCTGCTCGCTGCAAAGTCATTCCGCTCGGTATTGACCAGACACCCTTTCGGCAGGTGTCGCCAGAGGTGGTTTCGTCTGTTCAGGAGCGCTACGGCGACGGGCCGTGGGTGCTTTTTGTGGGCGTGCTGAGATACTACAAGGGCCTGAGGTACCTGATCGACGCGATGCAGCAGATTCCCGCCAGACTGCTGATCGTCGGTCAGGGGCCGGAGGAGCCTAGGCTGCGCGAGCAGGTCGCGGAACTCGGGCTGCAGGATAAGGTCATCTTCGCGGGCGCTGTGTCTGATGCGGAACTGCCTGCATACTACCGGCTGGCGAGCGTCTTTTGCCTGCCCGCGAGCGAGCGCAGCGAGGCTTTCGGCCTGGTGCAGGTGGAGGCTCTGGCCTCCGGGCTGCCCATCGTCTGCACCGAGCTGGGCACGGGGACCAGTTATGTCAATAAGAACGACGAATCCGGCTTGGTCGTTGCTCCGCGGGATTCAGCTGGCCTCAATACGGCCCTCCGGAGACTGCTCCAGGATGATGCCTTGCGAAGGCGCCTGGCGGACGGCGCACGCCAACGCGCTCACTTGTTCACCGCCGAAAAGATGCTGACCGAGATTCGGACCGTCTATGAGGACGTCCTGAGTCAACGCGGGCAGCGAGACAGTCTGCGCCGCGCCCGGTAACGTCGAATTGTCCTGAGAGCGCCGGTCGGCTATCATCCGAAAGTCTGTTCACCCGATCGGGAGTGTGAATGCCACGGCTGACAGCACATCTGGAGAAACTGATCGAGTCTGGCTGGCTGCTGAGCCTTGTCGTCGTGCCGCTCTTTTTCAACGTCTACTCCTATCGCGTCTTTGAGCCCGACAAGCTTGCCCTGTTCCGCGCCCTGGCAACCCTTATGGCTGTGCTTGCAGGGATGCTGGCTGCCATGCGTTGGAGGCGGGCGGAGGTCGAGGGCCACTTACGGGATGCGGTGCTTTCATGGTTATCTACGCCCCTGGTGCTGCCCGCCCTTCTAACCGGCGTTGTATCTCTGCTGGCGACAGCCTGGTCTATCTTTCCCCATGCGAGTCTGATGGGCTCCTATCAGCGGCTGCAGGGCACCTATACGACGCTCTGCTACTTGATCCTCTTTGGCTGTGTTCTGGCGTATCTCCGAGATAAGCACCAGGTGGAGCGAGCGCTCACCGTCATCGTGCTGACCAGCCTGCCCGTCGCTTTGTACGGCGTGCTGCAGCATCATGGGATGGACCCGCTTCCCTGGCAGGGTGATGTGACGACGCGTGTCGCGTCGACGATGGGGAACGCCATTTTCGTGGGGGCCTACCTGATCATGGTGATCCCCCTCACCGTCAGCCGCTGGCTCTCTGGTGCGAAATCATTGGTCGCCGAGCCGCGCGGCGGCGCGGCCCGAATCGTCCCGCTGGCAGCAGCCATTCTGCTGATCGCCCAGGTGCTGGCGTGGGCGATGCTCTCCTTCTCACAGGCTATTCTGGTGGCGATGCTGGTACTTTTCGGGGGCCTGCTCCTGGCAATCGTAGCCAGAACCGCACTCTCCACCGCTGGGGATACCCTGATCAGCGGCCTGGTGCTGGCTGTTCA
>CAZMAI010000374.1:0-2405 GCA_964564195.1 uncultured Anaerolineales bacterium | reverse complement strand
CCTGATGAGGCGCCGGCGCTGTTGCAGCGCATCTTGAAGAACGTCGAGATCATGCTGTCCCTGGGCATGGTGCACGGCGACCTTTCAGCCTATAACGTGCTTTACTGGCAGGGGAAGATTCTGCTGATAGACTTTCCGCAGGTGGTCAATAGCACGCGCAACCGGGCCGCGCGCCAGATCCTGCTGCGCGATGTCACGCGGGTATGCCAGTACTTTCGCCGCTACGGGATCGTCACCGATCCCGAGGCGATCGTGGAGGATCTCTGGTATCGCTATGCCGAGGATGCCATCACGCCTGAGGAGCAACTCGGGGATCTGTACGGGGGGCCCGTCTCGTAGCGCTGTTGTCACAGTCCAGGAGGGTCTGGCGGTTCGCCGGCCCCTCCTGGACTGTGTGCGGAACCGATTGCCGATGATGGCTCTGTCCGCGAGCTGGTGCCTGGCGGAAACCGCTACAGCCGCTCTGTGTCGCGAGGGCCCGCAGGTTTGTCAGCAGCAAGACCCTCACCTGACGGCGGTGCCTGTGCAGGCTCGCCAAAGAGAGGTTCGTCCAGGTCGAGAGGGCGCTCCGCCATGTCCGACCAGGGGGTAGCCGCCTCCGGAGGCGAAGACTGCTCCTCCGGGCGGTCGCGAGCCGCCAGCCCGCGCATCAACGCCGACAGTCCAAAGAGCAGCAGCACCCCGGGCCAGAGAAGATCGAGCGCGAATAGGATCGCCAGCCCGATCAGCCAGATGGTGCTCTGCCAGGCCAACCAGTTCCACCCACGCGCCAGCGCGGTCGGCAGCTCGCTGATGGCCATAACCACGAGAATCCACGGCCAGATCGATATCGTCGGCACCAGAAAGAGTGCCCCCACACCCACCAGGAATAGGCCAAAGGACAGCGCCTTTTCACGGTTCCTGCTCATCGGTAACCACCTTTGCCAGGTATCGCTCTGCTGATATCATTACGCAGGGGCGCGGTGACAGTTGCGTACCCTTTCCAACATAGCGTAGGGCCCGCCACACGATCTGGCAAACCGGGGGCCACCCGGTGAACAGACAGGTGCCCAACCAGAGCGACGCCGCCTGATTGCCGCAGGGCTAACGCCGCACGATAGAGAAAGGAAAGAACCATGGTCAGAACGACGCAGATCGGAGCCGTGCGCGTTGCGCAATTGCATGACGGCTACGGCGCCATCGACGGGAACAGGGTCTTTTACCCGGCCACGCAGGCGGAATGGGGCGAGGGCACGGGCGCCGACCCCACAGGATTCATGCTCAACGCCTACCAGCCCCTGCTCATCACCGAAGGCGGCGAGCACACGCTCGTGGACACCGGCTTTGGCGAGACCAACCCCAACCGCCGGCGCGATATGCAGGATGGCCTGCAGGAGCTCGGTGTGGCCCGCGAGGACATCGCGCGGGTGATCGTTAGCCATGCCCACGGCGACCATATCGGCGGGAACACGCTGCGCAAGAACGGCACCTTTGTCCCCGCCTATCCGAACGCGACCTACATCGTGCAAGATCGCGAGATCGCCGAGATGCGCGCCGAGGACAACGAAATCTGGCGCCAGCGGTTTGTTCCTGTGCTGGAAAACGATCAACTTCACATCGTGGACGGAGAGGTGGCCCTCACGCCCGCGCTCACCCTCTGGCCAATGGCCGGACACACCGCGGGACAGCAGGCCGTGCGCATCGCTTCAGAGGGGCAACACGCTGTCTTTGTGGGCGACCTGGGCCTGTCGATCAAGAACTTTGTGCACCTGGAGTGGGGCTCCAGTTGGGCCTGGTCACGCGAGGCCGACGAGGCCAACCGGCGCAAGATCGCCGCCTGGGCGGCGGAACACGACGCCCTGGTGATCCTGTATCACGACCCGCGCACGCCCTGGTTCCACATCAGGAAAGAGGGCGACGGTTATATGACCATCCCTGTCTAGGCAGATGCCAGGGGATCGCACCACAGTTGAGGCGTCGCCCGTGCTCACCCATCAGGAGCGAGCCGCTCCTGGTTGGCGGCCCAGGCGGCGCCCGATCATCCCCCAGAGCATGTCGATCTCGTCGATGTGCAGCGCGCGGGCCAGCGCCAGAAAGACGATGGCGCCCAGAGACGCCGGGACAGCCGCCAGCAGCGCACTCCCCAACAGACCGGCGGGCGCCAGCGGCAGGATCAGGCGATAGGCCCCGAACGCCACCATGCCCATGCCCAGCGAGGCGCCCGCCGCCTGCAGAGTGGCGCGGATTACGCCCAAGCCGCCCATCCCGCCGAACCGCCGCGCAAAGACCACCAGCATGATCACCGCGTGCGCCAACCATTGGACCGCATTGGCTGCCACCAGACCGATAAAGCCCCAGTCCAGGGCAAAGGCCAGCAGGGGCGCCACCGCAAGATAGATCAGCACAGCGACGATGCCCACCATAAC
>CAZMAI010000373.1:0-2408 GCA_964564195.1 uncultured Anaerolineales bacterium | reverse complement strand
CCTCGTGCGCGCCACCCGCAACTTTTTCCTGATCGGGATGGCCGTGGCGGCGCCGCTGCTCATCTGCGGCCTGATGTATCTCTCCTTCGGCGGGCAAGTATCTGGGGAGGCGACGCTGGCCCCGGTTCACGTCGGCATCGTCAACGCCGATGTGCTCCCCGACGGTGCGGCGCTGGAGCAGAGCCTGGGGGATGCCATCCGCGCCATGTTCGCCGACGAGAGCGTCAGCACGTGGCTGATCGCCAGCGATCTGGATAGCCCCGAGGCCGCCCGGGAGTCGCTGGATAAGCAAGAGATCGGCGTCGCCGTGATCATACCGGCGGGGTTCACGGCGGATTACCTCTCGGGGAGGCAGGGCGAGCCGGTGACGATCCTGCAGGACCCGACGCTGACCGTGGGACCGCAGGTTGTGCGCGACATGGTCGCTGCGCTGCTGGATGGCGTGGCCAGCGGCGGCGTCGCTTACGAGACGCTGGCCGCCTACGCCCCTGCCGAGACGCTGCCGGCGCACCTCTTGCGCTATGGCAAGTGGTATACGGCTTTTCAGCGCTCTCTGCTGCATGGCTCGGCGGATGCGGCGCTGGTTGTGGTGCAGCCCGGCACAGAGGAAGCGGCCCGTGCCACGCCGGCGAGCACGATCATGCCCCTGGTGATGATCGGGCAGATCATCTTCTTCGCCTTTTACACGGGGGCCTATGCCATGATGTCGCTGCTGCAGGAGGAGGAGGAGGGCACCCTGGCGCGGCTCTTTACCACGCCAGCGCCCAGGACGTCGATCCTGGCGGGCAAGTTCGTGGCGGTGTTCCTCATCGTGGTGCTGCAGGGGCTGGTGCTGCTGGGCGTGGGCAGGCTGCTCTTTCAGGTACGCTGGGGCCAGCCTCTCTCGGTTGCGCTGGCGGTGGTGGGACAGGTCTGCGCCGCGGGTGGCCTGGGCGTGCTACTCATCTCGCTGGTCAGGACGACCCGGCAGGGGGGAGCTGTGCTGGGCGGGGCGCTGACCGCGCTGGGGATGGTGAGCGGCCTGTTCACCGCCAACCTGATCATGCCGGCGGGCTTCCGGGCGCTGGCGCAGTTCACGCCCCAGGGGCGGACGCTGGCGCTCTGGCGCATGGCGATCGAGGGCGGCTCCCCAGGGGAGATGCTCGTGCCCGTGCTGATCCTGATGGCCTTTGGGGGAGCCCTCTTTGCAGTGGGGGCCACGATCTTTCGCCGGCGCTACGCCTGAGGGAGGGCACAATGCGGATAGCCGATATCTGCCTCAAAGACCTCAAACAGATGCTGAGCGACCCGCGGGTGTTGCTCTTTCTGGTGGGCATGCCGCTGGTGTTCACCCTGTTCATGGGCTTTGCCTATCGCAGCGGCACCGAGGGCGAGACCGAGGCGCTGCGCATCGCGCTGGGTTGGGTGAACGGGGACCCCGATGGCGCCCTGTCGCAGGCACTGCATGACCAACTCGCCGGCATGGAGGGGGTCGCGCTGGTGGACCTGATGCAGGACGACGAGGTCCGGCTGGCGGCGGCTGCTGACGGTTGGGACGCTGCAGCGCGGGAAGCGGTGCGCTCCGGACAGGTTGCCGGTGCGCTGCTGGTGCCGGCCGGGTACTCGCAGCGGGATGAGGGCGCCGCGGAGCAGCAACTGACTCTGGTAGCAGATCAGGGTACCGCCGAGGGGCGCGCGCTGGCGCAGATGGTGCGCGGGCCGGTGACGCGCGTCGAAAGCGCGGCGGAGATCGCGCACATGGCGGCGGAGGAGAGCGGGGAGGCTGGCGTCTACGAGCGTGCGCTGCGGGACGTGCTGGCGGCCTGGGAGCGCACCGATACGGCTGCCCTGGTGAGCCTGCAGGGGCAGCGCGACGCGGAAGCGTTTTGGTACGGGGACAACCCCTACAACATGGCCTCGCCGGGCATTCTGGTGCAGTTCGCGATTATGGCGCTGGTGACTTCGGCCAACGTGCTCCTGGCGGAGCGCAAAGCGGGGACGCTGCAGCGCATGGTGACCACCTCGCTGGCGCGCTGGCAGATTCTCCTGGGGCACGCCCTGGGGATGCTGGCGATCACCCTGCTGCAGGTGCTGCTGCTGGTGGTCTTTGGCCAACTGGTGCTGGGGGTGGACTATTTTCGGGCGCCGCTGGCCACGCTGCTGATCTCGCTGGCGCTCTCGCTATGGGTCGGCGGCCTGGGGCTGATCATCGGCGTCCTGGCAAAGGACGATTCGCAGGTGGTGCTGTTCGCGCTGATGGCGATGTTCGTCCTCTCGGCGCTGGGCGGCACCTGGTTTCCGCTGGAGCTGGCGGGAGGGGCCTTTAGCGCCATTGGCCGCGCGCTGCCCTCCGGCCTGGCCATGACGGGGTACCAGAACCTGCTGATGCGCGGGCTGGGGCTGTCCTCGGTGTGGGCGCCGGTGCTGGG
>CAZMAI010000372.1:0-2419 GCA_964564195.1 uncultured Anaerolineales bacterium | reverse complement strand
AGCGGCTCAAAGACCTGCGTGGCAGCGTTGTACACGCCGCGCTCCAGGCCATAGCCCTTGAACACGGCCATCTCGGTGCCATGCTTGGCGGCGCCGAACTCGGCCACTACGCGAACGGCATCGGCTGGCAGTGCGGGCTCCGTGTACTCTGACCATGCCAGTTGTTCTGGCCCTGTGCAAATGAGACGTCTGGGCATGGCTGCCTCCGTAGCTGCGTGTTGTGCCTGCGCGGACGCGCGTCATTGTACCTGTAGCCGGTGGCCTGCGCGAAAAGCGCCGCAGCGGATGTGGCTAGCGGCCGCCCGGCCGGGAGTACACATCGACGATGTTGCCGTCCGGATCGCGAAACCAGGCCGAGCGCGCCCCCCATGGGTAGGTGGCGGGCGGCTTGACGACGGGCACGCCTGCCGAAGTGAGCCGGCAGTACTCGGCGTCGCAGTCCTCGACCTCCAGCATGAGCACGCAGGCGCCCGCCCGCGCGCCGGCCATCGATCCCGGGGCCATGTCTTCCATACCCTGCACACTAAAGATCGCCAGGCCGCCGCCCTCGAGGATGAAATCGGCATGGGCGTCATCGCCCTCTGGCTCGCGTTGCAGCACCGTACGGTAGAACGTCGCCAGTTGCGGGACGTCTCGTGTCACGAGACAGAGGCCGCTGAAACGCATCGCGAGTCACCCCCCGTCGCAACTGCTCGGAGACGCGGTGGACTGATCCTGAAGAGCCTCTTTGATTCTACGCGGGGACGCGGGTACGCGCCACAGATGGGGACGGCACAGCCCCCACCAAAGCGGTTGACACGCGCCCCCTGCGTGGCCATACTCCGCCATCATCTACAGGCATCGATGGAGGGCTACCATGACGGACTGGAACGACACCGATACGCTGGCCTATTGCGGCTGGATCTGCGCTGGCTGTTCCGGCCTTAACGACGGTTGCCCAGGCTGCCGCGCGGGCGGCGGCGATGAAGGGTGCCCTGTACGCACCTGCTGTGTCGAGAACGGCTATGCAGGCTGCTGGGAGTGCGGCAAGATGCCCTGCGAGCGTGGCCCCTTTGGCAAGCCCGAATGGCGCGGCGTCACCACGGCCTTTGTGCGCGAAGCGCAGCGCCTGACCCTTGCGGGCATGCTGGCCCGGGTGCGCCAGAGGCTGGGCGATCTCATCGACTATGCCGCGCTGAGCGGCAAGTCCGAGGCCGAGGTGCTGGCGATGCTGGACGACGCGCCGGGCGAGCCCCGCTGACGCACGCCTGCGCGTGGGCTACATCCAGGCGCGCTTGCGCATCCACAGGACCATCGCCAGGGGCGTGCCGACGATCAACGTGAGAGTCAGGGCCAGTGCCACTCGGCCGGTCCACTCGTGCAGGTCGGCGACCGGCTCGAAAAAGTTCATGCCGAAAAAGCCGGTGATAAAGGTCAGCGGCAGCAGGATCGTGGAGACGACCGTCAACACCTTCATCACCTGGTTCATGCGGTTGTTGACCACCGACAGGTAGATGTCCAGGGAGCCGGTGAGGAGATCGCGCAGACTCTCGCTGATATCATAGAGCCGCACGAGGTGGTCATAGACATCGCGAAAGAACACCCCCGAGGCGGGATCGAGGGCGGGGTAGCCATTGCGTGCCAGGCGATTCATCACCTCGCGCAGCGGGCCGATGGTGCGTCGCAGGTGCACCAGAGCCCGCTTGAGGCGAAAGATGCGCTCCATCTCTACCTGTTCAGGCTGTCCAACCAGTGCGTTCTCAAGCAGGTCCAGTTCGTCGTCGATATCGTCCACAACGGGGAAATAGTCAGCCACCAGTTCGTCCGCCAGCAGATACAGGACGTTGTCAGAGCCCCGGCTCAGGTGCCGCTCGTCGCGCTGAACCATGGCCCAGACGCGCTCCACCGAGGCGACTGGTCTGGACTGGTAGGTGACGACATAGCCCCGCCCCACAAAGATGTCCACCTCCAGGGTGCCCAGTTCCTCCCAGCTGTCGGGCTCATGGGTGACACTGTGCAGGGTGATGTACAGATAGTCGCTCCAATCGTCGATCTTGGGCACGTGCGACTCGTTGAGGGCGTCGTCAACGGCGAGGGGGTGAAAGCCGAGGACCTCGCGCAGGACATGCTCGGCCTGCTCATGGGGCTCCTGGCATATGTCGATCCACAGCAGCGCCCCCGGGGTCTCCTGCAGGCGAGCCCAGGCCGCCTCCGATGACAGGGTCGCATCGAGGACGCCCTCGGGTGAGCGATAGAGAGTGCGGATCACCGCGACACCTCTCGAAAGCGCGCCAGCACCTGCTCGCGCGTCGCGGTGCCAGTGGTCCCAAGTTGTTGGATGGTGATCGACGCCACCAGGTTGGCCATCTCGGCAGCCTCCACCGGCGTGGCGCCGGCGCACAGCGCCGTGACAATAGCCGCCATCGCGCTATCACCCGCG
>CAZMAI010000371.1:0-2423 GCA_964564195.1 uncultured Anaerolineales bacterium | reverse complement strand
GGGTCCCAGCCCATCATGCCATAGTAGTTGTGCACGGCCTCCCGCAGGTCCTCGCGGTCGATGCCACCGTCGGCCAGCGCGCCCCCGACGGTCGGGGTGTACGAGCGCTCCGCCAGGTGGTCGTCCTCGACGGTCCAGCCTTCGCGCATGTTGAACACCCGTGCCAAGTTGAGTGCCCGCTCAGCGACCTTCATGATCTCGTACTCGGAGACATCCCAGCCCGTGGCGGCCCGCAGCATCCGGATCTGCTCATCCATGCTCCACCCTGGAAAGTTGCAGAGCGTGAGGCAGTTGCCGATCACCGACTGGATCTGGTTGAGCATAAACGCCTTGACCTTGGCGGGGCCGAGATCCTCGAGAGGCACCGGCTCCAGTACACCCAGGCTGCGCAGGCCGCGGCCCAGGAGGAAGCCTTCTTCGTCGGCGTTGCCCATCCAGGTGTCATGCAGCGAATGGCAGTGGTCCGCGCCGGTGGGCGAAACCGCGTAGCCAATGGCGAGGCCGCGCTTGAGCCGGGGCTCGTGCATCGGGTAGGCCTGGCCCTTGGTATGGACCGCATACGTCCAGGCGTCACCGCCGATCCTGGCGGCCGCCGTGGCCATGTCCTCGGCCAGGATGTCGCCCAGGCCCTCACGGTGGGCGATCTTTTCGATCATCTGGACCATGGCCTCGCCGTTGCCAAAGCGCAGGTCGATGCCGCCCGTGTCCTCCAGCGTGAGGTCGCCGCGCTCAAAGGCCTCCATCGCCAGGGCGATGGTCACGCCGGTGCCGATGGTGTCCAGCGAGTTGGCGTTGCAGGCCTGGTTGCCCTTGGAGACCCATTCCAGGTCGCCGATGCCGCAGGTGGAGCCCAGGGACCCGAGGGTCTCGTATTCCGCTCCGCCATAGTCCGAGTCCACGCCCTCGACCTTGACCACCTTTTTGCAGTGGACGGCGCAGGCGGCGCAGGCCTCCATGCGGATGCCGATCTTTTTCACGATAAAGCTGAGGTCGTCAATGTCCTCCCACTCGCCATCACGAAAGTTCTTGACGGGGAGGTTGCCCTGCAACAGGCCGCCGGAGAGGTCGCCGCCGCCGGTGCCCTCGGTGGACATGCCCTTGTTACGGACGCCATCGCGGACGTCCTTGGCAAAGGCCCGGGCCATCTCCTTGATCACATCGGGATCGGCGCCGTCGATGGTCATCGTGCCGCGCACGGCCACAGCCTTGAGGTTCTTGCTGCCCATGACCGCGCCCATGCCTGTGCGCCCGTGCGAGTCCTTGAGCTCGTTCATGATGCAGGCGTACTTGACCATGTTCTCGCCGCCAGGACCGATGACCGACATCTGAATGCGGCGATCGCCCAGTTCCTTGCGAATGCCCTCGAGGGTCTCTTTGGTGGTCTTGCCCCAGTAGGCGGAGGCGTCACGAAGCTCGACCTCGCCGTCCTTGATCCAGAGATAGACGGGCTTCTCGGAGACACCCTCGACGATCAGTGCGTCGAAACCGGCCTTTTTGAACTCGTTGGGAAAGAACCCGCCTGCCTCGCCGACGCCGAAACCGCCGGTGAGAGGCGACTTGCTGCCCACGGCGCTGCGGCTGGCGCCACTGATGGCCAGGCCTGTGAGGACGCCCGGCGCCCAGACGAGCTTGTTCTCAGGCCCGAGCGGATCGGCGCCCGCGGGAACCTCCTTGAGCAACACGTTGGCCACCACATTCCAGCCACCCATGTTGCGCCGGAAGAACACCGCTCCCGGCTCCTCGACGCTGATCTTGCCCGTAGTCAGGTTAACGCGCAGAATCTTGTTGTGAAACGAACGTACCATGCTTACCCCCCGGTGAATGTCGTGGCGGTGATCCGCCTCTGCTGACAACGCTGTCAGTCTACTCGAATAGTGTCAGGCGCGCAAGCGCCACAAACTGCCGGCCTGTAGCCCGCGTTCAACGCATGCGGCGACGCGGCGGTGCGATATCCGCACGGACAGGTTGCCGCAGGGTGGCGGCCGCCACTGCCAGCAGCAGGGGCAGCGCGGCGGCGATCGTCAGCGTGACGCGATAGTCGCCCAGCAGGTCGCGGGCGATACCCATGGGTAGCGGCCCCAGGGCCGAGGCCACGATCAGGATCATCGAGGCGATGCCGGTGATGGCGCCCAGGTGCTGCCGGCCATAGTACATGGGCCAGATCACCCCGCCCACCGCGGCCTGCAAGCCCTGGGTGGCGCCCAGGACGACGCCATAGGTCAGCGCGATCGCACGCGTCGTGAGAAACGGGGCCATGAGCAGCGAGGCGCCCTGCAAGACCAGAGCCGCCGCCAGAATCCAGCGCGCACCCAGCCGGTCCACGAGGTACCCGCCGCCCAGGCGCACCCCCGCGGCGGCCAGGGCGACCGGGACAAAGGCCGCGGCGGCGACCGATGCCGGAAGGGCGCTGTCCTCGAAAATAC
>CAZMAI010000370.1:0-2427 GCA_964564195.1 uncultured Anaerolineales bacterium | reverse complement strand
GGCTAAAGTACGCCAGCCACTCGGCGGGATCGTAGCGGCCGGGGTCGTTCTCCACCAGCGTGAGCTGTGCCCAGCGCATGGGACGGTCGAACCAGGGCTTGTCGCCGACGATACGCTCGGCCTCACGCTTAAAGAACGCGGAATCACGATACATGCTGTTTCCTTTCAACGTCCGAGGGTCTGCGATACATCGTGTTACAACTCAATCCGACCAGGGCCAGTCGATCGTCTCCCAGTGACCGCGGCTGGCGGCGGGGTACCCGCCGAAGGTGTACCAGAGCATGCACGTGGCCGGACAGGCCACATTCGCATACACGGTATAGCCGTCCGTTCTCCGCCGCTCGATGCCGTCATCCGCCAGGATGGAGATGAGGTCCACCCCTGGCGTGCTCTGACCATGGTCGCGTCCGGGTACCAGAGCCTGGATGAGAGCCTCCATGCGTGCCTGGCGACGAACGCTGTTGAGGGGGGCGTCTTTGCCGGGCACGAGGGCGCCCGGGACGTGGTTTGCTCCCACCAGGTAGTCCTCTGCGTTGTTCAGCCGGCGATAGCTCCCCGGCTGGCACTCGAAGAGCGCAGCCTGGTCCTGCCTGCCGTCCACGGCAAAAAGCAGCATGGCCCCGTCGCGCGGTGTGCCGGCGAGCAGGGACTCGACGTCGCCCACCGTCCGGCAGGTCTCGAGCGCCTCGGTCAGCCATACGTAGCAGGGCCGCGCTGACCCTCGCGACGGCTCCTGGTTCGCGGGCAGGTAGTGGTAGTGGAGCCAGAGGCGCTCGCGATTCGTCCCTGTGCCTGTAAACACGTCCCCTTCCATCCCAAAGATGAGCGTCGGGATTCTGCCGGCCACCTCTTTGATCGCGGCATAGCCCCAGAGGTCAGGCGCGAGATAGTCATTGTTCCGTGCTACCCAGACGTGTCCGTGGAGCGTGACCAGGGCGGAGGTGCAGCCACCCGAGGCGCGCACCTCGACAAAAGGCCACTCGGCCATGCGCTGCAGGGGCAGTCCGGCGCCGTCAGCCAGCCCCGCGAACTCGTCCTGGTAGCGCTGTGGCAGGGTGCGCAGCCAGGGGAGAGCGCCGCTACGCCAAGCGCTCTCTCGCGAGAGGTTCGGCGCGCGCTCCCGGATGTAGCGGGCGATGTTGGCCTCGAGCCGGGCGCCCATGTGCCGGCCCATGGCGTAGCCGATCTCGTAGGGCGTCCCTGCCAGGCGAATCAGTCGCCCACCGTGGGTGTTCACGCCTGAACCAGCTCCACGATGACTGCATCGCGTGCCCCCACGGTGACAGCGATGTCGCCGTCGTCCCAGCGCGCGGGCTCGCCCCAGACGGCGCTGCCGGGTCGCAGGTGGCGCCAGGCGGATCCCAGGGCGATGCGTGCCTCGATGCTCTCGCGCGCCGGGTTGATGACCCACAGCCAGGTGCCGCTCTCGCCGCCGTGCAGCCGCGCCTGCAGCCGCGGGTCGCTGACCGTCAGGTGCGGCTCAACGCTCGCCCATGCGAGCAGATCGCGGAAGAACGGTGCGGGCTCGTCCGGGTGGGCGGTGACGCCCGCACCAGGCATCGTGCCGATCAGCCGGGTATGCCCCTGGCCGTACTGGTTGTCCACGGCGGCCACCTGCCCGTCGGCGTACCAGCCCACAGCCTGGCCTGTAATGGGCGCGTAGGCCTGCAGGAACAGGCCGCCGCGCACCGGCGTGTCGCCGAGCGTCAACGTCAGATCGCCCAGCAGGTCGGGCGTAAACTCGACACAACTCTCACGCGCGCCGAACAGGTCGGCCAGCGCCGGCGGGGGCTGGGCGGGCGAGACGTGCCCGCGGCCGTCGAAATAGCCGGGCAGACCCTCACTCACCAGATGGCCGCCCCGCGCCACCCAGGCGCACAGGCGCTCGACGGTGGCGGGTGCCAGGCCCAGCGGGTAGGGCAGGTAGAGCAGCCCGTACCGGTCGATGTCGTCGATGTGCACCAGATCGGGCTGGATGTTGTGCGCAAAGAACCCGCGATAGGCGCCGTTGATAGCGTCCGTGTAATAGCCGGTGTCGCCCTGCTGGGCCTGCGCGAAACGCTGTGACTCGGGCACATAGACGATTCCGACCTCGCCCTGTACGGGCGGCGTCTTGAATAGCTGCGCCTGCTCCGGTGCGGCGCCCCAGTGGGCGATGCGCGACGCCATCTCCGAGCGGGGCGTGCGGCTCCCGTCCATACCGTAGGGGCCAAAGGCCCCCCACAGCGGGCCGTCCAGGAGCGGGCGCCAGCGCGGGTAGAACAGGCCCGTCGCGCCCGCCGCAAAGGACAGCAGGTGCCAGAGGCGCAGGTCCTCGGGTGCAGCGATGCGGCCATCGTCACGTGGCCGGCCAGGCACCTGGGGCTGCATCCAGAGCGGCCCGCCCTGCGCCTCGGCGTGCCAGATGCGCTTGCCCCGCGCGGCGCA
>CAZMAI010000369.1:0-2436 GCA_964564195.1 uncultured Anaerolineales bacterium | reverse complement strand
GTTGCGGCCACAGCTGAAAGGTGCGATGTGCCCAGCGCCGCCGGCGGTCCTGGGGTCCCTGGAAGGTCAGCCTCCGGCTGATCTGGTCGGGCGGAGCCCGACCTTCCATCGCACTGCCCCGATGCCTGCACCACGCGGTACAGGAACACGACGTGCTCCGCCAGGTAGCGTGTGGCCGTCTCCAGCGTCCAGTGGCTGTCCCAGGGAGGGCCGTTGTAGGCCTCCAGCAGCAGCGCGGCGCAGGCGGGCAGGTCGCTTCCGATCAGTGGCGCAAGGGACATCGCTGATCCCGTCTCGGACAGGGTGCGCTGGGAGTATGCGAACCGGGCAGGGGGCGGTCAAGCGGAGAAGACGACACAGGCGTAACGCGTTCCAGCCGCCAGCGACCGCGGTCCAGCGGGGCGACTCGACGGCGCCGGCGGTCCGAGCCCCCACCGCGCAACCGCCGGCTCGGCTTTGTTTTGCGGCTCGGTCCCTTTTGCTACAATAGTGCCCGAACCTGGCTTGTGCGGGCCATTCCTTTGGCTGAATCCCATCTGCGGAGCGTGCATATCATGCGATCTGTTTCCCGGCTGTCCGCCATCGTCATCACCGCCCTCGCGCTGTTCCTGCTGTGGACAGGGGCTGCCTCCGCGCAGTGCCCTGGCAACCTGGCCGCAAACTTTTCCTTTGAAGAGGGGCTCTACAAGGGCGAGACGGTCGGCACCAGCCTCTCCAGCTGGCTCTCGGTGAACTGGCTGCCCTGGGCCGTGCTGGGCGACCAGCAGATCAACCGCGAGATCGAGTATTTCGTGGTGGATGCGGCCGTGCTGGAAGAGGGCACCTACCGCGTGCACCACGGCCGGTATGCGCAAAAGTTCTTTTCGGGGTACTCGACGCACCACGCCGGTTTCTACCAGCGTATACCCGTCGTGCCGGGACAAAAGGTAACGTTCAGCATCTGGGTGCAGATCGCCACGGGTCAAGAGACTCCCATCGAGTGGGGTCTGCCGGTCTCGGATCTGGAGCAGCCCGGCAACTACAAGGTGTGGGCGGGCATCGATCCGTATGGCGGCACGCCAGGGGGCTTTGGAGCGTTTCCGCCTGCCAGCACGGTCTGGTCCCCCTCTGTGATCGATCGCGAGACGCGCGCCTACACCGCTGAGGGTCACGCCTACGATGCCTGGGTGCAGCTCACCGTCTCGGCCATCGCCCAGAGCAACTATGTCACCGTCTACACCCGGGGCAATCCCGAGTTTCCCGTCAAGAACAACTCCTCGTTCTGGGATGACGCCTGCGTGGTAGCCTCCGCGCCGCCGCCGCCGACAGCCGCGCCCACCAACACGCCCACGGACACACCAATCCCTTCCGCCACCCCGGTGGTGACGGATACTCCGGTGCCCACGGAGACACCGGCCCCAACGGAAACGCCGCTCCCGACGGAGACGCCGGTCCCCACCGATACGCCTGCGCCCACAGAGACACCGCTTCCAACTCGCACGGCTTTGCCGACCGATACACCGCAGCCCACGGCAACCGCTGCTCCGGCGGCTCTGCCCACTGAGACGCCAGTGCCTGCGGATGCGGAGGCGACGGCGGCTCCGGCAGAGTCGTCTGCCCCCTTGGGTGGGGCATCCAATGGCCTGCTGCTGGGCGTGGCCGGCGTCGGAGCAGCGATCGTGGCCTACGCTGTGACGCGCCTGCGGCAGCGGCGCTAGCGGGAGCGCACCGTGAAGAACGGCGTGGCCGCCCGGTACTGGGCGCGGGCCCTCACATGGGTCTGTGCTGCCGTGTTGGGCGCTGCGCTGGCCTATGCGGTCTATGCGCATTTCGCCGTGCCCGTGCTGCCCATCGACGACGGCTACATCCATCTGCGCTATGCCCGCAACATCCTGAGCGGCGTAGGGCCTGTCTATAACGCCGGCCAGCGCGTTATGGGCAGCAGCTCGCCGCTCTATACCGCCTGGCTGACGCTGCTGGGGTCGCTGACCCGTTCGTGGGATCTGCCGACTGTGGCGGTGCGCGCCAACGCCCTCTGGTACGTGGCGGCGATGGTCAGTATGGTGGGCGTCCTGCGGCGGATGGCGGGCAACTGGCCGGTGGCCCTGCTGCTGGCGGCGGCCGCGGCCCTATTCTCGCCGATGCTGGCGGTCTCCACCGGGGTGATGGAGTCGTACCTGTGGGGCGCGCTGGTGCTGGGTGCCCTCTGGGCGGAGGCGGAGCGGCGCCCGCGCCTGTCCGCGGCGCTGACCGGCCTGGCGGCGGTGACCCGCCCCGAAGGGCTGCTCCTCCTGGGGTTGTGGGGCCTGCGCTGGCTCGCGGTGCGACCGCGGCCGTCGCGCAAGGACACCAGGGCCGATCCCGACTCGACCTCCTGGTGGCGGCGAATCCTGGGCGGGAGGCCGCTGGCGCCTCTGGCGCTGGCCCTGGGCCCGCTGTTGGTCTGGATCGCGATCG
>CAZMAI010000368.1:0-2440 GCA_964564195.1 uncultured Anaerolineales bacterium | reverse complement strand
GCAGCAGCAGGTCGTAGGCGTACACCGCATGCCGGCTGGCATCGGCGCGCTCGCCACGGGCCGCCAGCAGCCGGGCGGTGTGCAGTTCCTGGTACGCCTGCTCCCAGGCGGCGTGGTCGCGCCGGGTGTGCACCAGCTGCTCGGCCAGCGTCAGGAACTCGTCCACCATGTCGCAATTGAGATAGGGCAGCGCGGCATAGTAGGCCACCAGTTCGGCCCAGCGGTCCTCGCGCCCGTTCCCCGGGAAAGGCTGCGGGTCGCGGGCCATCTCCGCCAGGCGTGCGCCGGAGGGCTCCAGCCCGGCCAGCGTCTCATCCAGTGTGAACCGCGTAGCCGGCGTGGGATCGATGGCGCGCATCTGCCGGTGGTAGAACCAGTGGTAGATGCTCTGCACCCCACTATAGAGCCCCTTGCCCGACCCTCCCGCGATGGCGATCCCCAGGGCGGGCTTGCCATTCTCGTTGGCGATGCGGACGCTGTCCATAAAGTCCTTGGTCAGGCCGTTGATCTCGCCGAAATAGACCGGCGCGCCCACCACCAGAGCTGCGGCCTCGGTGCACAGCGAGGAGAGCTCTGCGGGCACAAAGCGCACGCCCTCCTCCGCGCCGCCCTGACCCACAAAGGGGCGGATGTCATAGTCGATCAGGTACACCTTTTCCGTATCTGCGCCGGTTGAGGCGGCACCGCGCAGCGCGGCATCCACCAACTCTGCGGTGCGGCCCTGTCTGCGCGGGCTGCCGACAATTCCAAGTACAAGCATGGCTGTTCTCCTTTAGCGCGGCTGGCTCAGGGATGGGTGCGCGGCGCCGCCCGATCCAGGACCAGGATGGCGGTGAGATCTCCGATGCTGATGTTAAAGGTGGTCTGCACGCCGCTGCCGATGGCCCACAGCACGGGTGAGGTGTTGTGGCGCTTGAGCTCGGTCTCGGGGTCCAGGCCGGCATCGATCGCCTCCTGCCAGGTCTGGCCGTCCACGATGCCCCCCGCCAGTTGCGGGACATCCTCGCTGCCCCGCGCGAACTGGTGGCCAGGGCCATCGTTGCCGTCCGAGTCCACCGAGCCCATGATGATATTGGGGCTCCTGGCGATACGCTTGGCCGCGGCGAGCGCCCACTCCTGGTTGCGCCCGCCCATGCCATCGCTCTGTCCCACGGTCACCAGCAACTCGTGGCAGCCGAACAGCACGCAGGGCGGCTCAAAGGGCTCGCCCCATTCTTCGACATTGAGCGCGATGCTGCCGGCCATGGCAGCCGCGGGCGCCGCCTCAAAGTGCGTGTAGCGGTACAACATGTGGGTCGCGTATCCCAGCCGCTCCGCCTCGCGCCGCGCCGCGGGCACCATGGCCAGGCGCGGAGGCATCGCCTCAAACACGCGAAAGCGATACGTGTCGTATTCCTGCCGCTTGACGGTCTCCTCGGCCGGGTCGGCGCGCAGCAGGTGCTCCCGCACGGCCGGCGCCACGCGGTCCCAGGCATCCCAGCGTTTGAGGACGTCCACCGCGTCGGCAAAGGTCGACCGCTCCGGCATGGTGTGCTGCCAGATATTGCGATCCATGACGGTGCCATAGTCCAGGGTCCCGCCCGTGAGGATGTGGATCGCCCGTGCGGGCTGGATGTGCCGGGCGATACGCCCGCCCTTGATCTGGTCCAGGTGGTTGCGCACCTGATTCAGCTCGTTGGTGGGCGCGCCCATCTCGATCTGGAGCAGCCGGGTGACCTCGCGCACCTCGTCCAGTGCCAGGCCCTCAGAGGGGAGGGTCAGCAGCGAGGACACGCCGTTGCCGATGACGGTGAACACGAGATCGCGCTCGGTGAGGTCGCGGGTGAGCGCCAGGATCCGCCGGCAGCCCTCCACGCAGCCCTCATCCGGCACAGGGTGCGCGCCGGTGGTCACGGGCAGGCGCTCCAGGATGAACTCGCAGCCGTGCTTGTCGATGACATGGCCGCCGCTGAGCCGGTTGCCCAGCACGTCCTCCAGAGCCTTGACCGCGCGCTGGATCCCCTTGCCGATGCCGAACACCAGGACGCGGTCGACCTGGTCCAGGTCGATGAGTTCGTCGTCGGGGCGCGGGTCTCCGGGAAGGATATAGTCGGCGCCTCCCACCGTGAGCCAGCGGCCCTCGCGGCGCACCAGGCGCACGATGTTGTTGTAGGGGTCGGCGGCCTGCAGGCCTGCCTCCAGGATCTGTGCAATCGCCTTGCGGCCCTCGATGTGCCCGTGGTTCGTGAGCGCCTCGGCGTTGAGGATGCGTTGCTGGCTCATGTGTTGCCTGCCTCGGGATGCTAGAGTCTGACGACCTGGTTCGTCTCGGCCGACTGCATGGCGGCATCGTAAACGCGCATCACCTTGAGCACCTGCTCCGGCTTGACGATCAGGTCGGCGCCCTTGTTCAGCACGTCCGAGATGTTCTGGTAATAGCTCACCCAGCTTCCGCGCACCG
>CAZMAI010000367.1:0-2452 GCA_964564195.1 uncultured Anaerolineales bacterium | reverse complement strand
ACGCGACAAACACTTTCCATGCCTGAGAAGGCGGGCCGCCCGGTAACCGCGAGGCCCTATGGACACACCTGCCGTACCGCCGTAGAATGCCCGTCAATAGCCGCCCCTGTCCCGCTCCGGGAGCCTCCCATGCCCATCCGCATCCGCGGCGCGCGCGAGAACAATCTGCAGAACATTGACGTGATACTGCCGGACGGCCTCACGGTGATTTCGGGCGTCAGAGGCATCCACCGCACGCTGCTGGCGCTGCTGGTGATGGGCCGCCGACGACTGGCGCTGGACCACCGACGATTGCCGCTCGCGTCACACTTTAGGGGTTGGGGCGTGGCGGCCGTGGAGCACAACTTGGCGCCCTGCGGGCCCAGCCGTGCGCTTGGTCAACACCTGGACTGCGAAAGAGCGGACTGAGAGTCCGCTCTTTCGCGCCTGATCATTTCCCTGCTCACCTGTGGGGCCGGTTCTGGCCTGCTCTGGCTCTCTGCGTCCCGATGCCAACGCACGCTGGCGCGGGCTTCAGAGGCCAGTCGCCCTATTCCATCGCTTCCGCGATCCTCAACAGATCGTCGATCTCCAGGCCCAGGGTGTGCGCCTCCAGCAGATAGGTCACGCCGTCTTCCACCCACGTTAAGTAGGCATCATCCGCCTGTGCGTTCCACAGGAGACCGCTCATGCTGATGTTCGCGTCGCCTGTACCATCGCCCTGCCAGCCACCGCGTACGTACGCTCCCGATTGCCCCCTGACCGTCACCGTCTGCTCCTCGGAACGCGGAAGAACCGGCGGGGCGCTAAGCAGCCCCTCACTGGCGTGCATAAACAGCACGCCCTCGCCGGGCCCGCGCGCAGCCCCGTGACTGTACGCGATCGTGATCTTTGTCCCATACCCCTCATTGCCGGGAACCGTGGGCTCAAAGATCGAGACCGTGGTATGCGCGAAAGACGCCGGCAGCCAGGTAGGTAGCCTGACCTCAAAGCCGATCTGCTGCCGGGCCTCCTCCACCGTCAGAGAGGGGGGCACGACCGCAATTCGTGTCGCCTCGAGTCCCACGCTCTGCGCGCCGTCGCTGGGTAGGTCCGTCTCCACCAGCGCGATGCCCATGCGCAGAATCATGTCCTCTGCGAACGCGCGCACGCCGGGCACGACCGCCAGGGCACCCACCAGGAGTACCACTATCGCTCCTGCCAGGGCAACGCGAACTACGGGCTTCAGCACGCGCGATCTGAACAAGCCTCTCGGGGCCGGCGCCGACCGAGCCTCTATGCGGGGCCACAGATCGATGCTCGATCGAGGAACCTGTTCCTCGGCGATGCGCCGCATTAACCAGTGTGTACGCCCATTCTCCGCCATTGGCTTTTCCTTTCTTTACCTGAATCTTTACCTGAACCCACTCAGCATCCGGCGCAAACGCGAATGCGCCACACTTAGATGCCAACGCAGCGTCACCGGCGCGCAGCTGAGCCTGCCGGCCGCCTCCTCCGTGCTCAACCCGGTATAGTACCGTGCAACAACCGCCGCCCGCTGGCGAGGCGATAAGCGGGCGATAGCGTGGCACACGGCCTCCACCAGTTCCTGAGCCTCCAAAGCGTCCTCTGGCTCCCTCGTATGTCGCGAGAGCGCCTCGAGCGTGCCCCGCAAGTCACCGCCCTCATCGCCGGGGAGCGGCTGCTCGCGAGCTGCCCGCACGGCTGCCTTGATCGCGTCCCGGGTGACGATCCGCAGGAACCAGGGGCGGAACGGGCGAGACGAGTCAAAGCCCTGGATGCTGCTGCAGACACGCAGAAAAGCCTGCTGCACCACGTCCTCAGCCATGTCGCGGTCCCCTATGATCAGGCTGGCCGCCTGAACCGCCTCGGCCTGGTAAAGCTCCACCAACGTTCGCAACCCGCCAATGTCGCCCGACTTTATCTGCGAGATGGCATCCGCTTCGTTCATACCTTCTCCCTTCGATATCCCTGAGCGCCCTACCTATACTATCCCACAAACACCTCAAGTGTTGGGGTCAGTTCTGTCGCGCGTTCCCACTCTGACAGATCAACGGCCTCTGGCAGGTACGCAGCCTATTCTGGCCCCAGCGCCGCATGCTGTTCGGGCGTAAGCGAAAGCTGGAATCCAGCAAACTACCCACCCCATGGGGCTGCCTCAACCGGCAGGCCGGTGGACCCGCTCGCTCCTTTTGCCTTCTGTCGTCGATGATCTGGGGCTCTTGCAGCTCCTTCACTGCTTGCCCGTAGTCTATGGTACCTGGCCGCTCTGCTCGGCTTTACGCTTCTCTCTCGCGGTCGTAGAATCCGCCGAACACATCGTCCTGTCGTTTTCCGGGAGTCCCCATGCCCATCCGCATCCGCGGCGCGCGCGAGAACAATCTGCAGAATATCGACGTGACCATCCCTGACGGAATCACGGTCATCACGGGCGTCAGCGGCTCGGGCAAGTCCTCGCTGGCGTTCGACACGC
>CAZMAI010000366.1:0-2453 GCA_964564195.1 uncultured Anaerolineales bacterium | reverse complement strand
ATGCTGGCGTTCTTCCACTCGCCCCAGGTGCCGGTGTTCTCCATGAGCACATCGGGAAAGATCCCCATCTGCAAAAGCGCGTTGTAGGCGATGGTGCCATTGGGGCTGTCGTGCGGCTGGCCCCAGACGCGCGTCGCCGCCGCGGCCATCACCCCGTCGGGGACGGGCATGCGCACCAGCAGGCACACGCGCCGCCGGGTAACCTCCAGGATGCGCTTGATAAAGCGGGGGAAATCGGGGTACCCGTACATGGCGTGGGCGCACAGCGTGAGGTCGTGCGGCTCCACCTGCGCATCGGGCCAGCCGCCGTACACCACCGAGACGTTGTTCAAGCCTGTCGCGATGACGTTCTCCTGCAACACCTCGAGCATCGCCCTGGAGGGGTCCACGGCGGTGACATGCTGTGCCTGTCTGGCCAGCAGCAGCGTCCAGGAGCCAGTGCCCGCGCCGATATCCAGCACCGTGGTGTCGCCGTCCACCTGGCTCTGCACATAGTCGCGGCTGGAATCGGGCCGCGACCAGCGGCGCACCACCCGCTGGTGAAAGCCGCGGGCGCGCTCGCGCCAGGCATCGCCTGCGCCCGCGTTGATCGTCGTCGGCTCCGGCGCGTGCGGGTCCGCGCGCGCCTCGGTCAGCTGGCGCCAGAGGAGGATGTAGTCAGTCAGAATCTCCAATGTATGCTCCTTGCTGTTCTCACGTGTCGCGTTCCGCGTTGCGCGTCTACGCGTTTTCGGATGACCAGTCCACACCGCTGGCGTAGGCTGCGCCAGACTCTGAGACCGCGTGACGAGGCTGGGATCGCAAGTATAAGATGAGACGATGTATCTGTCGTCCGCACTTGTCTGCTAGATCAGACAGCTCCTGGAACCCATCTGGTGAGAGGTACCCAGCATCCAGCGCTACGAACAGCTGCGATCGCACCTCTCCCGCAGAACCCTTGGCGTAGACAAGGTAACGCAGGAATTGCGGGTTCGAGTCGCATTCAAACCCTTCTGCGATATTGGACATGATCGAAACGGAGGCTCGCCGGATCTGGTCGCAGAGGCCATGGTCGCGAGAAAGCGACGGTTCCCTGGTGAGTTCGTAGATACGACGGGTGAGTTCGCGCCCACTCTGCCATGCCCGAATCTCCACAAAGCTCTTGATCGTCGCCATGGATCCCTCCCCTCTTTGTTTGGTGGAGTCATTTAGCGCGCACACGCTAGTCCCGTCAAACGCACTTGTCAGAAAACAACCCCCCAGGGTTGTCTGCGCGGCACGTTGAGCCACGAAGCGTAACTCGCAACGGGGAACGCGCCCACGCGAAACGACCCTCACTCATGCACCATCACCATTTTCCGTCCCTCGACGTCGACGACCTGGACGGGGACGTCGTAGGTGGCGCTGAGGAGCGTACTGGTCATCACCTCGGCCACGGGGCCGTGGGCGACAACCCGCCCATTGCGCATGAGCAGCACATCACTGGCGATAGCGGTGGCGGCGTTGGGATCGTGGGTGGTCCAGAGGATGGTGCGGCCCTCACCGCGCAGGGACCGCATGACGCCCAGCACGCGGCGTGCATTGGCCAGGTCCAGGTGGGAGGTCGGTTCATCGAGTAGCATCACCTCAGGCGCCTGTGTCAGCGCGCGGGCCACCGTAGCCAGCTGCTTTTCTCCGCCGCTCAGCGAGGTCACGGGGCGGTGCGCCAGCGCGGCGATCCCCACGCTCTCGAGGGCACCCAGTGCCACGCGGCGATCCTCCTCCCGCGGGAGAGACAGCAGGTTGAGATAAGGGGCACGGCCCAGCAGCGCATACTCGAACACGCTCAGCTCAAAGGTCACGTGCTCGTCCTGCGGCACCAGGCCCATCGTCTGGCTGAGCTCCCGCCGTGAATAGCCATGCTGGGCGCGGCCCGCCACGTGCACCGCGCCGGACTCGGGCTCCAGCAGGCCGAGAAGCACATGCATCAGCGTGCTCTTGCCCGAGCCGTTGGGGCCGAGGATCGCCGTGATGCTCCCCGACTCGATAGCGGCCGTCACAGCATTGAGCGCGGCGGCGCCCGCGGGGCTATATCGAAAGGTCACCTGGCGAATATCGATGGCCGGTGGGGTCATACCCGCCCTCTCATCACAGACCGTGTCCTCATCGCCGCATCCCCGCCTGATCGCGCATCATCAGCGCCATAAAGATCACAGCACCCAGCATGGAGGTCAGGATCCCGAGCGGAAGTTCTCCAGTCAGCGCGGTGCGGGCGATGTCGTCGCAGATTAGCGTAAACAGGGCGCCGAGCAGCATCGCGCCGGGCAGCGCCCGCTGCGCGTCCGAGCCCACCCATCGCCGGGCGATATGGGGCACGATCAGGCCTACCCAGCCGATGAGGCCGGTCTTGGACACCACGGCGGCCGTGGCGAGCACCGCTGCCAGCAACAGCACCAGGCGCTCGCGGCCGGCGGAAACCCCCAGCGAGTAGGCGG
>CAZMAI010000365.1:0-2453 GCA_964564195.1 uncultured Anaerolineales bacterium | reverse complement strand
GCACCTCCTCGACACGGATGTCCTTGCCGCCGTAGAAACGTGCTGCGAGCATGGGGAGACCTCCTGACACGAGCGGTCAGCTACTGGCGAGATGCTGGGAGGATACGATGAGGCGGTCGGAAGGGCAAGTGATTGTCGCCACAGGACCCTCGCCATACGGCGAGGGTCCTGTGTAACGTCGAACACAACGCTTAACGCGTGATCAGCGGCAGATACACGCGGTACTGTGGGCCGTCATCGTAGATAACCACCACATCTGCCGCGCCTTCGTCCACATCGGCGGTGGCGACCAGCACCACAGGCATGGCTTCGCCTGTGGTCTTGAAGCGCAGCGTCGCCAGCGTCTGCTCCCCGCTCACCGGCACCGCGCCCGCTAGGGCGATGCGCACCGAGCCCGCGGGCGAGGTATTGACGGCTGAGAGCCAGCCAGCCAGCACAGGGTCCAGTTCCAGTCCGGCATAGGTGGCCAGGCTGGAGTCGTACGCCAACCTGAGGGTCAGGCTGTGCAGGTCGTAGGCGCCATCGGACACGCTGAACGTGACCCCGTACTCGCCCGAGGGATCAGGACCCGAACGGGAAACATGGAGTTCCACCACGGGCGTCTCCGCCAGCCCTCCCGCTCCCTCCGGCGTCCAGTTGCCCGAGATGTCGCCCAGAAGGACGCCGGCGAAATCCTGGCCGGTCTGGTTCGCCGAAAGGCCGGTGTACGTGCGCGACGCCGGATCGAACGCCCACACCACGCCCGCACCCGGGAAGGGCAGTGTCAGCAGCCCCACCGAGTTCTGCAGGATGTGGAAGGCATCCATTGCCGTGACGGCGCCGCTCTTGTTTACATCCGCAGCCACCGCCGGATAGCCCGTCAGCGTAATCAGACCCGCGTCGTGCTGCAGCGCAAGGGAGGCATCAAACGCGGTGATACCCTCGGTGTCATCTGACTTGGTCGGGGTCAGGGTATAGTCGCCCGCCGCGGCGCCGGCCACCGTGTAGGCGCCCGCATCATCGCTGGCGCCGGTATAGAGCCGCTCGCCCGCCAGAGTCAGCGAGACATCCGGCACCCCGCCGCCTGTCCAAAAGCCCACGCTACCGCTGACGCTGTAGACCAGATTGACCGCGAACGATCCGTTGGCAGTCTGCACCGGGATGGCGCCGTCGTTCAGCGAGAATGATGCCAGTGTCAGCGCGCAGGTCGCCCCGGGCGCTCCGACGACCTCAAAGGTGAGATACGCCAGCACACCGGACCCGCTCACGGTGCCTCCGGTGCTGGCCATGGAGAGGCGCACCTCGCCAGGGGCCCCCGTATTGGCGACGACGCTCCAGCCCGGGGTCAGCGTGCCGGCGCGGGCGCCCTGGGCGCTGAGCACCGCGCTATCGAAGTGGACGGTCAGTGATGCCGCGGCCAGCCCGTCCACATCGGCCGCAGTGACCGGCACCTCGACGATGGCGTGCTGTCCTCCGCCGGTATCGGGCAGGCCCACCGAAGCCACATCGGCCTCGTAGGTGTAACCGCGCAGCAGCATGCCCGTCTGCAGGTCCGGGTTCGTGACCATCACGTCCACGGCCGCCGGATAGTGCGGCGGCGTCAGGCAGGTGATCTGCGTGCTTGAGGCGACCACGACCTCCGAAGCCGCAGCCCCGCCAAAGGTGACCACCGCGCCCGGCTTAAAGTTGGTGCCCGAAACGGTGACGGCTGTGCCGCCGCCTGCCGGGCCGCGCGCGGGCGCCACGCCGGTGACCACCGGCCGGTCCACCACCGCGATCTGCCAGGGATAGTCAGCGCGGCCGCTGAGTGCCTGGCCCACGCCGTCGGTGGCCTCGAGATAGTATTCGAGACCGGGCGAGGCCACGAGGGAGCCCTCCAGCGTGGCCGAATGCCGGCTGCCGGTGGTCAGAGTCATGGTGCGCGCGGCATAGTCAGACGTGCCCAGCGTGCGGTAGTGAAGCGTGACGCCCTGTACGGCGACGTTGTCGGCCACGTCAGCCGAGATGGTCAGGGGCAGGCCGGGTGCGGCCGTGGTGAGAGGCGTGTGCGTGATCACCGGCGCGATCGTGTCGATAGGTGTCGCCATGGCCACATTCGAATAGTCCGACTCGGTCATATCCGACTTGACCACAGTGAACTTGTAGTAGTAGGGCTGGCCGGGCACCACGTCCGTGTCGCGCCAGGTGCGCGCCTGAGGCGGGATGATGCTGGCGTTGAGCCGCGTGTAGGGCCCGTCGGCGCTGGTGCTGCGGTACAGGTTAAAGCCGGAGAGCAAATCAAAGTCGGTCTGGGTCCACATCAGGTCGACGTACCCCTCGCCGCCGTTAGCCTGCAGGTTCATCGCCTCGGTGCCCGAGGTGATCACCTCAAAGCGAAAGCGCCCCGCGTCGTCGCCGATCACCAGCCAGGGGTCGTCGGCGGCGCGCGCCGGCCCCGCCACGCGGATCAACTGGTAGCCGTCGCCGGTGATGGG
>CAZMAI010000364.1:0-2465 GCA_964564195.1 uncultured Anaerolineales bacterium | reverse complement strand
GCGGCCAGGACCATCCCCACCATCACGGCGCCCAGGATGCGCGGCAGGCGCAGGTTGAGCACGAGCCGTTGAGCGAGGGGGTCCTCCACTAGCGCCGACAGAGGCGTCCAGTAGGGACCGGGGTAGCGCCCCAAAAAGAGAGACAGGGCCATCAGCACCAGCAGCGCCAGCGACAGGGTCACCACGCGGCGTCGCCCCTGTCGCTCCTGCTCGGAAACCACGGCCACCGCGCCCGCCGGCGCCTCAGTCAACATTCATCTCCAGAAGCGGCAGGATCTGCGCGGCAAAGGCCGCATCGTCCATCCCGTACATCTCCTCGAACCAGGACCGCACGACGGTATTCATATCGATGGCGTGAGGGGCGCCCTCTCCAAAGAGCTCAGGGTGCAGTCGCGTAGCCAGCCACTGCACGCCCAGGATCCAGCGCGGTTCGGGCTGATCCCAGCCGAAGATATCTCTGGGGAAAGCGTAGAGTGCGTCATTCTGCACCGCCTGCAGCGCGGCCCAGTTGCCGTCGGCCTTGAGTGCGTCGATCACCTCGCGTGGCTCCAAATCGTTGTCGACGATGACAAACAGCTTTTCGGGGTCCCACTGCGCGATCTGCTCAAAGTTGGTGACCGTCCACCCGTCGGTGGGTGCCGCGGCGTCAAGCCATACCGCGTCACCGCCCGCACGCAAGACCTCCGCAGTTTGCATCCAGGCCTGTGCCGGCACCTTGACCGCTACCTCGCCGCCCCGGCTGCTGTACGACACCAGCAGCGTCTGCGGCCTGCTCGCCGCATCTGCCAGCGCGGCATCGATCCGGTCCAGCGCACCGCGGTACCACGCCGCAATCTCGTCGGCGCGGGCGGGGTTGCCCAGCACGGCGCCGATATTGGCGAGATCGACGAAAAAGGCATCCATGGTCTCGAGGTCGACATAGAACACGTCGATGCCCACCTGAGCCAGCCCTTTACCGGTATCGTCGAGGGCTATGCCCTTCATGATCACCAGATCGGGCCCCATGGCCGCGATCTGCTCCACATTGGGGTGCGCCGCAGTCGTAGGAACCGTCGCAAACAGCGGATCTACCAGCGGCAAAAAGTCGCTCGCGGTCGCCGCGCGCGACTCGGTGGCCACCAGACGCTCCCGGCCCTCGTCGAACATGTAGAGAACGTGCAGAGTCATATGGGGGCCGGTGCCCACCACCATGATGCGGCCGGGCAGGGCGTCGAACGTAACGCTCCGGCCCGCGGCGTCGGTCAGCGTGAGCGGCTCATCAAGCGGAATCGGGTCGATCCCCCGAGGTGCGGCGGACACGTCCGCGGTCTCCGGTCCCACGATCGCCGCCACGTCCCGCACCCAGGTGCTCTTGTCCAGAGTGGGGATCAGAGCATCCAGCGCGCCCCCCTCGGCATAGCCCAGCACCGCTGTCCCGTCGATCTCCGCAAGGGGGATGTTGGCCGAGTAGCCATCGCTGGCGACCAGAGAGACCGTGTCGGGCATTGCGATACCGGCTGCACTTGCGGCGTCCTGGAGCAGCGGGAGCAGCCCCACGCCCGTCGCCGAGCGGTCGCCAGCGGTCGCCGTGACCTGCTCGAGGGCCTGCAGTTCAGCCCGGGCATACGCCCTGCCGAGCACGGTGATCACCGGGCCGTCAGCGGCCTCCGTGCCAGGGTCCGCGACGGGCTCAGCGACGCGTGGCGCAGAACCAACGGACTGGCAACCAGAAAGCATAAGGAGGGCGACAAGCAATAGCAGAAATGGGAGGTGAGGGGTACGAGAGGGCACAAGACTCCTTTCATGCGATCGAATCTCGCAGGAAAGGAAAGAGGCGATGCCAGCCTGTGATGGACGCGGGGGGTAGGTGCGCTCCCACGGCCTGACATTCGCCACCTTTCCTTTCCAAACACGGGAGGCACAGGAGTTTCCCCCTGCACCCTTCAGGCAACCCGTAGCGGGTTACCCACCGGCCGCGCGCCATGCCTTGCGGTGTAGGACGCGCGGCTCGAAAAGGTGGCCTATTGTTCAGTTGGTAACAGAGCAGGTCGCTACCGGCTAGCCGGCCACCTGCCCGATGCTAGCGAGTCGTTACTCGGTGCTGATGCTGACGACGTCGTCGACCCACGCGCTCTTGGCGACGGTGGGAATGACCACGTTAAACTTGCCGTCCTCAACGGCCACAACTGCGGTGTCGTCGATTTCGGCGACGGCGACCTCAGCGGAATAGCCGTCGGCGGCTGTTATGACGATCGTGTCAGCGTCACCGAGGCCAGCGGCCTCAAGCACGGCGATCAGGCTCGTCCCCGCCACATCGCCATCGTCGGTCGCAGCAGTGGCCTGGGTCATGGCAGCCAGATCGTCTGGAGTGTAGAACGCCGCGGCTACGTTCAGTTCGGTGCTCGTAGTGGCTGCGCTGGCATCGCTGGCTGCAACTTCCTTGGCATCCTTGGTCCTGGCGCTCTCGATGAGAGCCTGAGCCGCGG
>CAZMAI010000363.1:0-2472 GCA_964564195.1 uncultured Anaerolineales bacterium | reverse complement strand
ATCTGGTAGCCGATCGACTCCAGCGTGGCGCGTGCCACCTGCGCGCTCGTGGTGCCCCTGGTCAGCCCGCAGATCACGCCGCGGGCGTCGTCGCGCCAGTGAGGCGCCCCCAGGCCCACGAGGGCGGGCACGAAATAGACGCCCTCGGCATCGGTCGCCGCCAGCGCCTCCACCGCGCTGGGCCCCTCCAGCACCAGCAGGTCCGCCAGCCACTGCACCGCCGAGCCGGTCACATAGATGTTGCCCTCCAGGGCATACATCGCCCGCTCGTGCCCCCAGGCGACGCTGGAGGAGAGGCCATTCCGCGAATAGACCCGCTCGGCGGTGGGGGTCATCAGCGAGGAGCCGGTGCCATAGGTCGCCTTGATCACCCCCGGGGCGAACCCGGCATGGCCAAAGAGCGCCGCGTGCGAGTCGCCGATCAGCGCGCCGATGGGCAGGCCCGCCGGAATGCCCTCCAGGGCGGCGGTCGCGCCATAGCCCGCGCTGGAGAGACGCACCTCGGGCAGTGCCGCCCGGGGGATGCCAAAGAGCGCCAGCAACTCGGGATCCCAGTCCAGGGCCCGCAGGCTGAACAGCTGTGTGCGCGAGGCGTTGGTCACGTCGCAACAGAACGAGCGCCCGCCCGTCAGATTCCAGAGCAGCCAGGCGTCCACCGTACCGGCGCAGATCTCGCCCCGGGCGGCGCGGGCCGGCCCGTCGGGCGTATGCTCCAGCAGCCAGCGCGCCTTACTGGCCGAGAACATCGGGTCCAGCGTGAGGCCGGTGCGCTCCAGCACCAGGGCGTTGTGGCCGGCCGCGCGCAGCTCCGCGCAGAACGCCGCCGTACGGTGGCACTGCCAGGTGATGCAGGGCCCCAGCGGCTCGCCGCTGGCGCGATCCCAGATCAGCACCGACTCGCGCTGGTTGCTGATCCCCACCGCGGCGATCTCCCGCCCGTCAACGCCCTCCAGCACCTCCGCGGCAACCGCCCGCGACGTCTCCCAGATCTCCCACGCATCCTGCTCCACCCAGGCGGGCTGGGGGTAGGTCACCGCCAGCGGGCGCGAGGCCTCGCGCACCGTGCGGCCGGCGGCATCCACCAGGCAGGCCTTGGCGTTGGTCGTGCCTTCGTCGATGGCCAGGATGTACTGTGGCATCGTCCCTCCTGCCGGACGCTCAGGCATAGTGATGGTAGACGTCCCAACCCATGTATTTGCCCAGGGCCTCCTCGAGGACGGCAGCGCACTGCGAACGGCTCATCGCCATGTGGTGCTCAAAGCCATTCTCGCAGATCACCTGCATCAGGTCCTGCAGGCAGGGGATCTCGACCACCGCGCGGCTGCCAAAGGTGTCCAGCGGGTCGTCCAGGAAGCGCCCCTCGCCCACATAGGCTTTGATGATCCCCTCGCGGTCGTCGCTGCTCACGCGGGCATAGCTCATGGGCCCGGCAGGCACCCGGCCTGAGATCACGCCATAGGTGTTGTCATAGCCCAGCGTCGAGCCCAGGATCGGGGCGAACTCCATCACCGGCACATCGGCGTAGAACGACCGGGGCCAGTTTCCGCAGTGGAACAGGACGCAGCGGTCCTCGTCGTCGCCATAGTCGTTGTTCCAGTCCACCAGCGCGCTGGGCGTGCCCGAGGCGAGCTGCAGGGCGTACATCGATACCGCGCCAGTCACATCCACCTCGCAGGCGCTGGGCAACAGGCGCTCGCTCATCATGCTCATCAGCGTGCACACGTTGGCGCCCAGGTTGGACTGGAGCGAGTTCCAGCACTGGATCGCCGTGGCGTCGATATCCAGCGCCGCCATCCAGTCATCCAGCACCACGCCGAATTTGCTCATGCGCAATAGTGACGGATTGGGCACCCCGCTGGCATCCAGATAGGCCTGGATGCCGGCGATGCGCTCCAGCACGCGCGGGTCGTCATCGGCCAACTTGCCGGCGGGACCGAGGATCTCGGAGAGGTCCGCGGTCTGGACGCTGATACCGCTCTCCTGCAAGAGCTTTTCGCTATAGCGCGTGGTATTGAACGCGTTGGGGCGCGCGCCGACCGCGCCGATGCGGGCATTGCGCAGGCCGTTGACGACGCTACACACGCGCGCGAACTTGACCAGCTCCTGCTTGAACTCGGGCGCATCGGGCCGCAGTGTATGCCGCCGCGTGACCGAGTAAGGGTAGCCGTACTGGTAGAGGTTGTTGCAGACCGAGATCTTGCCGCAATAGGCGTCGCGGCGCACTTCCGGCGCCATGGCGTTCAGGTCATCGGGAAAGGCGTGCACCAGGATGGGAACGCGCAGGCCCGAGAGCTTGATCGCGTCCACGGCCGCCTTTTCATCGCCGAAATTGGGCAGGCTGATGAGGATGCCGTCGATCTCTTTGCGGTGCGCGTCGAATAGCGCGGCGCACTTTTTGGCGTCCTCCCAGGTTTCCACCGAGCCGGCCACGGTCTCGGACGGGTCCAGCAGAATCGCCTCGATGCCCAGCTC
>CAZMAI010000362.1:0-2473 GCA_964564195.1 uncultured Anaerolineales bacterium | reverse complement strand
TTTCCGCACGGCGCCGCCACGTCCCGGGCGCTATGCCCTTTGCCATCGGCTGCGCGATGGGCGCCCTGTGGGCGGCGGGGCGCAGCGGCCAGCGCTGTGCGACGCGGAGCGGAACTGGCACGCGGATTACGTGAGGTTGCGGTTCGCGTGTTCGAGAGTCTGATACTACCGGCTCTTTGTAATACGTGGCAGGCACTGGGTCGTGGCCACTATGGTGAGGATGTTGGTCGTTTGTGCTATGCGATAATCCAGATGCTCGCGGACTGTCATTGCCGGCGCCGGATCCGTCCTCGGATCTAGTAGGCGAAGTGAGATGTTAGCATGGGACTAGACGATCTACCAACGCTGAAACATCAGAAACGTCAACTTCGTGATCTCCGAGCACTGGTGCGGATCAACGGCTGGCTCCGCCACCTCGGTATAGGGATCAAGGCCCTCGAACGGATAGCGCCTCAGCTAGACGAGATCGAGAAACAGATGGACTATCTCACCGAGTGTCCACGGGAGTACAACCGGCGGTTCGCCGAACACGGATGGGTGTTCCACGACTCCATGGACATGCGCGTGGCCCAACATGCTATCGACGAGTACGATGCCAACGGTATCGCGAGCGCTACGGCGGTTCTCATAGACTACTACGGCTCGAATCGTGTAGCCGAGAGACTATCTCTGTTCAATCACGCTGACGCGCTGCGGGTGCGCAGAAGGATGATCGACCTCGCCCTAGCGGAGCACTCACAGGGCCGACTCTACGCGGCAGTGCCGCTGCTCCTGATGGTTATCGACGGAGCGATGAATGATGTGGCCGGTAGGGGGCTACACGCCAAGGACCTAGATGTGGACGTCTGGGATTCCGTTGTTGTTGCCGACGGCGCGATCTACAAGGTTAGGGAGGTATTCCAGAAGGGACGCCGGAAGACTCGCACTGACCCGATAGACATGCCATACCGTAATGGGATACTCCATGGCATGGACCTTGGGTACGATAATGAAACGGTCACCGCAAAGTGCTGGTGCTTTCTGTTTGTCGTGAGTGACTGGATAAAGGCTAAGCAGTCTGAGGTTGCACGAAGGTCCAAATTCGAACGCGAGACCTATGTGCCCTCATTGCGGGAAGTCATGTCTCGTATCAGGCGATCGTCCGAACTGCGCGCGGCCGTTGCCAACTGGCAACCGAGATGTATTACCCAAACCCTCCTCGATGGCCTGAACCAGACTCACGTAGCAGACGACGATACTCCCGAGCAAGTTGTCATTCATTTTCTGACACTGAGTGGCAAGCGCAACTATGGCGGGATGGCCGGCCTATTCGTCTTTAGGGAAGCTTCATCTCCTGGGTACGCCAGGCGAGTACGCGAAGACTATGGAAACATCACCGTCGACAGCTTCCGGGTGACATCTATCATCGACCAAGCCCCCGTGATCAGTGAGGTCACTGTCCAAGTTCATGGTGGCAATGAGTGTGCTCAGCAGTATCTTTTCCGATTGCTTCGTGACGAGGATCTACTCGGCCCGGAGCAGATGTACCTGCAAGCCCCGTGGAGAATAGTGTGGATACACAAGATCAGGCTCACACACTGAAGTTATCTCCACAGGGAGGATGCTGGCGTTGGAAGCCGCATCTGTTGTCGGTTCATGCCAGTGAGGAGCAAGTGATCGAGAGCACGCTAGGTGTGTTTCCTGGCGGGAAACGTGGTGACATCGCGGACGGTGATCTGAGGCAAGAGCGTGCACACTAGCATGGCTGGGCTCCAAACTATTCGCCACTTGAGCTATGCTGGTCTCCAAACCGCCTTCTACTGCAGATGAACGCCCCCCCCGGTGGACGAGGACCCGATCTAGACTGACCAATCGCGATTTTGCGATGCCGTACTCCCCCCATTAAGGACACCTCTGGTGATAGGCTTTGCGCCAGCTCTGCAATCGCGTAGGTTGACCAACTGAGTGACTGGGCTAACCCGAGAGAGAGCGAAACTGCGATGACGGTCCAGCAGTGCGTCTCGACGTCAGAACTGGTCAACGCACACGCCGGAACATCATTACTGTCGCCTTCCTGGGAAGTCGACGTGCTTCCCACGCATAGCGCACTGTTTACCTCCGCGCTCCGTCGACCTACCTCTCTCCCGCCAGCAGCGACTGCGCCAGGCGCGCCAAGGCCGGGCTGCCAGCAGAAGCCGATGCCGAAAGCGCGGAAAGGCCCGAGACGCCGACAGAGGACCAGCCACAGCCCCCAACACGTCCGCGGAGACGCAGGGTTATATACTGCGTATATCTATTCCGGAATACGCCATAGCGGCGAGCTCTGTCAGCCGCACTGCCCGCGCTATACCAAGAGCTCACCCGCCAACGAGCCCGAGGTTGTCCCCGGGCTCGCGTCATCAAGCGTTTGCGGTCGCAGTATCTCACTCGTCCGCGGCTGGCAGGCACTCCATGTACACCCGGGCGCCATACACCAGCGAGCCGTTCATCTCCA
>CAZMAI010000361.1:0-2482 GCA_964564195.1 uncultured Anaerolineales bacterium | reverse complement strand
GCCCCGATGTGGACCTGGGCGTGCTGGCCAAGCAGACGCCGGGATTCACCGGCGCCGACATCGAGAACCTGGTCAACGAGGCCGCGATCCTGGCGGCACGCAGCAATCTCACGGTCATCGGCATGCCCGAGATGCAGGAGGCTGTGGAGCGCGTGATCGCCGGACCGGAGCGCCGCAGCCGGCTGATCACGGACGCGGAAAAGCGTCTGATCGCCTATCACGAGGCGGGCCATGCCATCGTCCAGTCCAAGCTCGATCACACCGATCCGGTCCACAAGATCACGATCATCGGCCGCGGCGTCATGGGCGGCTATACCATGACCCTGCCTGAAGAGGACCGCACGCTGTACAGCAAGGCCCGTTTCGAGTCAGAGATGGCCGGCCTGCTGGGCGGGCGCGCCGCCGAGGAACTGGTCTTTGGTGACGTGACCACCGGCGCCAGGAACGACATCAAGCGCGTGACCGACATCGCCCGCTCCATGGTGACCGAATACGCCATGACGGACACGCTGGGCCAGCGCAGCTTTGGGCAGAAGGAAGAATTGATCTTTCTGGGGCGCGAGATCTCTGAGCAGCGCGACTATGGCGAGGAGATCGCCACAGCCATCGACCGCGAGATCAAGATCCTGGTAGACAAGGCCTATGACACCGCGCGCGACGTGCTGCGGGACAACCGTGGCGTCCTGGATCGCGTGGCTGGCAGGCTGATCGAAGAAGAGACGCTGGACGCGGATCAGTTCCGCGGGTTGCTGGCAGAGACAGCCGCTGTCGCTGATGCGGAGAGTAATGCCGGCAGCGACGGCGAGGGCGAGCCCGTGACCGCCTGATCTCGCCCGTTTGCATCGAATCCCCGGGGACTACAGGCCGTGGAGAGTCACAGCACTTCCACGGCCTTGTGTTGGCCCCCCTTTACACCCGGAGGTAGCAGTATGGATCACCTGACTGAATCTTTGAGCACCGGTCTGCAGTCCGAACTCACGCTCATGGTAGCGCCCGAGCACCTGGCCAGCCGGTGGGGCAGCGGCGGCGTTGAGGTGCTTGCCACGCCGCAGATGATCGGCCTGATGGAGCAGGCGGCCGTGCGCGCCGTAGACCGGCTCTTGCCCGCGGGCTATTGCACGGTGGGCACCCACATCGACGTGCGCCATCTGGCCGCCACCCCCATCGGGCACCATGTCATCGCCCGCGCAACGCTGCAAGAGATCGACGGGCGCCGGTTGGTATTCAAGGTCACCGCTGAGGATCATGCGGGGCCCATCGGCGAGGGCGTTCACGAGCGCACCATCGTCGCGCTGGACCGCTTTATATCGCGGACCGCGAGCCGTATCGGCGCCGCCAACAGCGCCCCGGCGGAATCCCTGTCCTGAGCTCCGCCCGCACCCGGCGATGACCGCCCGCGGTCCAAAGGTCCTCGGATCGCGGGCTTACAGCCCGCTCTGGATCTGCCTTGATCCGGTGTAGCCCGACCTACTCCACTGCTACGGTGACCACGCGTTCCTCGCGACGGTCCGCGGGTGCGCGCTGATGCCTCCCGACTCCGGGCACCGCCCTGAGCAATGTTACAAAGGGGCCGGAACCGCGTCTCCTTACCCCATGCCCCCCCCTGTGCAACGTGCGGCCCCCTTGATCCCTTCGTTGACGCCCCGTCCCGGCCCCGCTAGAATCCCCTTATCACATCTACCAGGGAGCGCGTCACCATGAGCGATATCGTCGTCCTGGGCAGCCTGAACATGGATCTGATCGTGCGCACCGAGCGCATCCCGCGCCCGGGCGAGACCGTGCACGGCTATGGCTTTTCGACCGTGCCGGGGGGCAAGGGCGCCAACCAGGCTGCCGCCGCGGCACGGCTGGGTGCCAATGTCACCATGCTCGGCCGCGTGGGCCAGGACGCCTTTGGCGACGCCATGCTGGACAATATGATGATGCAGGGCGTCGAGACGGGCTATATTCTGCGCGACCGGCGCGAGCCCAGCGGCATCGCCCTGATCCAGATCCAGGAGGACGGCGATAATTCGATCGTCGTGGCCCCGGGCGCCAACGGCCGCGTGAGCATCGAAGACGTCGATCGTGCCACCGAGCTGATCTGGGGCGCGTCCTTTCTCGTCGTCCAGTTCGAGGTACCGCTGCCCGTGGTGCGCCACGCCATCGGCGTCGCCGCGTCCAAGGGCGTCCCCGTGGTGCTGAACCCCGCGCCTGCCTATGCCGTCGATCCCGCATTCCTGGAGGGCGTTTACTGCCTGGTGGTCAACGAGACCGAGGCGGAGACGCTGACCGGCCTGCCGGTGTCCGATCTGGCCGGCGCCCGGGTCGCCGCCGCGCGAGCCGCGGGCATCGAACTGCAGGCCATGGGCGTGCCGGTGGTCATCGTGACGCTGGGCGCCGAAGGCGCGCTCCTGGTGGGCGAGGGCCGCAATTTGCACGTGCCTGCCCGCCGGGTCGAGGTGGTGGACACCACCGCCGCCGGCGATGCCTTTATCGGGGG
>CAZMAI010000360.1:0-2487 GCA_964564195.1 uncultured Anaerolineales bacterium | reverse complement strand
AATCCGGCATGCGCGGCCTAGAGCAGGGGCGGCTCGCCCTGGATGCTCTCGACAAAGGCCACCGCATCTTTGATGTCTTCGCGCTCCCCCAGCAGCAGCAGTCTGAGTCCACCCTCTGCGCCGGCGATCCCGCCCGCTGCCACCGGGATAGCATCGACGCCGAACATGATCCCCAGCGCCTCGATCTCGGTAAAGATCTCCCCATGGATGGGGAAGAGGCTCAACACCGAGCCGTACTGCTCCTCATCTGCGGCCAGCAGTTCGCTGGCCTCGACGATATCGTATGGGACCTCCTTCTCCAGCCCGACGGGGATCAGAAGACGGAGCTTGCGACCAATGATATGCCCGATAGACCCGCCCACCGTGCCGCCCGTGGGGTTGCCGATGCTCACCCCTGCCACACCATTGTTATAGTTCAGCGCGTTGGCGCCCTTGATGAAGACGTCCCCGGGCTGCGTCCGCTCGAGCGCGGTGAACCGGTTGAGCTCTGCGGAGGGCTCGCCATCGACCAGCACCAGATCCGGCAGCGGTTTGACGTCCCAGTCGGGCTTGTTCGCCGCGGGCCAGGTCCGGCCTGCGAGATACGCGCGCTTGTCGATCGATTGGCCGGTGAGTTCCTCATAGATGTAGGCATTCGTGCTGCCGCTTGGCACGACGATGATGCCCTTTTCCAGCTTGGCCTGGATAAAGCGCAACGAGGCAACCCCTTTGGCGATCAGACGCTTGGATTCGGATACCGTCAAAACAACTTCAGCCTTCATGGTACTCCCTCTATTCTACCGTGATCAGCTCACGTATCTGCGCAAAGTAGCCCTCGCCTATGCCGCTGACATCCATGATGTCTTCGATGGCACCAAAAGGCCCATTATCGGTCCGATAGGCCACGATCCGGCCAGCCAACACCGGGCCGATGCCGGGCAGGCTCTCCAACTCGGACGCTGATGCGGCGTTGATGTTCATCAGCCCACCACTGACCGGCACCGTCAGACCGGGTGCTGAGCGTTGCGAGGCCGCCAGCGGGTACGGCGTAAGCGTGGGCTGCGGCGCTGCGCCGATGGCCGGCACTCTGACCTGCTGCCCGTCGCCCACGCGGTCCGCCAGGTTGATCATCTCCGGATCGGCGAGCGCCGTGAGCCCGCCGGCAGCGGTCACCGCATCCACCACACGAGCATCACCCGAGAGTTGGTAGACCCCCGGTCGAGCCACCTCGCCGATCACATGTACCACAAGTGGCAGCGCCGTGGACGTGGGGCGGACGGTCTCCTCCGCTGGCGGCGACGTCGCCTCAACGATCTCGATCGGCTCCGGGTGCGGGGACCTGACGATCAGCGCATAGACCCCGACAATCGTGAGAGCCAGCAACAGGATATAGATCGCTCCCCGATTCTGCTGCAGAAAGGATCCCACCCTTCTCCTGCCTCTGCGTGCGGGCTATCCCTGCAGGGCCTGGCTCCGCAGCCACGCTACCAGCAGGCGCACGCCGTAACCCGTCGCACCCCGGGGCACGTACCCCTTGGTCTCCTCGCCCCAGGCCATCCCGGCGATGTCCAGGTGCGCCCAGGGATACCCCTCCGCAAAACGCTGCAGAAACTTGCCCGCGGTGATGGCACTGGCCGCCCGGCCGCCGCTGTTCTTGACATCGGCGACATCGCTCTTGATCTGCTCGCCGTACCGGTCAAAGAGCGGTAGTTGCCAGGCCAGCTCTCCTGCCTGGTCGCCGGCCTCCAGCAGCGCATCCACCAGCGACTGGTCGTTGCCCATCAGCCCCGCAGCCACGTTACCCAGCGCCACGACGCAGCCCCCGGTGAGCGTCGCCAGATCCACGACAGCGCGTGGCTCGCACCGGGCGGCATACCCCAGCGCATCTGCCAGGACAAGGCGTCCCTCAGCATCGGTACTGATGATCTCGATGGAGAGCCCCCCCATCGCACGCACCACATCGCCAGGCTTGAGCGCATCGCCGCCCGGCAGGTTCTCCGTCGCGGCAACCAGGCCAATGACACGGATCGGGAGACCCAATTCAGCAACAGCGCGCATCGCCCCGAGAGTCGCTGCGGCACCCGCCATATCGTCCTTCATGCGCTCCATGCCTTCGCTGGGCTTGAGGCTGATGCCGCCCGAGTCGAAGGTGATTCCCTTACCAACGATGATGTAGGGCTTGGCCTCTTTATCACCATTGTGCTCGAGGATGACAAAGCGCGGCTCCTCATCTGAGCCACGGGCGACGCCCAGCAGCGCCCCCATACCCAGTTCGCGCATCTCATCGGGCCCCAGCACCTGGCAGGTCAGCCCTGTCTGCTCAGCCATCTCCACCGCAGCCTGTGCCAGCATCTCTGGCGTCATGTGATTGGCTGGCTCATTGACGAGATCTCGGACAAAGTTCGCGGCCTCGGCCACGATGCGCCCGCTCTCTGCCCCACGGCGGATCGCCTCCAGCGACCCTGCATCGCTGGTAACCAGCGCTATCTCCGCCAGTTGAGGCCGCTC
>CAZMAI010000359.1:0-2518 GCA_964564195.1 uncultured Anaerolineales bacterium | reverse complement strand
ATCGGCTGGTACCGGCGGGCCTTTACGCTGGACCGGGACCAGGCGGGCAAGCGGGCGGTGCTGCTGTTCGATGGGGTCGCGACCTACGCCGAGGTGTGGGTCAATGGCCGGCCGGTGGCGCGCAACACCTGCGGATACACGCCTTTCTTCGCCGATATCACCGACTGCCTGCTGTATGGCGACGAGGCCAACGTGGTCTCGGTGCGCGTCGACGCCACCGATTATGAGGGCTGGTGGTACGAGGGCGCCGGCATCTACCGGCACGTCTGGCTGATCCTCACCGATGCGGTTTCGGTCGATACCTACGGTGTGTGGGTGAATCCGCGGCGCGAGAACGCCGAACTGGGTCTCTGGCGCGTGCCCGTGGAGACGACGCTGTATAATGCGGGGGCGGAGGCCGAGTCCGTGACGGTGGTTTCGACCATCGAGGCGCCGGACGGGCGCATTGTGGCCCAGGCCGAGTCGCTCGCCGAGGTGCCGCCTCGGGGCAACGCCGTGGTGCAGCAGTCCATGAACGTGCGCCACCCGCAGCTCTGGTCGCTGGAGCAGACCGCGATGTACACGCTGCGCACGCTGGTGCTGCGCGATCGCGCTCCGGTGGACGATCAGGAGACCCGTTTCGGCTTTCGCACCCTGCGCTTTAGCGCGCAGGAAGGCTTTTTCCTCAACGACCAGGCGGTCAAGCTCAACGGCACCTGCAATCATCAGGACCATGCCGGCGTGGGCGTGGCCGTGCCCGACCGCATCCAGGCCTACCGCATCCAGCGGCTGCAGGCCATGGGCAGCAACGCCTACCGCTGCGCCCACAACCCGCCCGCGCCCGAGTTGCTCGATGCCTGCGACGTGCTCGGCATGCTGGTGATGGACGAGACGCGCTGGTTCAGCAGCTCCGCCGAGGGGCTGGCCCAGCTGGAGATGATGGTGCGCCGCGACCGCAACCACCCCTCGGTGATCCTCTGGTCGGTGTTTAACGAGGAGCCGCTGCAGGGCGCTGACGCGGGCCGGCGCACGGCCGAGACGATGGTGGCTCGGGTGCACGCGCTGGATGACTCGCGCGCGGTGACCGGTGCGATGAACCATGGCTGGCTGGAGCTGGACGCCGATGGCATGCCCTGCTCCGCCGCCGCGGCATTGGACGTGATCGGCATCAACTATGGCCTGGACCAGTACGACGCTGTGCGGGCGCTCTTTCCGGACAAGCCCATCGTGGCCTCCGAGTCCGCCGCGGCCAGCACCTCGCGCGGGATGTATTCGCGCGACGGGGGCTATATCCCGGCCTATGACCATAAGGAGTACGACTTTGGCTCCAGCGTGCGCGACGCCGTGCGCGCCGCGGACCGCCCCGACGTGATGGGCACCTTCCTGTGGACGGGGATCGAGTACCGCGGCGAGGAGCGCTGGCCGGCGGTGCACTCGCAGAGCGGCATGCTGGATACCTGCTGCGCGCCCAAGGACAACGCCTGGCTGTGCCGTGCACTCTGGGCGCCCGATCCCGCCATGGTCCACATCCTGCCGCACTGGAACTGGTCTGGCCGCGAGGGCGAGATCATCGATGTCTGGTGCTATTCCAACTGTGAGGCGGTGGAGCTGTACTTGAACGGGCAGAGCCTGGGCGAGCAGGCGGTGGATCCCTACGAGCCGCCGCGCTGGCAGGTCCCCTTTGAGCGCGGCGTGCTGCAGGCCCTGGGCAAGCGCGGAGGCGTCGCGGTGGCCCAGGATTTCTCCGAGACTACGGGCGGGCCCGCGGCCATCCAGCTGGCGGCCGGCGTGTCGCTGCTGCGCGCCGATGGCGAGGACGCCTCACCGGTGGAGGTGAGCGTCGTGGACGTGGATGGCACCTCGGTGCCCACCGCCTGCGACCTGGTGCGCTTTTCGCTGGAGGGCGATGGCGTGATCGTGGGGGTGGGCAATGGCGATGCCATGAGCCACGAGGATGATGTCGCAACACAGCGGCATCTGTTCAATGGCAAGTGCCAGGTGATCGTGCGGGCCGGCTTCAGCGCCGGCGAGTTGACGCTGATCGCCGAGGCGGAAGGCCTGGCGCCGGCGAGGCTGCGGATCCCCGTGGCGGCGGTGGACCGCCGGCCGCATGTGCCCGAGGCGGCGCTGGTCTGGCGCCTGCCGCAGTGGTGGGTATCTCCGATCAGCGCGGAGCCGATTGCGCTGGCGTCCTTCCGTGAGCTGGCGCAGACCATGCCCCTCAAGCGCGCGCGTCTGTCGCCGGAGACGCCCGCGATCACCGTGGACGGCCCCGGCTATGCCATCCTGGGCAGCATGACCCGGGTGCCCGAGGGCGGGCGCACGGGGCTGGCGCTGGCGTTCGCGGGCATCCGCGGCGCCGCCCGGGTGCTGGTGGCGCCCCAGGTGGCCACCTGGCCCGATTTCGAGCGCGCCGTCACCGCCCTTAAGGAGGACCCGGCCGAGGCGCCCTTTACCGTGGACCTGGCCACGCTGCCCGAGGAGGTCGCCGACGTGCTGATCGTGGTCGCGCTGCAGGCCGATGGCCCCGGCTGCGGCC
>CAZMAI010000358.1:0-2527 GCA_964564195.1 uncultured Anaerolineales bacterium | reverse complement strand
GCCCGTGCCCAAGGGGCTCATGTTCGAGATCGCCAAGGCCCTGCGCGAGGTCGAGCTGCGGGCGCCTGTCGCGGATCACCAGATGGTGCTGGAGAACGCCCTGGGCAGCGGGGTGGATATCGTCACCAGCCGGGGCATGGAGGCGGCCTAGACAGGGGTCGGCCAATGCCAGAGAATAGAAAACCGGGGCCGGGTCGCGATGGGGAATCGCCCGGCCCCGGATGGTTCAGGCCCATCTAGTGACGGACCGTGACCCGCTCATAGCTCTCGCTGGTCAGCCAGGGGCTCACCTGTGAGATGGAACAGCGATGCGATGCCGAGACTGAGCCCGTGCCGCGCATGCTGCCGGTCAGACGCCTGAAAAGAGGTCGCATCGTACGCAACAGCGTGCGCCGAGAGCGACTGTGCGCCGGCCGTCGCTCCACCACATACTCCTCCGGATACAGATAACGATCTACGCTGCTGACGATCACCAGCGCGACAATGACTCCCAGAATGACATCCATGCCTGGCCTCCTGAATAGAACGATTGTTCTATTTAGAGAATAGCACAGATGTTCTATCGCGTCAAGGGGTAAGCGGACATTTCTGTATGATTCAGATTGGAGACGGTGCCCCGGGCTGGTATAATCTGTCTAGCCTGAGCAACCAGTCACAGCCGATCCATAGTCAGGAATGGATATGACCGAGGACACCATCACCACCCGCCTGGCCGGTCTCCCTGACAGGCCGGGCGTCTACATATTCAAAGACGTCCGCGGCGCCGTGATCTACGTCGGCAAGGCGGTCGTGCTCAAGAACCGCGTGCGCTCCTATTTCCACGCCTCGGCCAACCACACCCCCAAGACCGAGCGGCTGGTGATGGAGATCGCCGACCTGGAGTGGATCGTCACCGATTCCGAGCTGGAGGCGTTGATCCTCGAGAGCGAGCTGATCAAGCGACACCAGCCGCGCTACAACGTCCGGTTAAAGGACGACAAGCGGTACCCCTACATCAAGATCTCGCTCCAGGAGGATTTCCCGCGCATCTTTATCGTGCGCTCCGCCCAGCACGATGGCGCGCGCTACTTTGGCCCATTCACCTCCTCGCAGGCCGTGCACCAGACGCTGGATGTGCTGCGACGCCTGTTCCCCTATCGCACCTGCAACCGCGAGATCACGGGAGAGGACGCCCGGCCCTGCCTGTATTACCACATCAAGCGCTGCACCGGCCCCTGCATCGGCGCGATCGACCGCGCCGGCTATCGCGAGGTCATCGACCAGGCCATCCTCTTTCTCGAGGGCAAGTCCGAGGTGGTGGTAGCGGGGATGGCCCGCCGCATGGAGGAGGCCGCCGCGGCGCTGGACTTTGAGCGGGCGGCCGTGCTGCGCGACCAGGTGGCGGCCATCAATACGATCATCGAGCGCCAGCGCATCGTCAGCGAGCACCTGCACGACCATGACATCGTCGCCTTTGCGCGCGATAACGGCCAGGCCTGCGTGCAGGTGTTCTTTATCCGCAACGGCAAGCTGATCGGCCGCGAGTACTTTGTGCTCACCGGCGCCCAGGACGAGGACGAGTCCGAGGTGATGGGCTCCTTCATCAAGCAGTTCTACAGCGAAGCGGCGCAGATACCCCCCGAGATCCTGCTGCAGAACGACCTGGACGAGTTCGCGGTGATCCAATCCTGGCTGAACCAGCGCCGCGGCACCAAAGTGAGCCTGAAGGTACCCAAGCGGGGCGAGAAAAAGGCCATCGTGAACATGGCCCGCGAGAACGCCGTAGAGACGCTGGCCCGCCTGCGCGACGAGTGGAACGCCGATGCGCACCGCCACACCGAGGCGCTCACCCAACTGCAGGAGGCGCTGGAGTTGCCCGCGCCGCCCGCGCGCATCGAGTGCTATGACATCTCCACCCTGCAGGGGCGCAACACCGTGGGCAGCATGGTGGTGTTTGAGCAGGGCGCCCCCAGCAAGCAGGATTATCGCCATTTCCGCATCAAGACCGTCACCGGCCAGGACGATTTCGCCTCCATGGCGGAGGTACTCTCACGGCGGTTCGCCCGCGCCCGCTCGGCCCGCGACGTACGCACCGAGGCCGGCAAGGCCGACCGCTGGGCGATCATGCCCGATCTGATCATCCTCGATGGCGGCAAGGGCCAATTGAGCACGGTGCGCGAGGTGATGGAGGGCCTGGGGGTGGACCACATCCCCACGGTGGGCCTCGCCAAGCAGGAGGAGGAGATCTTTGTGCCCGGGCGGCCCGATTCGATCCGGCTGCCCGGCGGCTCTGAGGCGCTCTTTCTCGTCCAGCGCATCCGGGACGAGGCGCACCGCTTTGCGGTGACCTACCACCGCAACCTGCGCAAAAAGGACAGCACCCGCTCGCTGCTGGATGACATCCCCGGAATCGGACCCAAACGCCGCCAGGCGCTGCTCAAGCAGTTCGGATCGCTGGACGGCATCCGCTCAGCCTCCGTCGAGGATCTGGCGGCGGTGCCCGGCATGAACCGCTCCGCAGCGGAGAAACTGGCCGAGTACCTGTAGG
>CAZMAI010000357.1:0-2540 GCA_964564195.1 uncultured Anaerolineales bacterium | reverse complement strand
GGCCAACCTCTCGCGAGCCAGTGCGGCCCCACGCTTCGCGGAACTTGGTCTGGGCGGGCTCATCCACGACACGCTGGTACCCGGGGTAGAAATTCACCAGGCAGCCCATGTCGCAGGCGCCCTGAACGTTATTCTGGCCGCGCAAGGGGTTGACGCCGCCGCCCGCGACACCCATATTGCCCAGCAGCATCTGCAGGTTAGCGCAGGAGAGGACGTTCTGGTGGCCGGTGACGTGCTGCGTGATGCCCATGGCGTAGAGCAATGCACCAGGGCGACTCTCGGCCAGTATGCGGGCCGCCTCGCGGATCTTGTCCGCGGGAACCCCGGTGATCTCCTCGGCTACGTCGGGAGTGTACTTGGCCACGACATCCTTGAGGTCCTCAAACCCCTCGGTGCGCGAGGCGACAAACTCTTTGTCATAGAGTTCCTCGGTGATCAGGACGTTCATCAGCCCGTTAAGGAGGGCAATGTCAGTCCCCGGGCGATGCCGCAGGTGGACGGTAGCATATTCGGTGATGGGGATGCGTCGCGGGTCGGCGACGACGACCTTGGCGCCACGTCGCTTGACCGCCTGGCGAATCCTCATGCCGATGACGGGATGGTTCTCGGTCGTGTTCGAGCCGATGATAAAGTAAGACTGTGCGTCTTGAGCGATGTCCTTGATCGAGTTGGTCATCGCGCCGGAGCCAAATGATGTGACCAGACCGGTCACAGTGCTGCTGTGTCAAAGACGGGCGCAGTGGTCGACATTGTTGGTGCCGAATAACCCCCTTGCCATCTTTTGGACGAGATAGTTCTCCTCGTTGGTGCACTTGGCGGAACTCAGGAAGGCCAGTGCGTCCGGGCCATCCTTCCTGGCGATCTCGACGAACCGGTCCGCCACCAGGTCCAGTGCCTCGTCCCAGGTGGCCTCTACCAGCACGCCATCCTTGCGGATCAGGGGGGTGGTCAGCCGCTCCTCATGCTCGATGTAGTCCCAGCCAAAGTGGCCTTTGACGCACATCCAGCCTTCGTTGGCGGCGCCTTCCCAGTTGGAGGTTACCTTGACAACATTGTTGTCTTTTACATTGAGGTCGACGGTGCATCCCACGCCGCAATAGGGGCAGATCGTCGTGGTCTTGGTCATCTCCCAGTTACGGCCCTTGCCGATGGCTTCCTTGGGGAGTAGCGCGCCCACAGGGCAGACCTCAACGCACATGCCGCAGAACTCGCAGTTGGTCTCCGGCAGCGGCAGATCAAAGGCCGTGCCGATCACGGACTGGTACCCGCGCTCCATGACGCCGATGACCGCGACGCCGTTGATCTCATCGCAGGCGCGCACGCAACGACGGCAGAGGATGCACTTGTCCAGATCCCGCAGGATGAACGGGTTGGCCTCCTCGATCTCGTGACGGTGCTTGTTACCGGCAAAGCGGCTTTCCTTGATCCCGTATTCGTACGCGAGATCTTGCAGCTCGCAGTTGCCGGCCGCATCGCAGGTCATGCAATCGAGCGGATGATCGGAAAGCAAGAGTTCCAGTACAAAGCGCCTGGCCTCGCGAACAGGGTCGTTGTTGGTGTGGACCACCATGCCCTCGAACACCGGAAAGGTGCAAGCTGGCTGCAGCGTTCGCTGCTTTTCTACCTGGACCAGACAGACGCGGCAAGCGCCGATCGGTTGCAGCGCCGGGTGCGAACACAGAGCTGGTATTCGTATGTTCGCCAGCTTTGCGGCTTCAAGAACGGTAATATTGGCTGGGACCGACAGGTCCTTGCCATCAATCGTGATACGGACATCTGGCATGTGTAGCCCTCCCCCCTGATAGTCGTAGCCGGATAATAGGCAAAACGCCAACCTGCTGCAAGCAGATCATCATGAACGAACGTGTGCGGAATCGCCGCAGGCCAGGCTGCTCGGGAAACAGACGTTCGATCCATGACGGTGCTTGTATGGCTACATCGTGAAATTTGGCACAAATGGGCCGGTATGTAAAATGATAGAGGAAAGCAGTGCAACTGGTGTCAGGATCGGCAGTCAAGACATGGCGTGTGGCAAGCACTTGCATGTTGTGAGCGTAGCCTGGCATACAGCGGCGCAGCGATCTACGGGCCAGCCTGCTGGGAATCGCGAGGTTCGGCGTGACTTGATTCCATCGCGCTCTTTCTTCGCCAGTGGCTCCCATAGTGTATCTTTCCCCGTCGCTCTGAGCATGGCGCTCAAGCGCTCGAAACCCAGGCAGAACTGTCGCGAGAACGGCATTGCCCCTGCGCCAGTAACCACAAGCAGACGCTGACAGGTTGGCGCAGGAGTGCTCTGACTGGCATAATGTGACAGAGAGTGGCCAATGGCCCTCATTGAATACCGGATAGGTTCGCGCACTCAGGAGGTCGAACACCATGCCCGATGTACACGTTACCATTGATGGCATAGAAATCTCGGTGCCGTCAAGCAGTACGGTGCTGGAGGCCGCCGAGCTAGCAGGGATAGAGATTCCAGTCCTGTGCCATCACCCTGCCATAGAGCCCATTGGGGCCTGCCGTATGTGCCTGGTGGAGATTGA
>CAZMAI010000356.1:0-2541 GCA_964564195.1 uncultured Anaerolineales bacterium | reverse complement strand
CAGAGCTCCCAGGCCAGGCGCATGTCGTGGGTGGCGATAAGCATCGTCTGCGGAAGCGACCTGAGAAGCTGTACCAGAGCCCGGCGCGCCCGGGGGTCCATCCCCGCCGTGGGCTCGTCCAGCGCCAGGATCTCCACTGGCATGGACAGTACGGTGGCCATGGCCACGCGCTTGCGCTCGCCCAGACTGAGATGGTGGGGCATGCGCTCCTCATAGCCCTGCAGGCCGACCTGCGCCAATGCCTCCTGGACGTGCCGCTCGATCTCTGCCTCGGGATAGCGCAGATTCAGGGGCCCGTAGGCCACGTCGTCCCGTACAGTCGTGGAAAACAGCTGATCGTCCGGATCCTGAAACACCAGTCCTACGCGCGCCCGAACCTCCGGCAGCGTTCGACGCCATACGGGCAACCCACATACAGCCACCTGTGCCGACGAGCTGTCGATGTGTTGGCCAGCTCCCAGTGTGCCGTTGAGATGCAGCAGCAGCGTAGACTTGCCGGCACCGTTAGGTCCAACCAGCGCTACTCTGTCGCCAGTCCGGATATTCAGTGTGATGCCGTCGAGCGCCAGGCGGCCGTCGGGATAGCGGTAGCTCAGGTGACGTAAGCTCAGAGCGACGTCGAACAAGCAGACCTCCACCGTCACAGGATCAGAGAGACCAGTACGCCGATGAGGCCGGCCGCCCACACCAGCCCGGCGCGGGTGTCAGCCGGGCGCCACTGCAGGTGGCGCGGTGCGCGAGGGGTGCCGGCATAGCCACGGGCCAGCATCGCGGCATGAATGCGTTCGGCACGGGCGACGCTGCGCACCAGCAGCGATCCGATCATGTTTCCCAGCACTCGGGCGCGGGCGCCAAGCGATAGACCGTTACCCGCGGTGCGGGAGGCGCGGGCGGACATGAGCCGGGCAGCCTCCTCCACGAGCACGAACAGGTAGCGAATGAGCAGGGCGATGGTATCACAGAGCACAGCTGGAAGGCGCAGCCTCCACAGGGCGTGCTGCAGTGCCGGCAACGGTGTCGTGGCGACGAGCAGCGCAGCCGTCCACAGCGAGATCCATGCACGGGCAAGCGTGGTACCCAGGGCGAGGAGGCCCTCGCGCGTGACAGTCAGGCTCAGCGGGCCGAGCGGTAATGACCAGATTGGTTCACCCTGCCGAGCCCAGAGCACTGAGAGGGCAGCCAACAGCACAAAGGGCAGCGCCAGGGCTGTGCGTGCCATCATGACGCGCACGGGCAGGCGGGCCAGGGCGACGGCAGCGGCCACCAGACCTCCCAATGCCGTGAGAGGCCACCATCGCCCGGCAGGGACCAGCGAGGCAACCAGAATCGTAGCAAAGGCAGCAGCAATCTTGAGCCGCGGGTCCAGCCGGTGTACGATGCTGGACCCGGGCAGATAGGGCTCCCAGAAAGCGGGCATCGGTTCAGACAGAGGCACGCCGGCGCGCCAGGCGCGCCAGCCCGTAGGTCAGGGCCGCCACGAGGATGGTTCCCACGACTCCAGCGGCGATCGTGGACACAGCCTCATTCTCTATTCCCGGGAACGTATAGTCGGGGATGATCTCGTAGGGCGCGTCCTGAGCGCGTTTGATGAACACCTGGTCCTCGGCGACACGCTCGAGGCCGTCAGGGTGGGGCGATGCGAGCGGCGACAGCAAGGCTACCGCCAGGGCTACCAGCAGAGCGATCATCCATACCTGGCGTGGAATTCTGCTCATGAGGCCGACTCCTGATCCAGTGTTGCGGGGTTCGGGACTCTGACCCTCGCCGAGAGCGTGAGGAGGTCGGGGCGCACAGCGCGCACAAAGGACAGCACAGCGACGGTAATCAACCCCTCACCAATGCCGATAAGGACGTGGAAGCCACCCATGGCCGGCAGCACCAGCCCCCAGGGCGAGGCCCTTGAAAGGCCAAGTTCCACCGCGGCCACCAGCGAAGCGATCACGACCGAGGTCCAGGCGGCTGCAAAAGCCGCGATGGCTGGCCCGTAGCGACGCCCGCCCAGCCAGCGACCTAACAGCCGAAAAGTGCCCCAGGCCACCAGCACACCTGCGACGGCCATGTTAAAGACGTTGGGGCCCAGGGCGAGCAAGCCGCCATCCTGAAAGATCAGCGCCTGCACAGCCAGCACGGCAGTGATCACCACCATTCCGGCCCAGGGCCCGAGGATGATCGCTGCCAGGGCCCCGCCTAGCAGATGGCCGGAGGTGCCTCCCGCCACGGTAAAGTTCATCATCTGTGCGGCAAAGATGAACGCCGCGGTCACACCCATGAGAGGTGGCTGGCTCTCATCCATGTCGCGCGCCAGCCGGCGCGTGGCAAAGCTCAGCGCGCCCGCCGAAGCCACCCAGGTGGCGGCGGTGGTCGCTGTGTTGATGAACCCGTCGGGAATGTGCATCGTGGCTCCTTTTGCTAGTGCGGGTGCCCATGCGCAGAATGCGCAAGACGCGATGAAGCGGCCGCCGAATCATCATCCTGATCGTGTACGCGGCATGCCGCGCACAGTCCGGGAATGGTCACATCCTCGAGGCTCGCTGCAAATCC
>CAZMAI010000355.1:0-2545 GCA_964564195.1 uncultured Anaerolineales bacterium | reverse complement strand
CCTGGCCGATGACGCCTCCACAGGTCTCCCCCAGGGCTTGCTGGACGCGGCTGACCGCGGCGTGCACGTCCTCGGGCGTGCCAAAGGGCAGGATGTGCTGCCGGTCCAGCTCTCCCCAGAAGGTGATCCGGCCGCGATAGCGTGCCCCGATCTCCTCGATGGGCATCGTGAACAACTGAGAGTTGATCGCGTCGACGCCGATCTCGATCAGGTGCTCATAGAGCGGCAGAATGTAGCCATCCGAGTGCATCAGCGCGAACTTGTCATGGGCGTGTGCCAGCGCGACATAGTCCCGATAAAGCGGCTTGAAATAGGCGACCCACATCTCGGGCGAGATCAGGAGCGCCCGGGCAGAGCCCCAGTCGTCCATGAACGAGACGGCATCCACGTCCGTGCGCACCACATGCTCCAGATGGCGCAGGTAATAGTCGTGGAGCATCTCCAGCAAGCGGAACACCTCCGGGACTCCCCAGGCGAGATCCATGTAGACGTTTTCGGTGCCCCGCACAAACTGCAGCCGCTCAAAGGGGCGCGGGTTGCCGAGGTGGATAAAGCGATCGCTTTGGGCGCAGGTGCGATTCACGTTCTCAAAGCCGCGCCCCAGCAGCTCCCAGGGCGGCTGCCAGTGATCCAGCTTGCTCCATTCGTCCAGGGCTGGATGCTTGACCTCACCGATCATGCCGGGCTGGATGTTGAGCCAGCGGCTGCCCCAGGGGTCCGTCCACTCCCCCGGCACGTACAAGGGAGACTCGTCGGTGGGATCTACGAATCCAGAGTCTCCAAAGTCGCGCGGGTACTGGTCCAGCAGCGCCTGAAGCGCCTGCTCCCTGCCGAAAAAGGCCGCGGGGAGCGTCCATACATCGCGCGCCGGGCGGTCTACGCTCTCAAAGCGCAGCGTCCGGATGACACGCTCCCTCGGTGTGATACCCATTGCCTTGCCCTCCGCAGCGCAGAGACACGCTCTTATGTTATCCCTGTCCTGTACCATCATAGCACGTCTGATCCTGTCGCGTCCAGCCCTTTTTGCCGTCTCGATGCCCTTTGACGGGGACGTGTGATGCGGTATGCTCAAGGACGTAGCGCAGTTCCCTGTAAAGGAGCACGTAACCCATGGCCCGCTCGCTGTTGATCGTAGAGTCGCCCGCCAAGGCCAGGACCATCAGCCGGTATCTCGGTGAGGGCTATCAGGTCAAGGCCTCCGTCGGGCATGTGCGCGACCTGCCGGCCAAGGAGCTGGGCGTGGATATTGCGCAGGGCTTTGCGCCCGTGTACCAGGTGTCGCAGGGCAAGGGAGCCGTGCTGGAAGAGATCCGGGCGGCGGCGCGTTCGGCCGACCGCATCTATCTGGCGACCGACCCTGACCGCGAGGGGGAAGCCATTGCCTGGCACGTGGCCGAGGCGGCCGGGCTTCCGGCGGAAAGTACGCGGCGCATCGTCTTTCACCAGGTGACAAAGGAAGCGGTCCAGCACGCCCTGACAGAGGCGCGCGACCTGGATAGCGATCTGGTCGATGCGCAACAGGCCCGGCGTGTGCTCGACCGTCTGGTGGGCTATCAGGTCAGCCCGCTCCTCAGCAAAGCGATGCGCAGGCCGCTCTCCGCGGGCCGCGTGCAGTCGGTTGCCCTACGGCTGGTGGTGGAGCGGGAACGGGCCATCCGCGCCTTTGTGCCGGTGGAGTACTGGTCACTGGATGCGGACCTTCAGCGGCGCACACCGGAGCGTGAGGTATTTCGGGCACGGCTGCTCAAGATACGAGGCCAGGACGCCGAACTCAAGGGGCGCACGGACGTCGATCAGATTCTGGAGGCTCTTGAGGGGGCCGAGTACGTGGTTCACGAGGTCGAGGTGGGACAGCGGCGCCGGCGCCCGCAGCCACCTTTTATCACAAGCACTCTGCAGGCGGCGGCCAGCAGCCGGCTGGGCTACAGCCCGCAGCAGACCATGCGCCTGGCGCAACAGCTTTACGAAGGCATCGAGGTGGACGGCGCGCCCGTCGGCCTGATCACCTACATGCGGACGGATTCGACACAGGTGGCGCCCGAGGCGCAGCAGGAGGCACGGGCGTATATTCGCGAACGCTTTGGCGCCGACTATTTGCCGGACCGTTCGCCGCAGTACCGCAGCAAATCGGCTCTTGCCCAGGAGGCGCACGAGGCGATCCGGCCGACCTCCGTCATGCGCACCCCAGAGGCGATGCGCAGCGTTCTGGATGCGCGCCAGGCCCGGCTGTACGAACTCATCTGGCAGCGCTTTGTGGCCAGCCAGATGGTACCCGCGCTGTATGAGACGATGCGCGTGGATGTGCTCGCCGCCAGGGATTACCTCTTTCGCGCCACGGGCCAGCGTCTGCTCTTTACGGGCTACCTGGCTGTCTACCGCGACGAGGAGGATGATCAGGAGGAGACCCGGACCTTGCCGCCGCTTGTCCAGGGTGAGATCGTCGATCTGCTCGAACTGCTCCCCGAGCAGCACTTTACCCAGCCCCCGCCTCGCTTTACCGAGGCGACGCTGATCAAGGAGTTGGAAGCGAATGGGGTGGGCCGCC
>CAZMAI010000354.1:0-2549 GCA_964564195.1 uncultured Anaerolineales bacterium | reverse complement strand
ATGGGTGGTGGTGGACTTTCCATTGGTACCGGTAACCACTATACGCAGGGTGTCCATGGCATATTTATCTATGGCCCATTTAAGGGCGAAGGCATTGGCTTTCTCAATTTTATCACCAATGATAAGGGGTAAATCCAGCTCTTGAGCCTGATCAACAGCTTCTTGAGATATGTTATGGGTGATGATGCAGGATACATCTTTTTGATGGGCCATTTCAACCCCTTTCTCATCGATCCGGTGTCTTATTACAGCATCACCCTTACTAGAATCCTTTAAAATGTTGAAAATTCCCTCTATTGGGACATCTTTACCAATAAGCTCACCATCAATAGCATCTGCTACATAGGATGTAGATAGGTCATTCATTTTTGGTCGTTCCTTTTATCTCCAGATACATAAATTATTTTTAAAAGAGCGAATAGAAATATAAAGCGATTATACAAATTATCAGGGTTGTAATCCAGTACAGAGCTACAATTTTCCCCTCAGAAAGTCCCTTATAGTTTAATGTGTGATGTAAAGGTTCAACCGGTAATTTAATTATATGGGAACGGTGCAGGAGGCTGATTATAACTGATACTATGGGCACGGTTATGGCTACCACCGCGAAGATGATCACATCACCCAGTATCGCCGCAGCGGCATAGAAACCTCCCAGGGCAAAGGCACCGGTGTCACCCATGAATATCGATGCTGGGATTCTGTTGTAAACCAGGAATCCGAAACAAACACCGGCCAGCGCCATGAAAGCAACTGCCACTTCTAATCTGCCGGTTAAAATAGAAAATAGGGCGCAGGCCAGTGAAGCGATCCCCATCACCCCCGAGGCTAATCCATCCATCCCATCGATGAGGTTAACCGCGTTAATGGCACCTACAACTCCTATGATGGCTATAGGTATGGATAATAATCCAACGTTGAAACCGCTCAGCACGAAAGGCACCGCACCGGATACGACCAGGAACAGGGATACGATTATCTGGGAGAGAATCTTTTCCCTCTCCCTTATCTCACTTTTAATGGGCACTTCTCGGATGATCTCTATCTTGCCCTGTTTTACCAGTTCATCCACATCTTCTTTGGCTTTAGGAGTGGCGACTCTTGCTTCTTCACCAGGTTTAAGTATCAACCGTCCTAATTCCACCGCCTGTGAGGTCACGTTTTTGGCCACCTTCTGGATTTCCTTGGTCTTAAGCCCCAGGAGGTCGTCGAAGAGACCAATGATGGCGGCTACCATCATAACCCCTGTAGTGACGACTAGAATTTGATTCCCAGAATAGATGCAGGCTATTAAGACCAGCCCCAATATGATGGCCAGTCCACCCATGGTAGGCGTGCCCTGTTTATGGCTGTGCTCTGATACTATGGGGTTATCGGTAATATTTGCACTTAAGAGTGTTCTCCTGACGAATGGTGTGAAGAAAACCACTGCTAAAAATGCTATTATTAAAGGGATAAATGTAAAGGGGTCTGATAAATTCAACTAATCACTACTCCATTTGCTCTCACTTTTCAATCTATTTTAAGGTTTTCCATGATCTTCAGGGATTGGTCCAAATCATTCGACCGGATGGTTATTCTGCTGGCCTTTTCTGGGCCGTGTATGATATATGGTTTTTCTAGAGTTAAAATTTGCCTCTTCTGGTTGTCATCGTTTCTAAGATGAGGGTTTCTACCCAGGGTTTCTGGTGGTAGAGGCATCTCCAGTGCAGAGTAACTTTTCATTTCCCTTTCTATTTTCTGGGGGTTCCACTCTCCCACTGCCATGTTCACCAACTGGTGCATGGGGTTGATGTTGGAGGAGCAGAAAGTTAAAAATCGGGTCCCGCTGGGTCGGGTGTTAATTTCTAAGGTGTTTATTTCCTTTTCCTCTGGGTCGTATATGAATTCCACTTCTGCCGTACCGTTACCGTCCAGTTTGTCCATTATCTTTTGAGCTATCTTCCTGAGTTCCTGGTTGTCCAGGTCTTCTATGTTTACCGGGGCGCTTCTGGTCTTTTCCAGTGGGTGGGTCCCGCTGAGGGTGGTGTCTCCTTTATACACCCCTACCAGGGGCACTGATTTGTTGTTCCACCTTAAAATCTCAACTGATATCTCCGCACCCTTCACGTACTCTTCCGCCATCGCCTGGGGGTATAGTTCCAGGTAGTTTAGCGTATCCTCGGGAGTTAGGGCAATTTTTACTCCGGTTCCGCCCTGGCCTTCGGATTGTTTCAGGGCGATGGGATATTTTAATTCCTGTGAAATTTGGTTCCTGGTTATCTCAGTGTACCAGGGAGTTTTTAACTTATTCTCCATCATGAACTTCTTAGTCCGGTATTTATCCGTTGAAATTTCTGTGGCCCTGATTCCAGAGGCAACCACCGGTAGATTATGGTTTTCCTCCAGCTCCTCCTTCATAACCGCCACCTCTCCGAGGGGTTTATCAATCCCTATAAGCGGAACTACAGCGTCTACATCATTTGAAAGGGCTAATTCCACGGGTTTTTCCATACCCCTGGGGACTATGTGGTATTCATCTGCTAAATCAAGATTAGGTGAATCTGGGT
>CAZMAI010000353.1:0-2554 GCA_964564195.1 uncultured Anaerolineales bacterium | reverse complement strand
CGCGGGTAACGGCAGCGGAGGCTGAGACCGGAGCGTTGCGGGTCCCGAGTTACGGCTTTCGGGTTACAGGTTACAGGTTTCAGATTGAGGGTTGTAGGTTCCAGATGGCAGAGAACAGATACCGGCACGGTGCTCCGAGTCTTACTGGCGCGGCGGTGCGCGACTCGGCGGAGGGCGACGCAGAGAACCCGCCCCGCATGACACCGAGGCAGGTCCCCTGGTACGCCAGCGTCCGCGGCAGGAGCGCTAGGGCCTGCGGCCGGGGCGCATGCCGCCCGGGGCACCGAACATCCCGCCCGCGCCGGCGCCGGTAACCACGCTCGTGGTCTCGACTGTCGCGACGACCGACCCGCCCGTGTGGCTGCCGCCGGTGTACAGGCCATCGACCGCGGTGCCCGTGCTGCTCCCGCCAGCGATCACGGTGTACGTCTCACCCACGAGGATGTCCGGCGTCGAGATCACGATCGACTGGTAGGCCCGGGTGGGAGCAAAAGTGACCAGCGCCTCGCCGGCGGCGTTCAGCAGGCTGAACAGGGTCCCGCCCTGCTGCGCTGCGGGCAGCGTCACCATGATCACGTTCTGGGTGGAAGTAGTGTCCGGGGCCTGGGCCATGCCCACGCTGCCGGCGGCCACCAGCAGGCCGCCCGTGAGGGCAAAGCCCCCGTCATAGTCCAACGCGCCATTGGCGTTGCTGGTGGGGCCGTTCACCAACAGCGTGCCGCCACTCATGGTGACCGAGCCGTTGATATCCAGGCCGTCGCCGCCGGCGTCGACCCAGATGTACCCGCCGCTGATGGTGAGCGACCTCCCCGCCGTGTCAGCAGCGCCCCAGCCCGGCATCGCGCCCCGGCCTGGCATCGCAGCCACAGAGGCGCCCGGGGCGACGACGTTGATGCCATCATCGGAGGCGGTCAGGCGCACGGTGCCGCCGGAGATGGCGATCTCGGCCGCCTCAAAGCCCTCGTAGCAGCGCAGGATCGTCAGGTCGCCGCCGCTGATGGAGATGCTCTCTTCGGCGTGCACGGCATCGTCGCCCGAGGCCAGCGCCAGCGCGCCTCCGGTGATGCTGATGCTCTGATCAGCGTGCAACCCGTCGTCGGCGGTGTCCAGCGTCAGCGTGCCCCCCTCGATGGCGATGGCCGCCGCCACGATGCCGCGCGGCTTGTCCTCGCTGGCACCATCGCGCTGGGCCGCGCCGCTGCCGCCGCCCGCCGTCACCACAACCTCGCCACCGGTGACAGCCACGCCGCTCACCGCCTGAATACCGTCGTCAGCCGTGGTGATCTGCAGCGTGCCCCCGTGGATGGCCACATAGCCCTGCTCGGCCTCCTCGTCGTTGGTCGCTACGACGCCGTCGCCACGCGCGGCGATATCGAGCGTCCCTCCGGAGATCACCACGCTATCCCTGCCTTGCAGGCCATCCGAGACCGCCTGGACCGTGATCGTGCCTCCGAGGATCTCCAGGTCGTCCTTGCTCTTGATGCCATCGCCATAGTTGCCGGTCACCGTCAGGGCCCCCGTGCCCGCGATCGTGAGGTCGTCCTTGCTGAACAGCGCAGCGTCCGGCTCACCGTCGGCGTCCTGCCCCGTATAAGTCGCCTCGTCGGCCAGCATATTGCGGCTCCCGTCCCACAGGTAGACGGTGACGTGGTCGGCACTCTCCACCGCGAGCGGCGCGCCACTGGCATTGCTGATCTCGACATTGTCCAGCACCAGGATGACGCCGGCGTCGTTGCCCGCCGCCACCAGTACCTGGCCGTCCACCAGCGTGCCCCGCAGGCGGTAGACACCTGCCGCGCTGATGGTGACCGTCGAACCGGAGACGCTGGCGCCCGTGCCGCTCACCGCGGCGCTGTCCCCCTCCAGGGTGATGAGCACCTCCTCGGCGGCATCCCAGGCGTCTATCTCCTGAGGCGCGCTCGCCAGGGCCGCCGCTGGCACAGCGGTCGCGAGGGGCATCGCCGCGGCCACGTTCGTCGCCGCGGCAGAGCCCACCGCGGTAGTGGTCACTGTCGCGGCTGCCGTCTGGCCCGATCCGGTCGCGGCGGCCGTGCTGGCGACGCTTGCCTCTGCCACTGGCTGGCTGCAGGCGGCGCTCAGCGAGAGGGTGGCTACGAGAGCCAGGCCTACCAGGCCGTGAAGGATGTTGCGCTTTGGTGTCATGTCAGGGTCCTTTCGCTGTCTTTCCCAGTCGTGCGATCCCACGGCAGGGCCGCCCGGGGTTCTGTGCAGAGTCTACCGCTGACCGGTTAAGCGCAGGGGGACGAATTGTGTGGGGATTGTTGCGATCGAGGGAGGTGCTGCGCAGCCAGGGACAAACTGCTGGCCCGCGAGTCACCGGAGTGGCTTTACATAGTCCGTGTGTCAGCGATGGCGCCCACCCGAGCCAGATGCGGAGCTCAGTTCCCGCTGCCGCTCGCCTTGCCCGCGGCGTCGGCCGCGAGCTTGCCGGTGATGATCGAGATGGGCAGCCCGGATGGGCTGTAGGTCCACTGGCCTGCCTGGAAGACATCGGGCAGTGGCGTGCGCACCGACCGGGCGATGGCCATCATGC
>CAZMAI010000352.1:0-2554 GCA_964564195.1 uncultured Anaerolineales bacterium | reverse complement strand
TGTCAATAGTCGGGTCATGTTTACCACCCATAGTCGGCTGATGCTTACCAGGCACTGTCGGACGCATGTTTACCACTGGGGGGCCATGGCGGGTGGCTGAAGGGTGCTACTCAGACAGGGTTGGTAGGGCCTCCTTTCTGCGGCTGCGTTGGCGGAAGCTGTCGCCGCGAATGGTCAAGGTGTGGGCGTGGTGGGTCAGGCGATCCAAGGCCGCGCTCGCCAGCAGGTCATTGCCGAAGACGTCCGCCCATTCCTCGAAGGCGCGATTGCTGGTTACGATCATTGAGCCGTGTTCGTAACGTTCGGTGATGATCTCGTATAGATCCTGAACTGCCTGGGGGGACAGCACCTGTAGGCCGAAGTCATCGAGAACCAGCAGATCGCAGTGCAGGATGCGGTTCAGTAGGCGGAGATGCGCGCCATTGGCCCGCGCGGTATGCAGGTCACTCAGCAGGCGGTGCGTGGGTTTGGAGACCACGCGGAAGTCGCGTTTGAGTGCTTCGACGGCCAGGGCATTGGCGAGATGGCTTTTTCCCACGCCGGTCGGGCCGCAGAGCAGGATATTCTCGTGACGGGGGATGAAAGCGCAGGTTGCCAGGTCCTGAATCAGGGTGCGGTTGACCCCCGGAGCGGCGAGGAAGTCGAACTGGGCCAAGGTCTTGAGACTGTCGCAGCCGGAGAGGGCTAGGTTGTTCACCAGATGCTGCTGGTCGCGGCGCTCCAGTTCATCATCCAGCAACAGGGCGAGGAATTCCACCGGGCTCAGTTGGCGTTCGAGCGCCTGGGCCGCCCGCACATCGAGGGTGTGGAGCATCCCCGAGAGCTTGAGTCGGCGCAGTTTGGGCAGCAGCGGATGGGTGCTCATGCTTCCTCCTGGGGGAAGAAGTCCGTGGCCGGCCGGGCAAAGGTGTGCGACGTCGTCGGTTGCGCCAGTGGTGTATCCGGTAGGGGTTCCCGATCGAGCGCCGCATTGAGGATTTCCTTGATCCGGCGGTAGCGGTGATCGCCGTAATAGACCGCGCGGGCACAGGCAGCCTCCAGGCGGTGCGTCCCCACTGTCTCCTCCAGCCTCAAGATGGCCTGTACCGAACGGAGGCGATCTACAGGCCGATCCGCTAACAGCGCGTCGACCACCGCGCTAGCGGCGGTCCCTACACGCGCAGCCTGCTTGCGGCAGGCGTCGGGCGTGCGCTCCAGGTAGGCCGCTTTGTGCTCCGGATAATGCTCCAGGCGGGTCTGCCATTGGCCCGGCGCCTGGCAGCGCACATGCGTGGCCACCAGGTGTTGACCTTGGTAGAGTTCCACGACTCTGTCGCGGACATACACATCCAGCTTCTGCCCCACGTAGGCATAGGGCGCCGAGTAGTAGCTTCCCGCCACCACCACATGGCAATCCGGGTGTACCTTGGCCGTACGAATTTCACACAGGCTGAAGGGTGCTACGGGCAACGCCTGTAGCGCAGCTTGTTCCACTTCCCGGAACAGGCGCAACGGGGCTTGGTGCGTCGTGCCGTGATCGCGCACCCCGGCTACCTCCCGGATCCAGGCCTGCAGATGCCGGTTGGCGCACTGGATATCGGCGAATTCCTGCCCCGCCATGAAGTTGCGCTGCACATAGTGTACCCCGTTTTCCACTTTGCCTTTGTGCCGTGGCGTATGTGGCCGGGTAGGGCTAATCAGAAACCCGTAGTGCTGCGCCATCTGTCGGTACGCTTCTCCCAGAACCGGATCATGGACCAGGGCTTGGCTGACCGCGGCTTTCAGATTGTCAGGGACGATACGTCGCGGCACTCCCCCGAAGTACTCCAACGCGCGCCGATGCAGGCCGATCCAGGTAGGCACCTTCTGATCGAAAACCAACTCCGCATATTGATGGCGGCTGTAGCTCAGCGTGGCCACAAAGACATAGGCCGTGCGTAGCCGCCCCCTGTTGGGGTCAAACAGCTGCCCCACGCCACCAAAGTCGACCTGGAGCTCTTCCCCCGCCGCGGTCTGCACGCGAGTGTAGCTGGCTTGGCGTTCCGGTTCCAGGTGCGCCACATAGCGCCGCACCGCAGAGTAGCTGCCGGTGTACCCGTAGGTATCGCGCAGCCGCTGCCAGAGCGCCACCAACTCAACCCCTTGCTTGAGCAACGTCTCCACAATCTCCGCATGGGGTTCCACGCTGGAGATATGCCGCGGCGGTTGTGGCCCCGGGCCGATGACCTTCTGCAGGGTCGCGTCATCTGGGAGCGGGGTGTCTCTTTCCAGGTAGCCCTGCGCTTTGGCCAGCTCGTGATACTTGTGTACCGTGGGTCTGGCAATGCCCATATCCGCCGCAATGCGCCGTTCACTCTCACCGACCCGTAAGCGATGGATCAGATCTCGTATGTGGTTCATGTGCAAGTGCTCCATGGATTTCTCCTCCAGACGGCTTTGTCCGGAGGCATTGTGCCATGCCTTGCCTGCGTTGTGGTCATCATACGTCCGCTCATGGGTGGTAAGCATTCGTCCGACTACGACTGGTAACCATACGTCCGGCTATGACTGGTAAAGTCTAGCACGGTCACTGACA
>CAZMAI010000351.1:0-2556 GCA_964564195.1 uncultured Anaerolineales bacterium | reverse complement strand
CGCGCACCTCCCGGCGGAGGTCGTCGGGGTCTACCGGATCGACCAGCGTGGCGATAGGCGGACCGTAGAGCGCGACGCCGTGCTCATGTAGCGTCCAGCGCACAACCAGGGTGTTGTCGTGGTCGGAGCGTTCCATCGTCACCGAGCCATTGTCCAGGTACCAGTGCTGTTGCGGAGTGTACCCCAGCCTGCGTAGGGACTCTAAGGTGATGTAGGAACCCTCGAGATGTTGCGCCCAGGTGGTCGGTAGCGCAAAGAGCCGCACAGCCAGCGCCTGAAGAAGGCTCACCTGAGCCTCGGTCAGCGGCGCGCGGATGGCGGCCACCCAGTCGACATCGCTGGACTGGTCCCAGCCGCCGGCGGCGAAGGAGCCCTGCAGGTAGACGCCCACCAGTTGCTCGCCCAGGATCGCGCGTTGGCCGGCGACGAGCGCGGCGAGAACGTCGTTCAGTTCGGGTAGGGGGGTATACTCGCGCTTGCTCATTTGTGCCTGCCATACCTTTCTGCTCAATCGTCACACTGGATTGTACGTGCCCGGACCCTTTCACAAAAGCGGGCGAGCCGACGTTGTCAGGGCTGGATGTTCACGCGACTTGACACCCATTGACCGGTTGTTGAACAAGTTTCGTTCCATGGGCGTAGAGGCGGTCTAGAAGGTGCACAGCTGGCCCGACGTTCTGCGAAGGTTCCGAGCATGTATGAATTGGTGGCTCGTCTCACGCCAAACGTCCCAATCACCTGCTATGCTGGCTGCTGCTGAGGTAAACCCTGGGTCCTTGCCCGGTCCGTCCACCGGTGGTAGTCTAGCGCCATCGCGCCAGACCGTGGAGCGCGCCGGCACAGGCTGGTAAGGAGACACAGCATGAGGAGCCGATTTGCGGCATTCACTCAAGCACGGCCCTCTACCGTGGTTCTGGCCACGGCTTTGGCCTATCTGCTTTTCGCACTGCTTGCACTTGGCCTGCATGATGGCAATCCTCTCTGGTTCGCCTGGCTTGACGATGATTTCGTGTCCGAAGCACCGGCCGGCTCGATCGGATACGATGGGCAGTTTTTCTACGCTATCGCCCGCGACGGTCTTGACGCGACGCCGCGTCTTGATAACCCCCCTTACCGGCTGCAGCGCATTCTGCTTCCAGCCCTTGCCGGGGTGTTGGCGCTTGGCGACGGCGCGCGGGTAGCATGGACGATTCCGCTTGTTAGTCTTTTGGCGATCATTGCCACATCGGCGATGCTTTCCCTTTGGCTGGAGCGTGCGGGCACGGTTCCCTGGTATTCGTTCATCTACACCGGCTACGTCGGCACCCTGATGGCCTTCTCACGGGACCTGAGCGAGCCGCTGACATCGATGCTGGCCGTGGCCGGTGTCATCAGCTGGGAGCGTCGCCGGCTGCCGCTGGCGTCAGTCCTGCTGGCGCTCGCAGTGCTGTCCAAAGAGACGGCCTTGTTTTACTGCGCCGTATGTGCTCTCTCTGCGCTGTTGCGCCGCGACTGCCGCGCGCTGCCCTGGGCAGTCGCTAGCGTGGTACCTGCGCTGGGTTGGCAGGTTGTGCTGCTGAGTCGATTTGGGCGCATGCCGCTCCTCTCCGGGCCGCCTATGGACGCATTTTGGCCGCTGGCAGGTATAAGCCAGCACCTATCGCTCGATCCCGGACGGCTCTCGGCCCTGATGGTTGTCGGCGTGCCAGCTTTGATGCTCTTTGCCTGGGGACTCTGGCGCATGGCGAAGGGAGGGGCATCACTTGTCATCTGGCTCATCACCGCGCACGCTCTGGCTGTTATGTACATGCCCTCGCCGGTGTACGATCACATAATGCACGCCGGACGCAACGCTTCGGGGCTGGTGTGCAGCGTCGCCCTGGCAGCCCCCCTGCTGAGGCCCTGGCAGCGCAGGTTGACCCTGGCATGGTGGGTGGTTCCCAGCCTCGTCTGGCTCATCCCAATCCTGCGCTGGACGCCCTGGCCCTGACAGGCGTGTGTCGTGGCTTCCCTGCAGCTGGACACCCGTCAGGACCCATGTTAGTCTGATTCAAGCGTAACCTGACACGAAAGGGGGCCTGACCATGGAGTACCGCACACTGACTGGCACGGGCGTGACTGTCTCGCGCGCCAGCCTGGGCACGATGACCTTTGGCAACGAGACTGAAGAAGCGACGTCGATCCGCATGACGCACATGGCGCTGGATGCCGGCGTCACCTGGGTGGACACCGCCGACGCCTACACCATGGGGCGCTCGGAGGAGATCGTCGGCAAGGCGCTGGCCGGAAAGCGCGACGACGTGGTCCTGGCCAGCAAGGTGGTCAACTATGCCGGGGGCAATCGGCATCGCGACGTGGGGCTGCACCGCTGGCACGTGATCGACGGTGTGGAGCGCTCGCTGCGCCGGCTGAACACCGACCGGCTGGATATCCTCTACATGCATCGCCCCGACTATGCCACGCCCATCGAAGAGTCGCTGGCCGCCTTTGACACGCTGGTTCAGCAGGGCAAGGTGATCTACGTGGGCATGTCCAACTATGCCTCCTGGCAGTTGGCGGAGGCCCGGCTCAAGGCCG
>CAZMAI010000350.1:1172-2559 GCA_964564195.1 uncultured Anaerolineales bacterium | reverse complement strand
ATACCATCGAACTCTTCGATCTGCTCCTGGGTGGGGACGTGGCCCAGATCGCCCAGGTGACAGATCGTCATGTCTTCAAGTTCGATGAGATAGGCCGTGTTGCGACCGGAGACGGCCCCCTGCTTGTCGTCATGGTAGCAGGCGACGCCAATCACAAACACACCGGCGACCTCGTATTCGCCCGGGCCAGTGATGACATACGGGTTGTCACGCACGCCACGCGCATAGTTGTTCGCGGGATCGTCGTGACTGATCGTGACCAAATTGGCGCCCATGCGGGGCAACCTGTATCCTGATTCGGGCGAAAAGGGATCGGTGATCACCGCTGCGCCACGCCCGCGCAGACGATAGCAACCACCGCCATACCAGATGATCTCCATGCAAACTCCGTTTCCTCTGTGCGCTACAACCGCGTTCTCTACAGGCTGCGCCAATGCTCATAGAACGGAAAAGCCTTGATGCGCTCCTCCGGCCAGCCGAGCATGTGGCATTTCTCCCAGATATAGTAGCAGTAGGTGTCAAAGGGCACCAAAGCGGGGCAGCGATGATCGACATGCGGGATGAATCCCCCTTCGGCCACCGTCGCCTCAATCCGGCGCAGTTCCGCCAGCACCGCCTCCCGGCCCTGCCAGAGAGCGAACTTGTCAAAGCCGCCCCGTATCAACAGGTCACGGCCGTACTCTTTCTTGAGGGCCACCGGATCGTTACCGGGGTGCACCTCGAGAGGGAACATGCAGTTGACGCCAATACCCATCCAGAGGGGGATGAGCTTTAGTATCTTGCCATCGCAATCTGTCCAGATCACATCGATGCCGTGCTGCCGCAACAGGCTGGTGACGGGTTCCATATGGGGCATGATGCGCTCGATAAAGAAACGCGGACTCAGAAGGGGACCGCTGTTAAAGGCGATATCTTCCCATCCACCGGCAGCATCGATAAAGCCTCGCTCCAATACCGCGGGCATCTGGGTCAATGCCAGCGTCGCCTGATGCGCCACCATCTCCTCGATGAGGTCGGGGTCATCGGCGGAGAGGTAGGCCAACTGCTCAAACCCGATCCAGTCGCGGATCTTGCCAATGTACGAGCCCAACTCCGTGACGATCGGATTGGTGCTGTCTCGGGTCATCCGCTCCAGGGCATCCAACTCTTGCGCGCTGTACGAGCGCTCAGGCGATCCGGGATCCAGAAACTCGTCGCGAAACGCCTCCCAGCTCGAGCGATCCCTGATCGGGAATTCGAGGAAATGCGGGATCGTCTCTGTTCCGGAGGCCTTGTCTTGTCGGAGGACCCCGATGCCATCCCTATAAGTCACCGTGCTCTCGGTCCGCTCCAGGACCTGCACCGGGCGCAGCGGCATCGCCGACAGGCGCGCATCGAAACGCTCAAA
>CAZMAI010000350.1:0-1072 GCA_964564195.1 uncultured Anaerolineales bacterium | reverse complement strand
GCGTAGGCCGCCAGGGCCACCTTGAGCGCCCAGAGACCATCCGCGCCGGTGCTCATCGGCCTGTGATCAAACGTGACGGCATCGATAAAGTCCTCGATCATCAGTGCGTCCAGGTCGCTTCCCCAGCTGATCCAACGGGCTGGAGTGGTCGCTGCAGGATAGTGCGCGATGTGCTGGTCGAACAGCCGGGTCTCCGCAGTCGCTTTTGTCCCGATGACCTTGAGGTTGACGTCCCCCCACGTCGGGTAACTGGCAGGTCGGCTCCAACTGCAGTCCAGTGTGGCCACACTTCCATCGCCCATGCTGATTGTGAGAAGGCCGCTATCGTCCCAGGTCTCGTGATACAGCCCGTGGCCGATCTCGGCATAGACGCTCACCGGATCCGCACCAGTCAGGCGCCGCAAAAGGTCGGCGACGTGCACGGTGTGATCGATTACGGCCCCCCCGCCTGAACGATCCAACTCAATAAAGAACCCTCCCGGCATCGAGCCGCGATTTGTGGCCCGGATGGCCAATAGCCGTCCCAGGTCACCCTGAGCATATCGCTCGCACAGGGCACGGAAAGCGGGGCTGAACGGGCAGGGGAAGGCTGTCGCCAACACCACCCCGGCGTTGTGACACGCAGCGATCATCGTTTCCGCATCCGCTACGTTCGTCGCCAGCGGCTTTTCAGCCAGCACGTGCACGCCCGCGCCGGCGGCCTCAACGGCCATCCGCCGATGCTCGGCATTGGCAGAGGTGATGATTACCGCGTCGACACGATCCAACAGTTCCCCCGCGGTCTTGACCGTCTCGATGCCCAGTTGGTATCCGACCCCATCGGCCAGCGCAGGCCGCGACTCGTCCAAAAGCAACACATCCCGTACAACGTCCCGCGCAGCCAGCGCTCGCAAATAGCTGCGACTGTGCATGTGATCCAGGCTCCACACACCGATGCTGATCTTTTCAGAGGGTCTCATAGCGCCACCGCCTCACCAGACTCTGCCGATTCAAGTGCTGCCAGCGCCACCCTGAGCGCGGCACACGCCTGATCGGGACCCACCGCCGGCGCCTCCTGCCCGCGGATGCAGCG
>CAZMAI010000349.1:0-2596 GCA_964564195.1 uncultured Anaerolineales bacterium | reverse complement strand
CGACAACCTCCTCCACAATCTCCTCGACCACCTCCTTGACCTCGGCGGCCTTCTCAACAACGACGGTAACCTGCTTCTCGACAACCTTCTCGACGACCACCGTCTCTTTGACGATCTTTTCTACCACCTCAGGCTCGCCCGCACAGGCTGCCACCATCACACCGGCCGCAGACAGGCTCGCCAACCGCAAAAAGTCCCGACGCGTATGCTTGCGCAGATCCATCCTTCATCCCTCCATCCCCTTGATAAAGCCAACATCACCGGTGCCCGCCTCATCCAGCGGGCAGGCGCCCTTGGTCCCTTTTGCATCCTTTCTACCGCGGTGGCGGCCAAATAGCACGAGCCAGCCCTGAACAGGGCTGGCTCTACAAGGCTATCGCTATACTGCACCATCCTTATGGTGAGGCACGAGCCCGGGCACAACCGCGTACCCAGCTTACCGCCATCATAGCGCACCGCACATCGCCGTGTCAATGGTTCAGACTTTGGCCGCCACGATACCCCTCAGGTTCGATGGCCGCCCGGCTATGTTGACACCTACCCTAATCGCTCGCCCTCGGCGGTAACCCCCGCGGATGTTCGTAGAGCACGACGTCCGACGTATGCATCAGCCAGTCGAGCATCTGGCTCTCCAGCGCGGCCCGAAGCTCCGCCAGCGCTGCATCGGTATAGCGGTTGTTCAGCTCCATCGGGTCTGCCTCAAGATCGTACAGCTCATTAACCCCATTGGTGCGCCGGATCAGCTTGTGCGTCGCCGTGCGCAGCATTGTCGTCCGGCAGACGCTCTCCGGATGCTCCTGCTGCTGCAAGCCCTTGGGGTAGTAGATATTGCCCGGATCGGTGAACAGCACGCCCGATTGAGGCCGCCCCTCAAAGGCCTGCGGCTCATGCGGATCATAACCGCCCTCGCAGTAGACCGCACGGTCGGGATCGCCAGGCGCCCCGCGCAGCTGCTGCACCAGCGACTGGCTGAAATGCGTGTGCCTGGCCGGAACGCCCGCCAGCTCCAGCACGGTGGCCATAATGTCCATGATCTCCACCGGCTCGGTGACTACGTGGCCGGCCGCCCCGCCGGGCAGACGAATGATCAACGGCACCCGGGTGAGCGTATCATCCATGCCGCTGGGCCACTTTTCCACCAGACCATAGTCGCCGGCCCAGTCGCCATGATCGGACGAGATGATTAGCGTGGTGTCCTGGTCCAGACCGGTCGCCTCCAACGTTTCGAGCAACTGCCCCAGCATCCAGTCCACATAGCTGCTCATGCCCAGGTACACCGCCCGGATGCGCTGGAACACCTCGGCATCCACCTCGCCCAGCTGGCGGTAGCGGCGGATCAACTCATACAAATCTGGCTTTTGCTCCAGATCCGCCGGGCGCAGCGGCCCCACGTCATCCGCCGCATACATGCTGTGGAACGGCTCCGGCGCGCCGTAGGGCGGGTGCGGCATGCTCAGCGGCAGATACAGGAAGAAAGGCGGGTCATCGGGCTTGCGCGCCTTGAGGAAATCCAGGCCTTTTTGCACATCCTGCATGTCGTGTGTCTCGTGCAGACCACCGGGAAAGGCCTCCGCCAGAAAAGACTGGCGGCCCTCCTCGCCCGGGGCAAACGCGAGCGGCCCAGTGTGGCCGTATCCCCCAGTGCCCCACTCGTCCACGTTCAGCGGCACCGCCTCTGGCGAGTACAGATCGTTTTTCCCGTACCAGTGGATGCGGTAGCCCGCCTCGCGCAGATAGCCGAACAGGCTGGGCTCTTCCGGGCGCAAGAGGTTCCACAGCGTCCGATGCCCCGCCACGTGGGGGTACCAGCCCGTCATCAGGCTGCAGCGCGAGGGCGAACACACCGTGTGTTGCACATGGCACTGGTCAAAGCGCACGCCCTCGGCCGCCACCCTGTCGTAATTGGGCATCTGCACCAGCGGGTGCCCGTAACAGGACACGCTGTCCGCCCGCATCTCATCGGGGAAGAAAAAGACAAAGTTCATGGGTTTGCTCGCTGCCATGGTATGACCCTACGCCCCAGACCTGATATTCTTCACCGTCTTGTGCTCCAGCGACAGGTCGCGGAAATACCGCTCGCCGCCGCCGCCCTGGGGCGCCTGCGCCACCAGGCCCACCTTGATCGTCGTGTCCGCGGGGAGATAGAAAAAGCGCATCATGTAGAACCGCTGCCCATCCTCAGAGTAGTGGAACGCAAACGAGTTACCCACCCGGCACACCTGAAGCCACACCTCATCGCCCGCAATGTTGCAGCCATTGGCGTCGTCCGAGACACCGTTGGTGACCACGCTAACCACTGCATGCGTCCCGAAATCGGTCAGCTCAAAGCAGGCCTTGCCCCAGACAGTTTCGCTCTGCATGACCATGATCGCGCAGGCGTCATAAGTGTCTTTAAAGCCGTGATGCACGCGCACGCGCATCACAAAGTCACCGGGGACGTCGGTATGATAATACGGCGCGTTCTGGATCGAATCCGGCGTGATGCCCTCCTCCGCCGCGGCGCTGTGATTCCGGAAATAGTCGCTGCGCGCGGGCGCCGTGATCACCAGCGCATCGCCCTCGATCCTGGCCCGCGACTCGTTCATCCACTGGAAAC
>CAZMAI010000348.1:0-2607 GCA_964564195.1 uncultured Anaerolineales bacterium | reverse complement strand
TTCGCCGAGCAAGGGGTGGTCTTTCGCCAGGCCTTTTGCGCGGCGCCCACCTGCTCGCCCAGCCGTGCCGCGCTGCTCACGGGCCAGGCGCCCCACAGCGCGGGCATGACCGGTCTGGCGCACCGGGGCTTTGGCCTGAACGACTACCGCCAGCACCTGGTGCACACGCTGAGGGCTGCCGGCTACCGCTCGACGCTGATCGGCGTGCAGCATGTAGCCCGCGACGCCGCCACCATCGGCTATGACGAGGTGCTGCCGCTGGAGGGCCGTGAGGTGCGCCATGTGGCCCCCGCCGCGGCCGCCTGGCTGCGCAACGCGCCCGAGGGACCCTGGTTCCTCAGCGTGGGCACCACCGAGACCCACCGCGAATACCCCGATCCCGGCGACGACGATGGGCGCTACCTGCGACCGCCCGCCCCGCTGCCCGACGTCCCCGAGGTGCGGCGCGACATGGCCGCCTACGCCGCCAGCGCGCGCGCCCTGGACGATGGCGTAGGCACCGTGCTCAAAGCGCTGGAGGAGAGCGGCCACGCAGATAACACGCTGGTGATCCTGACCACCGACCATGGCATCGCCTTTCCGCGCATGAAATGCAACCTGACCGCGCATGGCACGGGCGTCATGCTGATCCTGCGCGGCCCGGGCGGGTTCTCCGGAGGTCGCGTGCTGGACTGCCTGGTCTCGCACATCGATCTCCTTCCCACACTGTGCGACCTGCTGGATATCGACCCGCCCGCGTGGCTGCAGGGCCGCTCGCTGCTGCCGCTGATTCGCGGCGAGGTCGCCGAGGTCAACGACGCGGTTTTCGCCGAGGTGACCTACCACGCGGCCTACGAGCCGATGCGCTCGGTGCGCACGCCCCTCTGGAGCTATATCCGGCGTTTCGATGGCCGCAGCCGCCCTGTGCTGCCCAACTGTGACGACAGCCCCAGCAAGACCTACCTGCTGGCGCACGGCTGGCGCGAGCGCCCCGTGGACGCCGAGCAACTCTACGACCTGACGCTCGATCCCAACGAGGCCTGCAACCTGGCGGGCGAGCGTGCCTGCGCCAGCATCCTGGCCGAGATGCGCGAGCGACTGGACGCGTGGATGGTGCGTACCGCCGACCCGTTACTGCAAGGCCCGGTGCCCGCGCCGGTTGGCGCACAGGTCAACGATCCCGACGGCCTCTCGCCACGGGAACCGGTGCGATTCGTGGGCGCGCCTTAGCGTGGGTCGTGACATGGGGCATAGGCACCGGAACGGGTTGCGAGAATGGGTATGCGCGTGCCGCTGGCTATCGGTGACGCTCGCCCTGCTGCTCCTGCTGCCGGCCATGGCCGCCTGCGCGCCCGCCCCCGCGTCGTCGCCCTCTGGCCCGTATTTCGACGACAGCGGCCGCGTTCTCCGTCTGGGCAATGCGCACTATGAGGTGGGCATCTCGCGCCGCAGCGGCGCCATCACCTACATCATCGACCGTGCCACCGGCGAGCGTGTCAGCCAGGGGACGGCCCAGGGCCGCCTGTGGAGCGTGGCATTTCCAGTCATCGACGACCTGCGTCCCGTGACGGCCGCGGATTATGGCGCCCGCGCCGCGCGTGCCTTTGACTGGCAGTGGCTACCGGCCGAGGGGCGCCTGCGTCTGACGTATCTCACAGAGGGGCAAAGGCAGCGCGCCATCGATGTTGCGGTGGACCTCATCATCTCCGAGGCCGCCTGGTTCGATCTGGCGCTCACGCTGCATAACCGCAGCGGCCACACCGTCGAGCGCGTCACCTTTCCGCACGCGCTCCAGTTCCCACAGGCCGGACTGGAGAGCATCCTGCTGCCCATCATGCCCGGTATCCTGCTCAGGCACGGCATATTCCACCAGCGCTGGGATTGGTCCTACACCGCCCGCTACCCCGGCATGCCCGGGATGTTTGCCGACTATCAGGCGCTCCAGAGCACCCGTGGCACTTTGGCGCTGTACGCCGTCCACCGCCCGGAGACCGTCATCAGCACGCTGGTCGGCCCCGTGGAGGAGCCCTGGCGGTGCCGCTTTGCGCTGGAGCACACCTTTTTCGCCGGCATCCGGGACGGCGAGCGCTGGACGACGCCCGTCGTTCGGGTGCACCTGGGCGCGGAGTACCCCGAGTCGCTGGCCGCCTATCGCACGGCCAACGGGATCGACGGGTATCCCTCGCTCCGGACCAAAGCCGGTTCGATATACGACACGCTGGTTGCTGCGCCCCTGATCAAGGTCGATGTTGACCAGACGCGCGACTATTACCGGACCCTGGCGGACGCCATCCCCGCGCCGGCGATCCTGCACTGGGTGAGCACCTGGCCGTACCGTTTCGACGAGCACTATCCCGACCTGCTGCCCCCCGATCCAGCCGTGGGCACGACCGAGGACCTGGCTGCGCTCATGGCGCAGGCGAACGCCCGTGGGCACCTGAACATGCCTTACACCAACCCCACCTGGTGGGACGACGAGTCGCCGAGTTTTCAGGGTCTGGACCCGGCAGCGGTGGCAGTCCTGGATGCGAACGGCACACCACTTTACGAATGCTACAACGTAAGGGCCGACGCACCCCCGTGTACTCCCGAGAACGCCGCCCGCGACTCGACCTACAACGGCACGCT
>CAZMAI010000347.1:0-2608 GCA_964564195.1 uncultured Anaerolineales bacterium | reverse complement strand
CCGACATACCCGCCGTGAGTTCCTGAGACTGGCCAGCCTCACCAGCGCCGGCGTCCTTGTCGCCGCCTGCGCCGGCGAGCCCGAGGTGGTCGAAAAGATCGTCAAAGAGACCGTGGAGGTGGTCAAGGAGGTAGAAAAACAGGTCACCGTCATTGTCGAGGTCGAGAAGGAGGCGGAGGAAGAGGTCGCCGAGGTCGAACCCACGCCGAAACCGGTGGAGGAGCCCGCGCGCTTTAAGGAATCGCCCATGCTGGCTCAGCGCGTAGCGGCCGGTGAACTGCCCCCCGTGGAGGAGCGCCTGCCCGATGAGCCGCGCATCTGCGAGATCATCGAGGAGATCGGCACCTATGGCGGCACCATGGTGGTGGGTGACACGTCCACCAACCTGCGCGGCAATGACACCGCCACGACGCAGGACCGGGCCTACTGGCTGCGCCCCTCGCACGACCTGACGCACGCCGTGCCGAACACCCTGGCGGACTGGAAGATGACCGACGACTTTATGGAGGTCACCTGCTACCTGCGCAAAGGGATGAAGTGGTCCGATGGCACACCCCTGACCACCGCCGACGTCCGGTTCTGGTACGAGGATTACCTCACCAACACGGACCTGACGCCCGTGCCCAACATCGCCTTTCGGCGCGGCGGCGACCTGATGACGCTCGACATTATCGACGATTTCACCTTCAAGCTCACTTTCGCCGCGCCCAACCCATCCTTTGTGCTCTTGAACATGGCGCACTATGGCGTGGGCGAGAGCCAGTGCTGGATGCCAGCGCACTATCTGAAGCAATTCCATCTGAAATACAACGAAAAGGCCAACGATCTGGCCGCCGAATCGGGGTTCGATTTCTGGTACCAGCTCTTTGGGCGCAAGAACAACGTGGACCAGGACATCGACCGGCCGCGGGTGCACGCCTATCTCCCCACGCGCGATACCCCTCAGACGGTGACCTTTGTGCGCAACCCCTACTATCACGCGGTCGATCCGGAAGGGAACCAGCTCCCCTACATCGACAACGTGGTCATGGAGCGCGCCGCTGAGCTGGGGATGTTCGATGCCAAAGTGGTGGGCGGGACCTATGACTTTGCCGCGTTCTCGCTGACCATTCAAAACTATACTACCTACGCCGAGGCGGCCGCCGACAATGACTGCCGCATCATCATCTGGCCGACCGGCCGCGGCAGCGACCAGGTCTATAACGTCAACTGCACCTGGCCCGATGAAGAGTGGCGCAATGTCTTTCTGGACGATCGCTTCCGCCAGGCGCTATCGCTGGCCATCAACCGGCAGGACGTCAACGACGTGGTCTACTATGGCAACTCGGAGAACGGCCAGTACACGGTGATCTCCACCTCGCGCCACTACAAGCCCGAGTACCAGCGCTCGTACGCCGACTATGATCCGGACGCGGCCAATGCGCTGCTGGACGACATGGGGCTCGAATGGAACGCTGCCAAGACCCATCGTCTCTGGCCGGTCAGCAAGCAGCCGATGATCATCGCCTTTGACGTGGTGGAGCAGGCCTCGCCCGTGATGCCCATCCACGAACTGGTGGACGAGCACTGGCGCGCCATCGGGATCGAGACCCAGGTCAAGTCGATCACCCGCAACCTGCTCAGCCAAAAGATCCTCGCTAACGAAGAGCCCATGAGTTGCTGGCGCGGCGACGAGTCCTCGGACATCCTGTTCCTGCGCCGGCCCAAGTTCTTTGCCCCGCTGGACGGCGACGAGTCCTGCTGGAGCGTGCTCTGGGGCCGCTGGTACAACACCAAGGGCCAACAGGGCGAGGAGCCGCCCGAGTACATCAAAGAGCTGTACACGTGGCTGGACGAGTACATGCTGACCGATGATATGGAGCCCGCCCGCAAGGTGTTGGAGAGTCAGGCGGAGCATATCTGGACGATCGGCACGGTGGGCAACTCGCCTCACCCGTTGATCGTCCGCAACACGCTGCGCAATGTGAGTGAGACCGGATACTGGGGCTGGGACAGCCTGTGGACCTACCCCGAGTTCCCGGAGCAGTGGTTCCTCAAGATGTAGGCGACGCGCCCCCGCCCGAGTTATTCGGGCGGGGGCCTGCTTGACTTGCGCGTGCCTTGCGGCTACCAGCCGAGTACAATGGCCGTGATCCAGATTGAAGGGAGGACACGATCCGGCAATGAAAGCCATCATGCTCATGTTCGATTCGCTCAACCGGCGCTATCTGCCCTGCTACGGCAACCTCTGGGTACAGGCGCCGAACTTTTCGCGGCTCGCGCAGCGCACCGTGGTCTTTGACAACGCCTATGTGGGGTCGATGCCCTGCATGCCGGCCCGTCGCGAGCTTCACACCGGCCGGCTGAACTTTCTCCATCGCTCCTGGGGGCCCATCGAGCCGTTCGACGACTCTGCGATCGAGCTGCTGCGACACAGTGGCGGCGCCGGCGGCAAGGGCGTGCATTGCCACCTGATCTCGGACCACCAGCACTACTGGGAGGATGGCGGCGCCACCTACCACCAGCGCTACTCCACCTGGGAGATCGTGCGCGGCCAGGAGGGCGACCGCTGGAAGGGCCACGTGGGCGAGGTGCCCCCCGACAGCAACTTTGACCTGCCGGCGCAGGA
>CAZMAI010000346.1:0-2612 GCA_964564195.1 uncultured Anaerolineales bacterium | reverse complement strand
GTTCCGGCGGACCAGGCTGGCCTCAGCCAGGCGTCCGCAGGCCAAGGGTGCCCTCAGCCTCCAACGGTGAGCAGAAAGGGCGTGGGCTCGCCGTGCTGGTTGATGAGGGTACCAACAATGGTGTTGCCGCTGAGAGTCGCACTCCAGGTGCCCGGGGCCAGCCCGTCGCTCTCGGTGCGATCGGTGGAACAGTCGATCTGGACGATCACGGTGTACCCTCCCAGTTGCACCGTGCCCGACATGGTGCCGCCAGCGGCGTCGTAGGTGCCGGTGAACGCCATGGTCATGCGCGCCTCGTCCACCACACCGGGACAGTGCTCTGGCCTGGCGATCTCCCGGTAGGCGAACAGCCCCTCGCCGGTGACCGCCCCTCCGGCAGGGAAGTAGTTCAGCACGATGGCGTTGGAGAGCACGCCCATGCCGCTACTGTCGGTCTGTGCTGGCACCGCCACCAGTTGTCCCTGGTCGTCACGCCCGGCCAGCCCGCCGCGGGCGACGCCGGTCGCCACCGGCAGCGCCGTCGACGACCCCAGCAACACCGGCATGACGCAGGCCGTCCTGGGATCGATGCCAAAGGCGCGCGCCAGATCCTCGCGGGTCCTGCCCAGCACCTGGTCATAGAGCTGGCGGCCGAGGTCGATGCCCTGAAGGTCCACGGCATACTCCATGGGATCGGACTGGATGTCGCCGCTGACAAAAGCCTCCTCCGCTCTCACCACCCGCTCCGGATCCAGAGGAGGCTGCCACTCTACACCGAGCGCTGTCTGCTGGTAGTGGCGGTACGCGAAGGCATACAGTGCAGAGCCAAAGAGATGATAGTAGGCGCCCGGCTGGTCCAGTCCATCTGGACGGTAGGGCCGCAAGAGCTCCTGTACCGGCTGCGAGCGCTGGTTCTTGCGGAGCACGCTGTGACAGGCGACCAGTGCCTGGGCGATATCGCCCTCAGCGAAATCCAGCGCCCTGGCAAAGATCTCCCCCGGGCCGATGCTGCCCGGCGCCCGGGTGCCCGCGGTCCCCGGGTTGAGCCGCGGCGATTGGCTCCGCAGCCACTGCTCCAGCGCCTGCTCCGACCTGGCAAAGACCGGGTCCAGAATGCCCTGGCTGCCGCCGCCACCCCACCCCAGGAACATGAGCAGGTCCCACTGGCCAGGCATTTTTCCCCAGTCGGCGACGGCAGGCTTGCTGCCGCACACAACGGCAGTCACCAGGTCCGTGAACGTGTCCTGGGGCAGTCTGGCCTTGAGCGCCTCGATCTCGGACTTGCCGATGCCCAGCTGCAGCCCCGCCACGTAAGGCACGTTCTTGGCTCGTTGCCACACCCAGGCGCTCCAGTCGGAAAAGTGCGTCGTCTCAAAGGACACCGTGCTCGTGGCGGCGTCGTAGCGCGCCGTCTCATTCACCTCCCAGCTGATGGTACCATCGGGAGCCACACTGCGGCCCAGGACCAGCAAGCCCAGCGGCTCGGTCAGGTCGGCAGGATCCTCCACCTGCACCGGCAGCGTCACCCGCACCGGATAGGCAAAGGTCGTGCCGGCGGGCTCCAGCGCGATCACGGGCGAAATCTGGTCGTATTCTCCCAGCGCCAGTGCCATGGGCGCCAGGATCGGATCGTACAGCACGTCGCTAGCCGGATCCGCATTGGCCGCCTCGACGCGCGCCACCAGTTGTGTGTAGAGCGCGCCGTCCTCCTGCAGCAGATCGCGCGGCTGGTAGTCCACCGCCTCCGGCGCATAGCCCACCTTGAGCTCGAGCGGCGCACCGAGCGGGACGGCGCCCGGGGGCACGACAATGGAGAGACCCGCCAGGGGGCTGGCGGGGTCATCGATCAGCAACTCGGCGCCGGTCTGGGCGTGAATCTCCGCCGTACCGGCCCAAACCGGCTCGGGCCACGCCAACGGCTTGGGCGCGGCGGTCACTCCGGAGCCGTAGGGGGCGATCACCACGACCTGGTCGGGCGCCTGTCGCTGTCCGGCGCCGGCGTCAAACAGGTCCTGACCGAAGCGCACCCAGAGCACCGCCCCCAGGGCGATCAGCGCCAGCGCCAGCAGCACCCAGGCCCACCAGGCGACGCGGCCGCGCCGCGATCGGTTGGGTTGTGACGTGGCTGGTGCACTCGTGGCGACTCTGGCGCCGGTACCTGGCATCGGAGCGCCGCAGCGCATGCAGAAACGCACTCCCGGCGGACTCTCATAGCCGCACTCGGCACAGAACACTCTGACTGGTGCAGCGGCAGGGGCGGCCGAAGCAGACGCGACCGGCTGGCCGCAGCGCGGGCAAAAGGCGCCCGAGGCAGGGAGCGCCGCGCCGCAGTGCGCACAGTTGGTGGGTCTGGCGGCAGCTACGACAGGTGGCGTCACCGGGGCGCGAGGAGGCGTCACGGGGACCGGAGGACGCACTGCCGGGGACGGCGGCGCAACCGGGGGCGGCATCACGGGACGGGGCGCCGGGGCATGGATCTCCGCCGGGGGCACGGGCGGCGGCCCCGAAGGCAGCGGCGTGGGCTGCACGCGCGGCGATGGCGGGGCAGTCCGCTCACCGACCAGCCCCTGCAGCGACCCACGACGGATCGTGCCGGCAGGCGGCGGAGGAGGCCCGGCAGGCGCAGAGGGCGC
>CAZMAI010000345.1:0-2621 GCA_964564195.1 uncultured Anaerolineales bacterium | reverse complement strand
TCCATCGTCGGCGCCTCGCGTCATCTGCTCTATGTCGGCAAGCGCCCGCAGCTCTGAGCAGAGGGCGCCCATGGCCTTGCCGTACTAGGCCTCCCTGGCGCCCGTGATCTCGGCGACGCGCTCAAAGAACGCTGTCTTGAATGGCGTGTTGATACCCCAGTTCACAGGCGGTGTCTGGAACCCCGTGAGATCGTCCCAGGGGGCATCGTCGTGCCAGCGCGGGCGCGGATTATAGTCCTGCCAGGGATCCTCTCCCTGGCCGTGCCACCCCTGGTCATAGTAGCCCCATGATACGCCTTTGCGCCAGGAGACCTCAAAGTTGGGCATCGCCGGCGAGTCTTCATTGATGATGATCGGCTTGGGTGCAACCTTGTAGGCGTCCATGGCCTGCACGACATCGATGGCGGCGGCCAGCTCTGGCGGGCGCAGGCCGTTCCCATGTAACAGCACATAGTCCGCGGCGCGAACCAACGACGCAGGGGGCATGCCGCGCCCTGTGGCCACCTCGGCCCCGCCGCCGCTGGTGGAGAAGAGGAGTTCGGGGAACTCTGCCTTGAGCACACCAAGCATTTCGTGCTGCCGGTCCGGACGGAATATGGAGAACGGAGTGTGGTCTACCACCACGTCGATCTCGTTGGCCAGCTCGACAAGGACGTTGCGATAGTTGTTCTCCATCAGAAACGTGCAGGTCTCACGCGCCGCCCGCCAGATCGCCGCCTCGTCCTCCATGCGCAGGAGCATCATCCAGTAGAACATGCCAACGATCGGCACCATACCCAGCTCATCGGCACGATCGAGCACATTTCTCAGACGAGCGGCGTAGGCGGGTTTCAGCTTGCCGTCGGGCGTGAAGCCATTGTTGTCATAACTATGGTACACGTCGCGAGCGTACAACGGGCCGCCGCCCTGCAAGTTCACCCCAAAGCCTCGAATGCCATGCGCATACCAGGCGGGCAGCGCGGCGCAGAACTCGGCCGTATTGCGTTCTGGATCCCACTCGCCTGTATCTGGGTACGCCCAGTGGCCTCGCGTCTCCGAGTTGGCGTCATCGAAAATCGCCTGCACCGCCCTGACGTTGAACAGCATGCCCTCAACACGGTGCCCGTCGTACCACCGTCCCGAATATACGAGGCTGCCGTCTATGCACACATCCTTTCCCTGAAAGCTTACCGTCGTCATCAATTCACCTCTCTGCCGCTGTTGGTTATCCTTCGACTGCTGTCGCCGTTCCCAGTATATCTGCTCTCGAGCGCGCTGTCAGCCGCCATCCGCCCGGGTGGTTGACTGTGTGCCTGCCCGGGCTAGAATCTCATCAGAGTATGCGCCCTCTGGACACCTGGCACCCAGCAAGGAGAAAAACGATGCGCGTGATCGCAGCCGATATCTTTGACGTGGATGTGCAACCGTGGAAGCCTCCGATTGTGCTCCGTCTGATCACGGATGAGGGACTATACGGTTTGGGCGAGTTCCCGCTCTGTTACGGTACCGGACGTGGCGCCGCGCTCAGCATGTTACGGGAGATGGTGGAGCACTTTGTGATCGGTGCCGACCCGCTACGTATCGAGCAGATGTGGAAGACGATCTTTTTCCGGACGTTCTGGGGACAGGGCGGCGGGCCGGTGCACTATGGCGGCATGAGCACCATCGATCAGGCGCTGTGGGACATCAAAGGCAAGGCCGCGGGACTGCCGATATACGATCTCCTCGGAGGCAGAGTTCACGACGACCTTCACGTGTACTGCAACGGTTGGATCGGCGATGAATACGCTCCGGCAGGTAACGCCTACCTCGCGAGCCCGGAAGAGTATGCCGATCGTGCTGCGGAGGTCGTGTCCCTGGGCTATGATGCACTCAAGTTCGATCCATTTAGCGCTCCGCGCGGCAGCGGCTGGGGTCCCCGTGAGCGATTGCTGGAGCCAGAGCGAGGCGAGTTGGCCTATCAACGCGTGCGGGCCGTGCGCGAAGCTGTGGGACCGGATGTCGAGGTGCTTGTTGAGGTACACGGGTATCTCAGCGTCATGGATGCCATCGCCTGGGGGCGCCGGATCGTGCCACTGCGGCCCTTTTTCTATGAAGAGCCCGTTGACGCAATGAACGTCGACGCCATGCGCAGAGTAGCAGAGAACGTGCCGATTCCCCTTGCCGCCGGCGAGCGGGTCTACACGCGCTACGGGTTCCGCGAATACATCGAAAAGCAGGTCCTCGACATACTGCAGCCCGATATCGGCCTCGCGGGAGGCATCACCGAACTGAAAAAGATCGCCGCCTATGCCGAGACCTATGATTTGTCTATGCAGCCGCACAACTGCCACGGCCCCATCGCCACGGCGGCGGCCGTCCAGGTAGATGCTTGCATCCCCAACTTTATCATTCAGGAGACTATACCGCTGCGCTCGCCAATCGCTTACGAGTTGGTAAATGAGCCACTGGAGCCGCTGATCCGCAACAGCCGCCTGCCCATACCGGCTGCACCGGGGCTGGGCGTCACTCTCAACGAGGATTACGTTAGCAAGTGCCCGGTGGTCCACCTCACGGAGTAGCCAGAAGAGGGCACATGGATGACCGGTAAGGGCGTCGACCTAGAATAGACCAGCCATCGAGAGCCAGACACCAAGGAGAAC
>CAZMAI010000344.1:0-2628 GCA_964564195.1 uncultured Anaerolineales bacterium | reverse complement strand
CAGCATCCTTCATGTCGCGCGTGGTCGGCGACTCGGTGCGGCAGATCTATGTGCAGGCCGAGAGCGCCGAGGCCATCGAGCCTGCCATCCAGCAGATCGGCCTGCTTCTGGCGCGGCTGCACGATGTCAGCCTGTCCGCGCCCGATTTCATCATCACCACCCAGCAGGATATCATTACGACGCGTGCCTCCACCACCGAGGCCTTTCGCTCGCTGCTGGCCTGGGTGGCAGGCGTCTCACTCATTGTGGGCGGCATCGGCATCATGAACATCATGATGGTGAGCGTCACCGAGCGCACCCGGGAGATCGGCATCCGCCAGGCGGTGGGCGCCACTCCTGGCGATATCCGTGGCCAGTTCCTGACCGAGGCGCTCTTGCTCAGCCTGGTCGGCGGCCTGCTAGGCGTCCTCGCAGGCGTCGGTGGGTCCTACGCCTACGGCGCGATGAGCGATATGCCCACCGTCGTCGTGCCCGCGTCCATTGGCCTGGCCTTTGGATCAGCGGCCATCGTCGGGATCTTTTTCGGCGTCTATCCCGCAAACAAAGCCGCGCAGCTCGACCCGATCGAATCGCTGCGCCATGAATAAGAGGTCTTCCATGAAACATCGTGTCACGATCGTACTGGTGCTCGTCCTGATCCTGACGCAGGCCGGCTGCCAGTCCGGCAAGACAGCAGAGCAGGCCGCTCCGTCCTCAGCCGGCACGAAGGCAACCGTTGCCCAACCCGGAACAGATGTCCGCACCCTGGCGATGGGCACCCTTGGCCTGGATGGCAGCGAACACGCGGTCGATGCCGCCCAGGCCGCGGAATTGCTTCCGCTGTGGAAGGCATACCGTTCGCTGATCAAGAGCGACGCGACCGCACCGGCCGAGTTGCTTGCAGTGCTGCAGCAGATCAGTGAATCGATGACCCAGGCCCAGCATGACGCGATGATAGCGTCGACCCAAGATGCCGAGGCACAGGGTGCGCTGGCCGCACGGTTCGGGCTGGAGATGCCCGCCAGCGGGGCAGGCCAGGGACGAGGCGTGCCTGAAGGCATGACCGAGGAGGAGCTTACGGCCTTGCGCGCCGAGCGCCAGGCCGCCGCGGCGGTGGCCGGCACCGTGCCCGGCGAAGGGGTGCCCGGCACCGGCGGAGGGTTTGGCATGGGCAGGGGAGGAGGCGTGCCGCCGACCGGTGCAGAGGGCTTTGTCGATCCCGGCGTGCAGGCCGCGGCCGGCGGCGGTGCCAGCATACAGGCGGGCGCCGGCAGCTGGGTGAGCAACCTGGTTGAGGCTGTCATCAGCTATCTTGAGGAACGACAGCAATCGGAGTGACCGGAGTGCCGCGGCTGCCGGTGCGTAGTCGCGGCTAGCAGACCTTTCGGGTCCGACGCAGGCCAACGAAGGAGTGCTATGAAAACAGCACACTATGCTTTCCTTCTCCTGCTGGTTGCAGTGGCACTAGCCGCCTGCTCGCGTGCGGAATCCACTGAGACGACCCCGGCCGCCGAGTTGAGTGTGGTTAGCCCACAGGACGAAGCGGCACTGGACGTCACATCGCTGGCGCTTGGCTCTCTGGCGCTCGCCAATACAGAGGACGCAGTGCACCAGGAGCAAGCTGCCGAGCTACTGCCTCTGTGGCAGCAAGTTCGCGCGTTTAGCGACTCGAGCGCTTCAGCAGAGCTACAGTCGCTGTCCAGGCGGATCGTCGAGTCTCTGACTGGCGCTCAACGCGAGTCCATCACGCTGCTCCTGCAAGCGCCCACTCTCCAGGATGAGATTGCGGCCCAGTACGACCTTGCATTGCCTGGCACAGGCGGCGCGCCGGGCTCGGGCATGTCCCCCGGCGGCGCAACCGGCTTTGTCGAGCCGGGAGTCAAGGCTTCAGCGGGCGGCGGAGCCAGTGTAGAGGCGGCGGCGGACACGTGGACCGGCGATCTGATCGACGCCGTCATACTGTACCTCCAGGAGTTGGAGACATCCTGATATTACCGCGCGCGTCCAGAGCAAGGGATCGAGGACAAACCGTGCCGAAAACAATCCTTGTGGTCGATGATGAGGTCCGCCTGCGTGCGCTGCTGGAGGCCTACCTCAAGGGCCGCGGCTATACCGTCGCTACAGCAGCCGACGGCATTGAGGCGTTGCAAGTGGCCGCGCGCGTGCGCCCGGACCTGATCGTACTCGACATCATGATGCCCCGCATGGACGGGATCGACTTTCTCAAGTCCTATCGTCGATCCCCTGGCGCACCGGTGATCATACTCACTGCGCGCGTCGACGAGACAGATACCGTGCTGGGTCTCGAGCTGGGTGCCGATGATTATGTCACCAAGCCTTTCAGCCCTCGCGAGCTGGAAGCGCGTATCCGCGCCGTGCTGCGCCGCGCAGAGGGACCCGAACGCCTGCCCGACGTGCTGCGCTCTGGCGAGATCGTGCTGGACCGAGACGCGCACACGGTCACCGTCGAGGGTGAGTCCGTCGAACTAACGCCTTCAGAGTTTGCGCTGCTGGCGACGCTGATGGCCGAGCCAGGTCGGGTTCACACCCGCGTCGCGCTGCTCGCCGAGACCCAGGGCGACGCCTATCCCGGCTATGAACGCACCATTGACGTGCATATCAGCCACCTGAGAAACAAGATCGAGTTGG
>CAZMAI010000343.1:0-2632 GCA_964564195.1 uncultured Anaerolineales bacterium | reverse complement strand
GCGGGCCCCGAGGGCGGCGCCTTGCTCTACGCCGGACCGGCGGCCGGCCTTATGGCCGTGGAGCGCTCGCCCACGGCCCAGGCGCTGCGCGAGGAAGCAACGGCGACCACGCAGCGCGTCATCGCACCGGTTGCCCCTACGGGAACCGAACCCGTACAGATTACACCACCCCCTGCCATCCGCATCCGCGGTGCGCGGGCACACAATCTGCGCGCGATCGATGTCGACATCCCCCGCGGTAAGCTTACCGTGGTCACGGGCGTGTCCGGCTCGGGCAAGTCCAGCCTGGTGCACGATGTGCTGGAGGCGGAGGCTCGTCGCCGCTACCTCGAGTCCCTGTCAATGTACGAGCGGCAGGGCACCCGCGAAGGCCCCGAGGCCGAGGTGGACGAGATCAGCGGCCTGGGAGTGGCCCTCGCCGTCCAGTCCGATCGCCCCCGCTATGCCAACCCGCGGGCGACGGTCGGCAGCGCCACCGAGATCTGGCACCACCTGAGCGTCCTGCTGGCGCTGCTGGGGGAGCGCCCCTGCCCGGCCTGCGGCGCGCCCGTCCGCGGCACCGGCAGCCTCGCTCCGCTGGCTGAGACCACGCACTGCCCGGCCTGCGGCGCGGTGCTGCCGCAACTCCAGCCGCGCCATTTCAGCCCGCGGGTGTACGGCGCGGCCTGTGCCACCTGCCACGGCCTGGGCGCCCTGCAGGAGCCGCGTCCGGAAAAGCTCATCGTTCACCCCGAGCGCCCGCTGTGTGACGGGGCGATGTACTCGCCGGGCTTCTTCCCCGGCGGCTACCTCTGCAAGCCGTTCAACGGCGGGTACGACATGGTGCAGGCGCTGGCGCGCAAGCACGGCTTTCACCCGGCGAGCACCCCCTGGCGCGAGATGACTCCCGAGGCACGGCAGGCCTTCTTGTACGGCGATCCCGAGCCCTTGCACGTGGATTATGTCAGCCGCACGGGCCGGCGGCACCATGCTCTTCAGAGCTTTCCCGGCTTTTACGGCTGGATCCGCGACTGGGACGTGGGCGGCACCTACACCGAGTCTATCCCCTGCCCCGACTGCCGCGGCAGCGGCCTGCGCCCGCAGTACGCCAACGTCACGTTGCAGGGCCGCGACGCGCAGGCGCTGCAGAACCTCCCGCTGGCCGAACTGGCGGCCTTACTGGAAACGGTCCCTGCGGGTGACGTCACAGGCCCGACCGCGGGCGCTGCAGCCTCAGTACAGACCGCCCGGCGGCGTCTGGGCTTCCTCTGCGACGTGGGCCTGGGCTATCTGCACCTGCAGCGCATGACCCGCACCCTCTCCGCCGGCGAGGCGCAGCGCGTGCAACTGGCCGGACTGCTGGGCTCCGGCCTGGGGTACCTGACGGTCCTGCTGGATGAGCCCTCGCGGGGCCTGCATCCCTCCGAGGTTCAGGCGCTGCTGGCGGCCCTGCAATCGTTGCGCGACCAGGGCAACACCGTCGTGGTCGTCGAGCACGATCCCGTGCTGATGCGCGCCGCGGACCACCTGATCGACATGGGACCCGGCGCGGGCGCCGCGGGCGGCCGGGTGGTGGCCCAGGGCACGCTGTCGCAAGTGGCTGCCACACCCACGATCACAGGTGCCTGGCTGCGGGACGAGCGACGTCCGTCTATCCCCGCGAAACGACGAGAGCCCGCGAAGTGGATGACAATCCGCAATGCGCGGGGTAACAACCTGAAGGCCATTGACGTTCCGATCCCCCTGGGCGTGCTCACCGGCGTCTGCGGCGTCTCCGGCTCGGGCAAGTCCACGCTGATCGTCGACACGCTGGCGCGTGTGATCGCGCCCATCAAGCACACCACATCGATGGCGCAGGAGACGCTGGAGCCCGGCGCCCACGATGGTATCCTGAACGCGCCGGCGCGGGCGATCGTCATCGATCAAAGCAGAGCCGGCGTGGTGTCTCCGGCGCGCTATCTGGGTCTCGAGGGTCCCCTGCGCGCGCTCTACGCCGCCTGCGAGGACGCCCGCGCCCTGGGCTTGAGCGCAGCCGATCTGGCACAGCCCTGCAGCGCCTGCGGCGGACGGGGAACCGTGACGCTGGACATGGGATTCATGCCCGACGTGCATGAGCACTGCGAGGTATGCGCCGGCACAGGCTACCGCCCCGAGGCCTGGGAGGTGCGGCTGAAAGGCGTGCCCCTGCCCGAGATCAGCAGCATGACGCTGCACGAGGTGGCGGCACTGTTCCCGGACGACCCCAGGCTGGCGCTCTCGCTGCGCGCCGTGCAGGATGTCGGCCTCGGTTACCTTGTGTGGCGCCAACCCGGCTACGCTCTCTCGGGCGGCGAGGCGCAGCGTCTCAAGATCGCTGGCGAACTCTGCCGCAAGGCGACGCAGCCGACCCTGTACATCCTGGACGAGCCCACGCTGGGGCAGCATCTGGAGGACGTCGCCAGGCTTTGCGGGGTACTGCATCGCCTGGTGGACGCGGGCCATAGCGTTGTGGTGGTCGAGCACCACCCGCACCTGCTGGCTGCCTGCGACTGGCTGATCGAACTGGGCCCGGCCGGCGGCCCACTGGGCGGCTACCTCCTCGCCGCCGCCACCCCGGAGGCCCTCGCTGCCGGCAGCACGCCCACGGCACCATGGATACGAGAAATACTGCGGG
>CAZMAI010000342.1:0-2637 GCA_964564195.1 uncultured Anaerolineales bacterium | reverse complement strand
TCACATTATAGCATCCGCGTGACAGGCCCAAAACGCCCCGCCACATGCCATTTGCCCGAGTCGGACGGAGACGGTAGAATCGCGACATAGGGGGAGGAACGTATGCGTTTCGACATCTTTACCCTGTTCCCCGGCCTGTTCGATGGCATCTTCCAGGAGAGCATTGTTCACCGCGCCATCGAGGCCGGCCTGGTCGAGATCCAGGTTCACAACATCCGCGACTATGCACCGGGCAAGCATCAGGTAACCGATGATATGCCCTACGGCGGCGGCGGCGGAATGGTCCTCAAGCCGGAACCACTAACGAATGCGCTGGAGGCGGTTCTGGGGGCAGAGATGCTCGCGGAGCAGCAGGCGACCGGCAGGATCAACGTACCTGTGCTGCTGATGACGCCCGTGGGACGCCGCTTTGATCAGGCCATGGCAGCATCGTTGGAGAAGCGCGGACACATCGCGCTAGTCTGCGGCCGCTACGAAGCCGTCGACGAACGCGTCAGCGACCTGTTTATCACTGAAGAGGTCTCCCTGGGGGACTTTGTGCTCTCGGGGGGAGAGATACCGGCCATGGCCATCGTCGAGGCTGTGACGCGGCTGGTTCCTGGCGTATTGGGCGATATGCGAGCGCTCGTGGAGGACTCGTTTTCCGCCGGCCTTTTGGAGTACCCACAATACACCCGGCCCCCCGAGTTCCGGGGCCTCGCCGTGCCCGATGTGCTGCTCAGCGGGGATCATGCCAGGGTGAATCTATGGCGGCGGCAGCAGGCGCTCAAACGCACGCTCGAGCGCCGGCCAGATCTGCTGCACAGGACTGATTTGTCCAAAGAGGATCGCGCCTATCTCGGCAGACTGTCGGGCTGTCGTGTGGGGCAAGCGCTGGATTCGCCCGAATAGGTGCGCATTCCCGATCAGGGTCGCACGAGCAGGGAGCATACAATGCCTCAGAACCAGGTTCCCGATGTCGTGGTACGCCGTTTGCCACTCTATCTTCAAGCACTGACCCATATCGCCGACCGAGGCCAGACGATGGTCTCTTCCAAGGAGCTGGGGGATTGGGTGGGCGTGAGCTCGGCACAGATACGCAAGGACCTCTCCTACTTTGGCGAGTTTGGCAGGCCTGGATTGGGATATGAGATCAGATATCTGATCTCAGTCCTCGAGGAGATCCTGCAGCTCAACAAGAACTGGCGTGTCATCATCATCGGTGCAGGAGCCCTGGGGCACGCACTTGCCAACTATCGCGCCTTTGGTGAGAACCGTTTTCAGATCGTGGGGATCTATGACAGCGACCCGGCGCTGGTGGGCAGGCCCATCGGCGACAGCGTCGTGCAACCGGTGGACCAGTTGTCCGACGTTATCTGTGAGAACCATGTAGATATCGCCATTCTCGCCGTGCCGGCCCGAGCCGCGCAAGCCGTCGCGGACCAGGTCATTGCCTGCAACGTCCGCGCCATTCTCAACTATGCCCCCATCACGCTGACAACACCGCCTGACGTACATGTGACCTACATCGATCCTATCGCACGCCTGCAGGCCATGACCTACTACCTCTGAGAAGAAAGAAAGGCGCCACCTTGCAGGGTAGCGCCTCTGATTTCAGAACCACTCAGACCGGGGCCAGTGAACGCCTCAAGATGGGCAGATGCCGTAACGCCTCGCCAGCCCCCAGAGCGGTGCACAGCATCGCATTCTCAGCCACATGGCAGGGGATGCCCGTCTCCTGCGTCAGATATCGATCGATGTTCCGCAACTGGGCACCGCCACCCGTCAACACCATGCCGCGATCAATGATATCCGAGGCCAACTCGGGTGGAGTTCTCTCCAAGACCGCCCTGACCGTCCCTGCCACAGCGGAGAGTGGCTCCGACAGGGCATCGGTGACCTCTCCAGAAGTCACTACGATCGTCCGGGGTAGTCCGGCAACGGTGTCCCGGCCCCTGACTTCCATGGTCAGCACTTCCTCCAGGGGCAGCGCGCTACCGATGGCGATCTTGAGCTCCTCAGCGGTATGCTCTCCGATCATCAGGTTGTACTTGCGGCGCACATAGTTGGTGATCGCCTGGTCAAAGCTGTTCCCTGCAACGCGAACCGAGCTGGAGACCACGATGCCGAACATCGAGATGACCGCTGCCTCGCTGGCGCCGCCACCGATGTTGACGATCATGTTGCCCGAAGGCGTGCCGATCGGCATGTCCGCCCCCAGGGCCGCTGCGAGCGGCTCGGGCAGCAGGTATGCGGTGCGAGCGCCCGCCTGGATAGCCGCATCCCGAACGGCGCGGCTCTCGACACTGGTCACCCCAACCGGGACGCTGATCATGATCTCGGGACGACGCTCAAAGCGGCTGCAGACCTTACCAATAAAGTACCGAAGCATCGCCTCGGTCACGACATAGTCAGCAATCACGCCGCTGCGCATCGGGCGCGCCACCTCAATGGTCTCCGGCGTGCGACCCAGCATCGCGCGCGCCTCATTGCCGACGGCCAGAATACGGTTATCGCCGACCGAGATGGCCACCACCGAGGGTTCATTGAGCACAACGCCCTTGCCCCGTACATAGACGATGACGTTGACCGTGCCGAGATCGATTCCGATCTGCTTACCGAACATCCAGCCTCCCGACCTGCTTGTCTGCTACCCGA
>CAZMAI010000341.1:0-2643 GCA_964564195.1 uncultured Anaerolineales bacterium | reverse complement strand
GCGGCCGCTCGCGTTATGGGCGGCGGTGGCGGCGGTCGTCCCGATATGGCGCAGGCCGGCGGCAAGGATCCGGCGCGCCTCGCGGAGGCTCTGGAATCGGTCTACCAGCTGGTAACCGAAGGGTTGGGCGAATGAGTCGTCGAGGCAACGCTGCCGTACTGCGATTGCCGTGCGGGCAGGGGGCACCATGGCGCTACTGAGCAGGCGGGGACGTGGTGCGGACGCACCGGCGATGATGACGCACCACACCGTGGTCACCTGGGAAGAGGGGCATGTGCGCACCGCCGTGCTCCGGCTCTCCGATGGCACCGGTGAGATTCTTGGGCTGGCGGCTGCCCCCGTGCAGGGTATCAGCCACACCAGTCACCCCGATCCCGATCGGTGGTATGCGGCCTGCGACCGCGCCCTGGCGCAGTCGGAGGACATGACACAGAGGCTCGCTGGCCGCAAGATCGTGCCCGACTATGCCACCATGGCCATCCCCTCGGGGGTAACCCGCAGCCTTGCCATCGTGGATGAGGTTCACCGGCGCAATCCGCGCCGGCCCGTGACGCTCGACGAGATGCAAACGCTGCTGCGCCGGGGGTATCGCAAGGCGCAGGATCGCCTGGATGTGCGGGCACGCGGCAGCCGTGAGGATATCGTCGCTGGCTCGCTGGCCCTGATCACGATAGATGGGCAACCCGTCAGCGATCCGCTGGGCCTGACGGGCGATCACATGCAGCTGTACCTCAACTTCTGCCTTGCCCCTGCGGAGTGGATTCGATCGCTGGAGCTGATCGCCAATCGCCTGGGGCTCGATCTGGCGGCCATTCTCCCCCATCACATGGCTTTGGCCTCACCTCTGGCCGATGCGGTGTCTCTGATGGTGGTGGTGGATGAGGCGATGACCACCGTCGATCTGGTGCGCCGCGGGCGCGTGGAGTGGGCCGCGGTCGTGCCCCATGGCGCCGCCATGCTGATCGATCACACCGTGGCCGATCTGGGTGTTCCCGCGAATCAACTCGAGGCCTTGATGCGTGCCTATCGTGCGGGGCAGCTGCGCGACGAGGTGGAGCAGCGCATGTCCAGCAACTATTGGCGGGCACTGCGTCTCTGGATGGCTATGCTGGCCGATCAGATCGCGGCCGTAGCGCCGGACAAGCATGTCCCGTACCGGGTCCACTGCCATGACGTCACCGGTCGTGTGCCAGAGGTCGCTCCTGCATTGGCCACCCCTTACTGGGAGCAAAAGTTGGGCTTTGGCCGCTGCCCAAAAGTGGATGCTCTCGATGTCAGCGGCATCAACGCCGTGCTGGATTGCTCCGGCCAGGCCAACGGCTCCCCGTTTCTCCTTTTGCGCTCTCTCGTGAACTATGTCGCGCGGCTCTATGCGCCGGGCAACGGCCTGGATCGTGCGCTGACGGATTCTATACGCTGGCGTCCCGGTGGCTGAGGATACCTCCGGGAACCGAGGAGGTTCCTTGCGCCCTGTTGATGTGATCTTTTTGACGCGCCATGACACCATCGATACCGCCTGCGAGCTCTTGCGGCGTGCGCGCCCGGGGGCGCAAGTGTGGATGGCTTTGCCGTGGCGTGCACGATACACCCGCGAGCTGCTCAACCTCAAACGATTGCGGCGCATCGCCGGTGACAAGGCGGTCGAGTTGCGCCTCGTCTCTCGCGATAGCAGAGCCCGGTCGCTCGCGCGAGAGGCCGGAGTGGCGGTCTCCGCGAGCATGCCGCGCGCACTCAAGCGGTTGGAACCCAGGGAGATCAGGAGCTCAGACTTGAGTGCGCGGGTTGTTCCTGTCACAGAGCGGCTCAGCGCACGGCATCTGCGCGCACCGGCCCGGTTCAACGTGGGCAGGGCGATCCTCGGTTTAGCCTTTATCGCGCTCTTGCTGGCGACCATGATCGGCGTGATCGCCGTGTTCCTGCCCAGCGCAGAGGTGGCGCTCGAGCCCGTCTCTACCCGCGAGCAGGTGACCTTTACCGCGCAGGCGAACACCCGCTACGACAGGGTGGACCATGAGCTGGGTCTGATACCTCTGCGAAGCGTACAGGTCATTGTGGAGGGGCAGGGGGAGACGCCGGCCAGCGGCACCGCGGATGTGGCCGAAGGATATGCGTCTGGCCATGTGGTGTTCACCAACCGCACCAACGAGGCGGTGGTGGTGCCTCAGGGCACAGTGGTCCGGTCAGGTAGTGGCGAGACGATGCGCTTTCGCACGACGACGGAGGTGACCTTGCCGGCGGCACTGTTCGCTACTGCCCGAGCGCCAGTTGAGGCGGTTGAGGCTGGCTATGCCATGGCTGGGGCCTATACGCTGACGCGGGTGGAGGGGGCGCTTGCGAGCCGCATCGAGGTTATGAACGACACGAGTATCGGCGGAGGTGGCAGCCGGCGCGTTCCCATCGTGACCTACGCCGATCTGGATACGCTGCGGGCGATGCTCGTCGAGCAACTGCAGCGTCAGGCCTACGATCAGCTGGTGCAGCAGTTGGGGGCCGGGGAGTTTGTCCCCGCTAACACTCTGAGTGTTGAAGTGATGTCGCTAAACTATGACCAGTATGTCAATCAGCAGCATGACGTGCTGTCGGGCACAATGAGGCTGGTGGTGCGCGGCTCCGCCGTTAACGACGCGCACCTGAAACAGCTTG
>CAZMAI010000340.1:0-2667 GCA_964564195.1 uncultured Anaerolineales bacterium | reverse complement strand
ACGATTCGCTCTATGGCCGCGGTGACCGGCAAAAGTTGCGCTACCGGCTGAGGCTCGACGACGCGGAACATCCCGAGACGTGAGACAGAAATGACCGGGGGCTTGGTCCCGCCGGTCAGGAAAGGCGAACGCTCCGAATGACCGATCTGTTCTCGCTCAAAGGCAAGGTGTCCGTCGTCACTGGCGCCGCCGGCGGTCTTGGCCGCGCCATGGCCCTCGGCCTGGCAGATGCTGGTAGCGACGTGGTGATCGCCGATGTCCAGAGCGCTGGCGCGGAGCACACGGCGGCGCTGGTGCGCGCGCGAGGCGTCCGCTCCTCAGCGTACTGCTGCGACATCTCCGACCGGATTCAGGTCGAAACCCTTGCCAGGGACGTGCTGCAAGAGTACGGCCAGGTAGACATCCTGGTCAACAATGCGGGGGTCTTTCAAGATGGCGCGGCGGAGGACATCGACTGGGCCACCTGGCGGCGGGTGATGGACACCAATGTCGACGGCAACTTTCACATGTGCCAGGTCTTTGGCAGGCAGATGATCGCCCGAGGTGGCGGCAGCATCGTCAACATCGCCAGCAAATCGGGGATCATGGTGGACTATCCCAACAAACAGGCTGCCTATAACGTGTCCAAGGCAGCAGTGATTATGCTGACCAAGTCGCTGGCGGTGGAATGGGCACCCTACAACATCCGCGTCAACTGCATCTGCCCTGGCAACTTTGTCGCCCATCCCGAGAACCCCGTGCTACAGCCCGGGCACCCGTATCGGGAGGCCTGGATGCGCAACACGCCCATGGGACACTTTGGCCAGCCGGACGAGTTGGTGACGGCGCTGCTCTATCTCGCCAGCCCGGCCTCCAGCTTTACTACTGGTGCGGTAGAAGTGGTTGACGGCGGGTTTACAATCATCTAGAACTCCCATGCATGAATCACATTCAGGAGGATCAGAACAATGAGTTTCAAGGTCGGTATGGGTATTCGTTGGCCAGAATACTATGACTATATGCGCGCCGCTGGCTTTGACGTCGTCCAGGTCCCCTTTGCGCAGAACACTGAAGATGCGGTGATTGCGAACTATCAGGGAATCGACGCTGTGGTCGCCATGGGAGAACCCTTTACGCCGCGCGTGCTCGATGCGCTCAAGGACAGTCTGCGCTTTATCATCCGGCACGGCGTTGGCTATGACAAGATCGACGTCCCCTACGCCGCGAGCGTCGGCATCTGCGTCTGTAACACGCCCGGCGCCATGTCTACCGGCGTGGGCGAGACCACCATCGGCCTCATGCTAGAGATCTCCCGCGGCTTTTTCCGGAGCGATCGCGAGATCAAGGCTGGCGGCTACAACCGGGGCCCCGTCACCAGGGGTGTCGAGGGCGCCACGGTCGGCCTGATCGGCTTTGGCAACATCGGCCAAAAGGTTGCGCGCCTGCTGCAGGGGTTTAACTGCCGCATCCTGGCCTATGACGTGCGCTACAACGAGGACGCCGTGCGCGAGCTGGGCGTCGAAAAGGCAGACCTGGACCAGATCGCGCGCGAGAGCGACTTTGTGAGCGTCCACGTCCCGCTGATGCCCGCTACCGCCAAGATCGTCGACGCCGAGTTCCTGGCCAAGATGAAGCCTACGGCATATCTGATCAACACCTCGCGCGGCGGCACCGTTGACGAGGACGCGCTGATCGCCGCCCTGAAGAACAACACCATCGCAGGTGCAGGCCTGGATGTGTTCTCGGTTGAGCCTTTACCTGTGGATAACGAGCTGCGCACGCTGGACAACGTGTTCATGACGGCGCATCTGGCCACGCAGACCACGGTGTGCGTCCAGGCCGGGTTCGACAGCATCATCCGCTCGTTGCGCGAGTTCCAGGCGGGCCAGATCCCGTACGGGTGCCTGAACCCATCGTATGTAGACAACGCTCGAGAAGGTTAGTTGTGAAGCGTCTGGATCGGATTCTGGACAAGTTGGCATCAGGTACGCTGGTCATCGGGACCCACATCAAGACCTCGGACCCGACCATCGTCGAGTTCTTCGGGCTGGCGGGGATGGATTTCGTCTGGCTGGACGGCGAGCACCCGGCCATGAATATCGAGACCGTGCAGCGCCACACCATGGCTGCTCAGGGTGCCGGCATGGCCGCCTTTTATCGTGTGCCCTGGAATGATCCGATCCTGGCCAAGCCGGTGCTGGATATGGGGATCGATGGCATCATCTTTCCCATGATACGCACGGCGGAGGAGGCCACCCGAGCGGTCGCCGCCTGCCGCTACCCCCCTGAGGGCATCCGCGGCGTAGGCCCCATTCGCGACAACGGCTATGGGCTCTACCCAATGGACTGGCAGATCGAGAATGCCCGGCAGGTCTGGAAGATCATGCAGATCGAGCACGTGGATGCCGTGCGCAACCTGAAAGACATCCTGGCAGTCGATGGCGTCGATGCCATCACGGTGGGCACCAGCGATCTGGCGGCGTCGCTGGGTCTCGTTGGACAGACCAGTCACCCCGATGTGCTCGCCCTGCTCGACGAGCTGGCGGCTACTGCGAGGGAGGCCCGCGTACCGTTCAGTGTGTCTGCCAACTATGATGCCACGCTGGTGCGGCAGTGGGTTGACCGCGGCATCACCTGGCTCTCCATCGGCGGCGAGTACGACTATATGGCGCGTGGCTTGCGCGTGGC
>CAZMAI010000339.1:0-2667 GCA_964564195.1 uncultured Anaerolineales bacterium | reverse complement strand
GATCGACCTGGTCGCCCAGCCCCTTGATCACCTGCATGAGCTCAATGAACTGTGCGCTCGTACGATAGGCCATGAAGAGCACCGTATAAGGCCCGTGCGACACACTGTCTGTTGAGAACCAGACCAGGTGCGACAGCGTGCCTCCCTCTCCGTCAGAGTAACCGAGCCCAAAGCCCTTGGACCCGCTCTCCATGACCTCACCGCGGGTGAGCGATGCCGGCGTCATTGACACCGCCCCATGACTCGTGTAGCGTGCGAGCCGCGCTGCATGTATCCCCTCCGCATCATCCACAGATAACCGGCGGGGGATGCGCGGTCTGCCGGCGACATTGAGCCGGGCCGGATCAAAGGCGATACGGTGCTCGTACCCGCCGGTGCCCATCCCCAGACGATTGTAGAAACCCTGCTCGAACATGCCGAGCCCCGCGACACTATCCCCAGCCAGGGCGCGCTTTGCGATCGCTTGCGCTGTCACCTGGGTGGCGAGGCCCTGCCTTCGCACAACCCGGCTGGTGCCCACACCCGTCACTCCGCAGAAGGATAGTTGCCCGTTCAGGTAACGGATGCTGCCAGGCGCGGTTAGCACGAGACACTCGGCCTGTCCGTCCACCTCTGCGACGTGGGCCTGTCCCGCGCCAACCCACACATCCATTCCTTCACGGTCCTTGTCCTGGTCGCTTAGCCAGCCGATCTCGCGCCAGATGCGATGGGCTGCGTCGCGATCCCTCTTGGGGTCATAGGGCCTGACCAACATGGGTACCTCCCAACAGTCTCTGCTTCAATGCAACCCCGGGATTATAGGCCACTGGTACGCCTGTGAACAAAGCGGTCGAACGGGCGAGGTCTTGACACTGGCTCATGCAGGCCCTATACTGAGAATGGTACAAATAAGTAAGGAGTACACTCCTTGATAGAAGACCGTAAAAAAGAGCATCTACAGATCGCCGCAGAGCAGGACGTCGGATCGCGGCATACCACAGGGCTCGAGCGCTACGCACTGCGGCATAATGCCTTGCCCGAGATGGCCCTTGAGGATGTCGATACGCAGACCGTCTTTCTGGGACATACCTTGAGTGCGCCGCTGCTCATATCAGCCATGACGGGCGGGACAGCACGTGCGGGAGAGATCAACAGGCGCCTGGCCCAGGCCGCTCAGCAGTACGGACTCGCCCTCAATCTGGGATCACTGCGTGCGGGTCTCGAACAGCCCGAACTGCTCCCCACGTATCAGGTGCGCGATGTTGCACCTGACGTCTTCCTCATGGCCAATCTCGGGGCTGTCCAACTCAACTATGGTCTGACCATCGAAGCCTGCCTGGAGGCCGTCGCCGCCATGGACGCCGATGCCCTTGTCTTGCACCTGAACCCGCTGCAGGAGGCCATACAGCCGGACGGCGACACAGATTTTCGCGGGATTCTCCCGCAGATTGCCGCGCTGTGCCGTGCAGCTCCTTTCCCAATCATCGTTAAGGAAGTCGGCTGGGGCATCTCGGCGGAACTGGCGCTCAAGCTAGAGCAGGCCGGTGTTGCCGCGATCGATGTGGCCGGTAGCGGCGGCACATCCTGGAGTCGCGTCGAGGCCTATCGCGTCACCACCACCGCGGAGGCGCAGATCGCCGCGGCCTTTGATGACTGGGGTATCCCAACTGCCACCGCGCTGATCCAGGCGCGGGCGGCCTGCCCGGACATACCGCTCATTGCCAGCGGCGGGATCGATACGGGCGTAGACATCGTCAAGTGCCTGGCGCTGGGCGCGAATCTGGCGGGCATCGCGCGCCCGCTGTTGGCAGCGGCACTGGAATCGAGCCAGGCGTTGCAGCAGCAGATCAGCATCATTCTGCGTCAGCTGCGCATTGCGATGTTCTGCCTGGGAGCCGCCCGCGTATCCACCATCTCACCGGATATGGTCTATCCAAAGGACGTGTAGATGCCTCTCGACCTGACGCCCTACCTCGATGCCATCGAGAACGACATGCAGACGGTGGTACATAGCCAGTCGCGGACCCACGATGGGTTGTACGGCATGTTGCGATACCATCTGGGTTGGCAGGACCAGGCAGGCCAACCGAGCGCCGGGCGTCATGGCAAGCGGCTGCGCCCCCTACTCTGTCTCCTCGCCTGCGAAGCCAGCGGAGGCGATTGGCCCCGCGCCCTGCCTGCGGCCACGACACTGGAGCTTATTCACAACTTTACGCTGATTCACGACGATATCGAGGACGACAGCGACCTGCGCCACCAGCGCCCCACCCTGTGGACCGTGTGGGGTCTCGCGCAAGGCGTCAACGCGGGTGACGCGCTGTGGGCCCTGGCGCGCGGCAGTCTCTACCGGCTGTCCGCGTTGGGACACGAGCCCCAGCGCGTACTCGATGTGGCACAACTCCTGGATGACACCTGTCTGGCGCTCTGCCACGGGCAGTACCTGGACATCGCCGCCGAGGGCGATCGCGACATGCCCTTGGAGACTTATCTCCTGCTCGTGCAGGGCAAGACGGCGGCCCTCACGGGCGCCAGCCTGGCCTGCGGTGCCTTGCTAGCCGGCGCATCGACAGGGCTCGTGGAACAGATGGGAGCCTTTGGAAGAGAGTTGGGGCTCGCCTTTCAGATCACTGATGATCTCCTGGGTGTCTGGGGCGATCCGGAGATCACCGGCAAGTCTGCCGCCAGCGA
>CAZMAI010000338.1:0-2669 GCA_964564195.1 uncultured Anaerolineales bacterium | reverse complement strand
CACCACCGCCAGGGAATAATGTTTCCATAACCTGGTGTTCAATAGGATTAATGGCAGATGAACAAGCATAACGAAACGCCCAAACATCAGCTGGATCGCCGATAACATCCATACCAAAACGATGATCACACTCTAAAGTCAAAATGGTACTGTAAGCATCATCATACACTGAAACCACAATAGGAGTAGTACGACTCCAAGTAACATTATACTGAGCAGCAGCTTGGTCTGCCACCATATCATGTGCTTTAATCATCAAAAGTGAAGTGAGAAAAGTACCATAAGCCGCCCTCATAGGTCCATCAGGGTAGAGAAGATTTCCATTACTATCAGTTTTATTTTCCTGATCCAACTAGTAAAATATCATTTATAACTTCAGTTCTGGGATGGGACAAGTTTTTTTAAGATTGAGATGATAAAATTTCTTCTTTACGTTTTTTAGCATCTTTATCATCAGGATTTAACTCCAAAACCTTATCAAAACATTTCAAAGCAAAATCATACTTTTTCAATTCTATAAATACACTAGCTTTATTATAATAAGCATTCCTATGCTCAGGATTTAAATCCAAAACCTTATCAAAACATTCTATAGCATCATCGAATTGTTTTAAATTAACTAAAACGTTTCCTTTATTATTCCATGCTGAATAATCATGATGATCTAACTTCAAAGCTTCATTAAAACATTTCAATGCGTTATCAAATTGTTTTAACTTTAGAAAACTATTTCCTTTATTATACCATGTGGAAGAATTGGAAGGATCTAATTTTATGGCTTTGTCATAACATTTTATGGCTTCATCAAAACGTTTTAATTCAGCAAGTGCCTTACCTTTATTAAACCAGTTTAAAGAATTCTTAGGATCTAGTTCCAATGCTTTATCAAAACATTTTAAACTTTCATCGAAACGTTTTAACTTAAAAAGGACAATAGCTTTTCCATTCCATGCTTTAGAATAGCTGGGATCTAACTCCAAAGCCTTATTATAACATTTAATCGCATCATCATCCATATTACGTTCTTTTAAAACATTTCCTTTATTACTCCAGGCATGATGAAAGTCAGGATCTAAATCCAAAGCCCTATCATAAGAAGTTAACGCTTCATTAAACAACATTAGCTTCTCTAAAACCGCTCCTTTAAGATTCCAAGCTTCAACAATATTATCGTCAATCTCCAATAACTGATTACAAAATTCCAAACTTTCCTGATATTCGCCCTGATTAAACAATTTATAAGCCTTTTTGTACAGAGATTCACTTTTAAACCTGTCAAATAAACCCATATAACATTTCCCCCAATAATTTTTTTAAATTTTAAGTTTCATTTGAAACCCTGATAATTAACCTACCAGTATTATTTGTAATATTTAAAACAGGATTAGTTGTATTGTTTTGAGTAAGGGGAGCATATTTATTTAAACTTGTGTTTATTTCATAAACTGGCTTGTATGACTGGGAAATTAATGTAGATATTATTAAGAACACTAATCCTATTTTAATAGGTTTCCCTATATCTCCACTTCCCAGAGATGTAGGTACACCAGTTGAATCTTCAAAAACGATGTCTTCATCACTCCTCAGATCAATAATATTACCATTTAGATTTAACTCTATAGACCATTCTACAAATTCCCATAAACTATCAGATATTGATTTCCATTCGTTGTTACTTTTCTCTTTCGCTGCTTTAGTATACTCATCACTTTCATCCCAAACACCTTGAGGTGGTCCAGTTCCCATTCCAAGCATTTGAAGCATAATATCCCATCCTTGATCTATGAGGTTATTATTCTTATAATAGTCGGCAAAGTTAAACAGTCCTTTTTCTTCAGCCTCCTCTATCGCAAGAGGTTGAATAGCCTCAAGAAACGCCAATGGTCCTAATACAAATAGTGCGGGTGCGAACAATTCCCCTATCAAAAGAATTGAACCTTCTCCTAAACCTGTAAGTGTTCCCAATAGAGCAACAACACTACCAAAAGAAATCGAAAGATCACCAATAGAATCAAACAATCCAGACTGATTATTTAATAAATCCTCACACAATTCGCTGGCCCATTCTGTTTGTAAGTCACTAAAACAGTAAGCACCGGACATTGGCATGTAAGTTATCATCACATCCCTTACAATACCAGTTTCAAGATCAAGAACCAAATACAGATCCTCAATAGAAGACATCATCACTTGGTAACCATTACTTATAAAGACATCAACCATTTCACCATTTAAGATCATCTGAGCCAAACCAATGGTTATAGACCTACCACCACCGCCAGGGAATAATGTTTCCATAACCTGGTGTTCAATAGGATTAATGGCAGATGAACAAGCATAACGAAACGCCCAAACATCAGCTGGATCGCCGATAACATCCATACCAAAACGATGATCACACTCTAAAGTCAAAATGGTACTGTAAGCATCATCATACACTGAAACCACAATAGGAGTAGTACGACTCCAAGTAACATTAAACTCCGCCGCAGCCTGGTCTGCCACCATATCATGAGATTTAATCATCAAAAGGGAACTGAGGAAAGTACCATAAGCAGCCCTCATAGGTCCATCAGGGTAGAGCAGATTTCCATTACTATCAGTTTTATTTTCCTGATCCAGCCAGTACCGTAAGATCTCGTCTGTGACTTTGGTTGTGACAAAGGCAA
>CAZMAI010000337.1:0-2684 GCA_964564195.1 uncultured Anaerolineales bacterium | reverse complement strand
CTGCTCGAGATCGCACTTTTGCTGGCGGCCTTTGGCTATGGGCAGCGGATGGTGCGCTCGCAGGCCTTTCGTGCGCTGGCGACCGTAGCCACGAGCGGCCTGAACTATGAAGCGATCGCTGGCGCCTCACAGGTAGCCAATACCGGCGAGCCCGGCTTTTCCTTCGCGGCGCAATATGCCGCAGCCCAGCACATCGCGGACAATACCGGGGCGTCAGACTCACTCTTCGTCTGGGGCTTTGAGACGACCATCTACTTTATCGCTAACCGCCCACCCGCCAGCCGGTTCCTGTACAACCACATGCTCTACGGCCAGTGGGCCTGGCCCGAACTGCGCGAGCAATTGTTGGCGGATCTGGCGGCGCACCCCCCGGCCTACATCGTGGTCGCCAGCGAGGACGCGCTGCCGCTGGTGACCGGCACCGAGCAGGACTCGGCCACGGCGCTCCAGGAGTTCGCTGAACTGCGTACACTGCTGGACAGCAAGTACAACTACGAGACCGCCTTTGAGAACCTGGCGCTGTACCGGCGTGTGCCGTGAGAAGTGGCCCCGCCGTGTGTGGCACCAGGCCGGCGGCGCGGGGCCCGGGTTGCGCAAGCGGGCGCGCCTCAACTTGCTGAGAGGCAAGCATCAATGACCGAAGCCAAAACACGCGGAAAGCCGGCCATCAGCCTGCGTGGTCTGGCCCGTGCCGCCATCAGGGGCGGCGCGGTTGCGCTTGCTATCTTTAGCCTGACGATGACTTTTCCCCGCAAGTTCGGCGGAGATCTTACCGCGTTTCTGGCGTCTGGCCACGCCATCGACCACGGACTCAACCCGTACTTACCTCCACGCGAGTTAGGATGGGGGAGCGACTCGACGGGAGGGCCGAATGCCAACCCTCCCCTCTCTCTCCTGCTGTTCCAGCCGCTGTCGCGACACGACCCGTTGGCCGTCGCCCGGGGGCTGTTTGTCAGCTCGGTGGCATTGTACCTGGCGTGCCTTGGGCTCATCTGGCATCGCTGGCCCGGCATTAGCCTGCACCGCCCGCTGTGGGCGCTGGCCATGACGGCGCCCTGGTACACGGTGCCGATCGGACAGATCTATCTGCTGTTACTGCCCCTGGTGCTCGGCGCCGCCATGCTGCTCGAACGCAACCATGAAACCGCAGCCGGGCTCCTCATCGGCGCGCTGGTGGCCGTCAAGCCCAACTTTGTACTCTGGCCGGCGCTCCTTCTCCTGGCCGGGTACCGCAGGCAAGCCCTCGCGGCCGCTTTCAGCGCCCTGGCGTTGAGCGCCCTGCCGCTACTGATCTATGGACCGGATGTCTATCGCCAGTGGCTGGCCTCCAGCGAGGGCTTTATGACCATCAAGCGTGTGCTGCCCGTGGACATGAGTCTGCTCAAGATGTGCCATCTGATCGGCCTGCCCTGGCTGGTGCTGCCGCTGGGCGGCGCCGCTCTCGCTGTCGCGGCCTGTCGCGCGTGGCGCAGGCAGCTCTCTCTGCCCCACCTGCATGCTCTGGCTCTGGCCGTCTCACTGCTCGTCTCTCCCCGCGCCTGGGTGGGCTACCTGGTGCTGCTCGTGCCTTTCCTGCTCCAGCTGCGCTGGTCACCGTCGCTTCGCATCGTCGCCCTTACCTTTGTACTGCCGTCCGCGCTGGTATGGCACCTGGTCGACACGCAACCGGCCCTGGGCTGGCTCACCTGGCCCTACCCGCTGGCGTTCCTGCTTCTGTGCGTCAGCCTGTTGCTGGCTCCGCATCTCGGCTCTGCGAGCGAACGCCAGCGCGCAGGTCCTGCGCAGCCTGCATCGCCGGCGGCCGTTGCTCACATAAATCCCGCGAAAAGAACCCCGCGAACCCCTTGACTTTTCCCGGCGGGCGGGTATGATAGATGTAATGTGATGCACGGTCATTGATGACATACGACATATGATGAATGTCATATGACGGCATCATCGTCCGGATCGGGCGGCAGCGAACGCGGCAGGGCGCTGAAAAGCGACTTCAATAGCGCTTCCGGTCCTTGACGAGCGGGCACCCGTACGGTATCGTAGGGATATGGGCTGGCGGAGGCCAGAGGCCTGGGAGAGACCGCCGGCAGAAAGGGAGAGCCTGATGCGTAACCTGTGGATGGGCGTGCGCGGCCTGGTCTACGGCGGGCGAGAGCGCGGGCAGACGATGGCGGAGTATGCGCTGATCATCGCCTTTGTCGCTCTGATCGTGATCGCAGCCGTTACTCTTCTTGGCGGGAACATAGCCGGCTTTTACAATACTTTTACGGCATCACTTCCGTCATGATGCATGCTCAGTGGCTCATGTGGGCCACGCGGAAACTGGCGGATGATATCTGATTCGTGACCGTGGCTCGGTGTTACGATGGGGCCTTTACGCACTGACGGTGAACCTGGCGCGCTACATCGCGGTGCGGAAGACGATAGGACTCGTGACAAGTCACAATTTCGGAGGGAGAGACATGAACGCACTGTACTGGACGATCCGCAACTTTGTAGAGATTCGCCATGAAGAGGGCCAGACCATGGCTGAGTACGCGCTCATCCTGGCACTCATCGCCATCGTCGTGATCGTTGCTCTCTTGGCGCTCGGGCCCGCCATCAGCAATATCTACAACAACATAACCGGCAGGCTTACGACATAACCGGCGAGCTGGAGCTGTAGAACGACTCGAGGCCACATGCGGCGA
>CAZMAI010000336.1:0-2695 GCA_964564195.1 uncultured Anaerolineales bacterium | reverse complement strand
TTGAATCAGCACGCCAGGCGAGGTGCGCAGCCATAGGCATGGCAGGCTACCGTGGACAAGCGCCGACAATGTGTCGGCACAGGTCGTGACGTCAGCGCAAAGTGCACGCAGGAGCGTGTTCGTCGCCTGGTGCACCACCGTTGTCTCACCCGGCACCGCGCTTGCCGGGATCACCCCCGGGTCGCCGGGATGGCCACCGTCCCCCCCGCCTGAAGCACCTGTTGCAGGGTGTGCACGGTCCACACGGGCGCCAGCAGGGAGTGCCCGGGCAGAGTTGCAGGTCCCATTGACATCTGTCGGGCCGCGACTACAATCGCGGCTATCTGCAGCCTTGCAGTCGTTCGCCTGCCCCTCCCCGGGGCACTGATCCGTTCTTTTCCTTACCTTCTTGCGTGTCCGGGTTCGCTGGCGTCCGACACCCATATCGCCGGCGCCGCCATCTCTTGGATCTCTCGCATCGACGAAAGGAGCTTACGATGGCGCCCACCCATTCTCGTCGCGTCCTCTGGACCATGCTGTGCGTGCTGATCCTGCTGGTGTCTGACATCCTTGCTGGCTGCTCGGGCAGCGTGCCCGAGCAGGGCTCAAGGCCAGCGTCCACGGTGACGCAAGCCACCGGCGCCGCTACAGCAGTGCCCACCCACGGGCCCGCGGCCACTGCCGCAGCAACCCAGTCCCCGTCGAAAGCCCAGACATCCGCTTCCGAACCTGCGATGGCGCCGGGCGCGGATCTCGCGGTCTGGGTGACGCACGAAAAAGCCCCCGGGCAGGGCCGCGTCTCCTACAAGGTCTACTACGCCAACGACGGCCCATCGCTGCCGGCGGAAGATGTCGCTCTCGATATCACCATTCCCGCGGGCACCACGGTGGTCTGGGCGCCACGCGACAGCGAGATGACAGCCGAGGGCCTGGTCATTCCGCTCGGCACGCTGGCGCCCCGGCAGACCGGCAAGGTCGATGTGGAGGTCGCGTGGTCCGAGGCGGCGGCCCCGGGCGAGTGGACCGAACTGGTCGCCGAGATCAACGCCGCCGCGCCGGACCCCAATCCCGCCGATAACCTGGCCCGCGACGGCGAGCGCGTCGCCGCCCCGGACCTGGCACTGGGGCTCAGCCTCGATGGCGCCGGCCTGGTCGTGCCGGGCGGCAGCGCGGGCGTCGTCGCCAGTCTCCTCAACAAGGGTGCAGCCCAGGCCGCGGGGGCGACGCTGACCCTCACTCTACCAGTGGGGATGACCTTCGAGCGGGCGCAGGGCTCGCTGGCGGGGGAGCCGGCCGTGTCCGCGGCAGAGGATGGCTCGCAGATCGTGCTGCCGCTCAACCCTGTTCAGGCCCGGGGCACAGGCAAGGTCGTCGTTCAGGTGGCGCTGGACCCGGCGCTGCCTCCCGAGAACGAGATCACCGTCTCCGGCCTGCTCGCGGTGGCCGGGGATGCGGCCACAGAAGACAATGCCGCGGCGCTGGCGCCACTGGTGCAGGGGCCGGGCGCTGATCTGTGGGTGGAGATCGCCGTCGAAGGAGATCCCCTGCTGGATGAGAAGCGGGTGTACGTGGTGACCGCGGGCAACCGGGGGACGGAGCGCGCGGAGGGAACGCTCACGGTCGAACTCCCCGCAGGTCTTGAGGATCTGGCCTTTAGCGCTGCCCCGGACTCGGTGGCGGGTGACACGGTGACCTGGCCGCTGCAGGCTGTCATGCCGGGGACCAAGACCAGCCGCCGGATCACCGGCAGGCTGGCGGCGGAGGGGCCGCTGGTGGCCCGCGCGCGGGTGACCACCTCAGGTGCCGACGCCAATGGGCGCAACGACGCAGCGGAGGTGACCGAGGAGGTGCTGGCGCTGGCGATGCCGCAGATCCTGGGGCCGAGTGCGGCGGTGATCGACCCGGAGCCCGAGTTCTATGGCCAGGGCGCTGCGGGTGCGACGGTGTCGCTTTACCTGGCGGCGACGGAGACGGAGCCCGCGGTCCCTCTGGGCACGGCGCTCGTCGATGACAGTGGCCGCTGGACCCTCGCGCCCGAGGTGGCCCTGCCCGCGACCGGCTGGCACTGGTTCACGGCCACGCAGACGCTGGGCGAGCGCGTCAGCCCGGTCACCGGCGTGGCCAATTATGTCTCCAGGGACACGGGAATCGACACCGACAGCCTGACCGTGAACGGCGAGCGCGTGGGCGGCATAGACCAGGAGATCTCGTGGCCCGGCGCCCGGGTGCTCACCTTTGCGGCGCGCATCGTCGAATGCGAGTCGCCCGGCCAGCCCATGCTGGTGGCCAGCTACTATACCATGGATGACGTGCTGGTGAACCGGGAGGCGATCGCGCCCGCGTCGGTGGATGAGGATGGCAACGTGTCGTTCGATTTCCGCGTGCCTCGGATCGAGCAGGAGGTCCAGTGGACGCTAGGGCTCAGCTACACGTGCGACGACGTGCCCCAGGCCAAGGTGCTGGCCGGGACGTTGCGGCCAGCCCGCTTCCTGGCCCGACCGCTCGCCGGATTGTGGGAGGATATCAAGTGCTGGTTTGGGTCCTGCACAGACACGCCTCCGCCTCCGCCGCCGATCAAGAAGCAGTGTCCGGGATGCACGCCGATCCCGCCCGAAAAGCGCAAGCCCAAGCCAAACCCGTTCCAGAACCCTGACGATGACGATCACCACTTTGCCTGCTGGCCAGGGGTGACCTGAGGGCGAGGGCGCGCGGGCAG
>CAZMAI010000335.1:0-2704 GCA_964564195.1 uncultured Anaerolineales bacterium | reverse complement strand
GAACGGCTCGATCTCATTCTCGACAAGCTGCAACAGACCGGTTACGTTTCGGTTTCCGAGCTCAGCGAGGATCTGGGTGTCTCCGCGGTGACCGTGCGCACGGATCTCGACAGTTTGGAGGCTGACGGGCAACTCCAGCGCACCCATGGCGGCGCCGTGCCGCTTCACAGCAACGAGGAGATGCTCTCCTTTTCGGCGCGGCAGCGCGAGCGCGCCGACGCCAAGGAGGCCATCGGGATTGCTGCGGCGGCGCTGGTGGAGGACGGCGAGGCCATCATCCTCGACGCGAGCACGACATCGTGGCACATGGCACGTCACCTGCTCAACCATCGCGATCTCACGGTCCTGACCAACGGCCTGCACGTGGCCATCGAGCTTTTGCGCGCGCCGGGTGTCAATGTCATCATTCCCGGAGGCTCCGTCTGGCGCGAGGCTGGCGCTGTGGTCGGCCCGTTGTCGGGTCCTGCCCCCGAAGGCATCAATATCTCCAAGGTATTCTACAGCGGGCGGGGCTTTGATCTGGACGCGGGTCTTTCGGACCCCAATCGCGATGAGGTGCTCCTCAAGCAGACCCTGTTGCGTCCTGGGCGCGACCTGACTGTGATGGTGGATGCCAGCAAGTTCGGCAAGGTGGCCTTTGCGACGATCACCGGGCTGGATCGGATCCACCGGGTGATCACGGATAGCGAGGCGCCTGCCGAAATGCTGGACGCCCTGCGGGAGCGGGGCATTGAGGTGATCGTGGTCTAGTACCGGCAGGCCTCACACCAGCGTTCGTGGCACACTATTTCAAGGAGGCAATATGCGCCAGTGGAGAGAGGCTTACCGGATGCTCGCCGACGACCTGAGCGCCCGCGGGATCGACGTGGCGGGCGTGCTGGCCGCGCTGAAAGCACAGCATATCGAGACCCCCTCCTGGGGTTATGCCGATTCGGGTACCCGGTTCAAGGTGTTCAACCAGCCCGGTGCTGCCCGCACTGCCTTTGAAAAGATCGAGGACGCCGCCCAGGTGCACAAGTACACCGGCGTGGCGCCCTCGGTCGCTTTGCATATCCCCTGGGACAAGGTCGACGACTATGCCGCGCTGCAGGCCCATGCGGCCTCGGTGGGCGTCAGCCTCGGGGCGATCAACCCCAACCTGTTCCAGGACGACGCCTACAAGCTGGGCAGCCTCACGCATCCCGACAAGGCCGTGCGCCGCCAGGCGATCGATCACTGCCTGGAGTGTGTCGAGATCGCACGCACCGTGGGCTCCCGTGACATCTCCCTCTGGCTGGCCGATGGCACCAGTTCGCCCGGCCAGGACCACATGCGCTCCCGCAAGCACCGGCTCCTCGAGGCGCTGCAAGAGATCTATGCCGCGATGCCCGCGCCCATGCGCCTGCTGATCGAGTACAAGTTCTTTGAGCCCGCGTTCTACCACACAGACCTGGGCGACTGGGGCATGGCCTACCTGATGGCCACCAGGCTTGGCGAGCGCGCCAAGGTGCTGGTGGATCTGGGGCACCACCCGCTGGGCACCAACATCGAGCAGATTGTCGCCCTGCTGCTGGACGAGGGCCGGCTGGGCGGGTTCCATTTCAACAACAAAAAGTACGCCGACGACGACCTGACCGTCGGCTCGATCAACCCCTATGAACTGTTCCTCATTTTCAACGAACTGATCGACGGCGAGCTGGACCCCGCGGTGGACATGGATGTGGCCTATATGCTGGACGAGTCGGTCAACATCAAGGTCAAGATCCCGGCCATGATCCAGTCCGTTGTCAATGTCCAGGTGGCCTACGCCCAGGCGCTGCTGATCGACCGCGACGCACTGCGCGAGGCACAGGAGACGGGCTGCGTCATCAAGGCGGAGGAGGTCCTGCTGGACGCTTACCGCACCGATGTGCGCCCGCTGCTGGCGGCCATGCGCGATGATCTGGGTCTGGATCCCGATCCCATCACGGCGTACCTGATCAGCGGCTACCAGGAAAAGATCGTCGCCGAGCGCGGCGTATCGGGCTCTGGCTCGGGCTACCCGGGAGCGTGATGATGAGCGATGCAACGCAGACGGTCCTCAAGGCCCTGGTGGCCATGTCGCTGGAGATCGGGCGGCCCGAGCGCAATCTGGTGATCCTGGGTGAGGGCAATACTTCCGCCGATGTAGGCGATGGCACCTTCTGGGTCAAGGCCAGCGGTACCCAGCTCGCCACGGCGACCGAGAGCTCCTTTGTGCGCCTGTACACGGAACCGGTCTGCGCCATCGCTGACCGGCCGGCCTGCAGCGATGCCGATTTCAAGACGCTGCTGGAAGCGGCTCGCGTCGACACCTCTGACCCGCGGCGTCCTTCAGTAGAGACCGTGCTGCATGCCCTGGCGCTCAAGGAGATGGGCGTCAGGTTCATTGCCCACACCCATCCGGTGGCCGTCAATGCCGTTCTGTGCTCGGCACAGGCGCAAGAGGCCATCGCCGGGCGGCTGTTTCCCGATGAGATCGTGGTCTGCGGGCCGGCCCCGGCCTATGTGCCCTACACCGACCCCGGCTTTGAGCTGGCGGTCATGGTGCGGCGCGTCATGCAAAGCTACGCGGATGAGTACGGGATGGCGCCCAAGGTTGTGCTGATGCAGAACCATGGCTTGATCGCCCTGGGCGCCTCCGCCGGGGAGGTCGACAACATCACCGCCATGTATGTCAAGACCTGCCGGGTGCTGCTGGGTACCT
>CAZMAI010000334.1:0-2713 GCA_964564195.1 uncultured Anaerolineales bacterium | reverse complement strand
ACGCTCTCGGATCTGCGCCTGTTCCCCACCTATGCCGAGGTCGCCTTGCGCCGGCACGTGCTGCCGCTGCTCCTGCGGCGCAAGGACTATGCGGGCTTGGGGATCTCTCTGCAGGGCGCGGACCAGATGGAGGCGTGGGTGAGTGAGATGGAGGAACTGCGGTGGCCGGTGTTCGACAGCATGCAGGTCCTGCCGTTGCGCGATCCCGAGGGGCAGGTGGCTATCATGCGCATGCTGATCGACAGACTGGAGCCTGGCCTGCATCTGATCATCGCGCACCCGGCGGTGGACACCCCCGAGCTGCGGGCCCTGGTGCCCAGCTGGCAGGCGCGGGTGGCCAACCGCGAGGCCCTCTTGTCCGTGGGCCTGCGGGACTATATCCGCTACTCGGGCGTGCGCTTGCTCAGTTACCGCGACCTGCGCCGCGCCACGGGGAAGCGGTGAGAGAAGAACGGAATTAACAGGGATAGACAGGATAGACAGGATAGACAGGATAGTAGCGGCTTCCGCGGGGGCGGGTGCGGCAGCGTGGGGCGCGGGTCTCCAGACCCGCGGTTGGCGCGCAGCGCCAAGAACCCCCGGGGGAACGCTTGCCGACCTCAGGCCTCACGAGCCGGCAAGCTGCCGGCCGTCCGGCTTTGGACCGCGGGCCTCTGGCCCGCACCCGGTATCCTGCGCCGCGCGACGGGTAAGCGGTAGGACAAGACAGGAATTAACAGGGATGGGCAGGATAGTAGCGGCTTCCGCTGGGGCGGGTGCGGCAGCGTGGGGCGCGGGTCTCCAGACCCGCGGTTGGCGCGCAGCGCCAAGGATCCTGGGACGCGTGCGGCTCGGAAGCCGGCGCCAGAGCCGCCTTCTGCAAAGTTAGGTCAGCAGGGATGCCGGCGGGCCAGCATGCTGGCCCGCCTCTGATGCTCATTTCTGATGCTATCGCTTCGCGAGCGCTATCACCCAGCCCACGGTTCCCAGTGCGAGGATCGCGGCGAAAAAAGCCGCGAGCGGCAGGTCCTCTGGCCAGTTACGGCCATAGTGGAGCGCAGGGGCCGCCTTGTAGCTCAGCGATGGATCGGACGGTGCCGAGAGGGGTACCTCGATCCCCGGTGGCACCACGCCCTCGCCGCCATCGGCCACTGTGAGGTTGCCTTCTGCATCAAAGCGATGGTAGTCGATCTCAAACTCCTGTGGGCCGATGACTTCGGCCCAGGCCGGGTTCGCCTCCAGGAATTGGCGCGTCTTTTCCGCGCTCACGCTGTAGCGCACCACCGTCCCCTCGGGCACATAGATCCACTCATCGTCGCCCTGCAGATCGCCCGAAGCGATGGCGCCAGGGATCTGGTTCTCGTACTCCCAGGTGGAGTAGTTGATCCCCACATGGTGCCCCTGGTCGTCCCAGGCGTGCAGGTCGATATCGGGCGTGGGGCCGTCGCGGCTGATCGGCGCCACGGGCGGGGGGCTGGCAGGGGGCGCCGCACGCACGGGCGCCACCACGGCGCCCGCCAGATTGGTGGGCGTGTAGACGGAGGTCCCCACCACGGCGGAGTAGCCGTCCGCCGTGCTCTCACTGTACAGCGAGAATCGGATCTTCCAGTAAGGCATCAGGTACTCCGTCACACCGTCGGGATCTCCCGCGTCATGCAGTGTTGGGAGAGTGTACCGCTCGCCGCTGGCGGTCCTCGCTCGGGTCATGCCTCTGGGCGGATTGATGACGTTCACGACGTGGTGTTGGTGACTGCTCCAGGTCACCCGGTACATGGCGACGCCGCTCTCGGGCGCTCCATAGGCGCCCCCGCTCTGCCGGGCCTCCAGCAGCATGTAGTCCTGTGGATTGGCTGAGTTAGGATCATCGATCTTGAGGGCGCTCCCTGTGCCGGTCGTCTCCAACGCGCTAAGGGTATACCGCTCGCCCACCGTCCCCACCGTGAATTCCATCCACTCGGCGGTCTCCTTGGAGAAGGCTGACATGTGTACCGGGTTACTGGCCCGCGGCTCTCCCCACGAGTTCCCGCTGCCCATCAGTCCCCAGTAGTTGATGAACCCATACAACATGGCGGGATGGTTATAGTTGTAGCGATCCCCGATCCGCGTGTACTGACCATGGAGCTTGTACTGGCCGTATAGCGTATGGCCGATCTCGTGTGCCCAATCCCCAAGACCGTCGTTCTCCGCTATCACGATCAGGCTGCCGGAAAACACCGTGCTCTGGCTTTCGGCAGGGCCCACCTCGATCTCGTGCCACTGATACTCTGGCTTCCAGAGGCACATGGTGCTGAGTATGGCCGGGTTTGTGCCACCAGAGGTGTCCTGAAGCGCGCTGCCCGGGTAGACCACGATCACCCGGGAGACTTCGATTTCCTCCCGCGGAGCCCCACCCTCAAAAGCCTTTTGAATCGCCGCAATGGCGAACTCTTTTTCCTTGTCTTGATAGTCGGCCATGTTGGCGTCCACCGTGAACCAGTCCTGTGTGCCTCCGTCGCCATCGGCGTCCAGGTAGGTGTAGGCCAGCGCGACGTTTCCGTAGGCGTTCTGCCCATAGTAGCTGTTCACCTGCTGGCCCATCTCTACATACTGGGTGATCGGCTTGGAGCCGGAAACGTCGTTGGTCTGCGCCAGGATCACCAGGGTGTCGCCCATGGCGTCGCACATCCCCTGGTGCTCCGCGGCGGTGTAGAGCGCCGCGGCGATCGCCTCTTCGCCACCCTTGCCGGTATCGTCC
>CAZMAI010000333.1:0-2722 GCA_964564195.1 uncultured Anaerolineales bacterium | reverse complement strand
GTTGTGGTCGAGAACAGGAGCGACAACGATCCGCTGGTGATCCTCCGCCATTACGGCCCTGGCAATCCCGATCTCTAGTACGGGCAAAAGAGCAGGGGGCGGGCCGCCGGTAAGCCGGCAACCCGCCCCCTGTCTGTTTGTTGAGATCACTCAAGCTCGCGCTTGAACAGCAGCCCGCCCAGACTGAGGGCGTACAGTGCCCTGCTGCCACCCTCACCATGCAGGGCCAGCGAAACAAAGCTCTTGCCCTCGGCACCCTCTGAGAAAGTGTGCCAGGTGCGGCCGCCATCAGTGGACCGGTACACGCCGTTGCCCGTAGCCGCGTACAGCACACCGCCGTCATCGATCTCGCCGGTAGCCAGGATGCTCAGGACATTGGCCCCGGCCGGGTCCACAGCGGTGCTGATCCAAACGTCCTTTGCCTTGCGCAGAGGGCGCAGACAGAAGGGTCCGGTGGCCACCACCGCCTGATCGGCCACCTTGTCGGTGGCGTCGGCCGGCATGGTGATATCCATCCAGCGCGACTCTGTCTCCTGCGTGGTGACCTGGTGCCAGGTTCGTCCCTTGTTGCGTGAGCGCCAGAGCACCACCCGCCCCTTGGTCCGGCGCGTCGCGGCGACGGCAGTGCCGGCATAGATCGTGTGATCCTGCTCGAAACCCGGCGATGCCACGATGGTCAGCACTGCCTGGCTCTTGCTTGGCCCGTCATCGGCAAGGGCCCATGTAGCCCCGCCGTCCTTACTGGTCAGGTACTTGCCCTCGGAGGTTCCAGCCCAGCCCAGGCCTTCACCAGGAACGATAGTGACGGTGCTCACGCCCGCCTGCTCACTCCTGACGCGCCAGGAACGCCGTGAGCTGGCCAGTTGCAGAATGCCATACTCGTGACTGCTCGCAAACACCGCGCCATCGCTGCCTACGTGCAGCGATGTGATCGGCAGATAGTCATCGAGCCCTTCCATCGCTGTCCACGTAACGCCGCCATCGGCGGACGTATAGATGCCCTCTTGTGGCCCCATGGCATACAGCGTGCCGCCGGCCGCCTGCAGCCGGGCCAGGCCACGGGCAACAATGCCGCCTGCGGCCGCCCAGGTCTGGCCGCCATCCTCAGATATAAAGACACCCGAATCGTGAACACCAGCCAGCACCACGTGCTCATCGCCAGCCAGCGAAAGTACAGAGCCAGGGAGTTCCGCGACTCTCTCCCATGTTTGGCCTCGATCTGAGGAGCCATAGACACCGTTACCCACGCCAGCGAGCATCCTGCCACTCTCTGCAAACTGCGGGTCGAGCCACAAGCAGTACACGGGGCCCTCTGCGATCTGCTCCTGTACGGTCGTCCATCGCCGGCCGCCATCGGTCGATTGATAGAGCACGCCAGCCTCTGTACCAGCAAAGACTGTCTGGTCTTGCATAAAGTCGGGGCTGACCGCCAGGGCGTCTACGAGGTCCTCCTTGGTCACCAGCTCGGTTGCGCGCCAGGCACGACCTCCATTTCTGGAGATATACACGCCCTCCTCGGTGGAGGCCCACATGGTCTCATAGCGCGACCAGTCCGGGGACACTGCCACGGCAAACACAAGCATGCTGTTCAGGCCAAAGCTGGCGTCTTCCCAGGTCTTGCCGTTGTTGCGCGTGACCATGACGCCGCCGCCGTCCATGGCTGCGAACGCCGTGCCGTCGGTGCGGAAATTCGGGGAGCTGGCCATTCCGGTCACGGTCCCCTCGACGTCCCAGCTGGGCTTGCCCTTTTGCCAGGACTTGCCATAGTCCAATGACACAAACAGCCCTGCGTCCAGAGAGCCAGCGAACAGCGCGCCGCTGGGCGTCACGGTCAGTCCGCTGATCAACGGTGTCGTCAGGCCATTCAGCTGTTGCTCCCAGGTCTTGCCACCGTCTCGAGAGGCGAAAACACCGCTTCCGGTGGCAGCCCAGTACCCGGGGACATCCTCCCTGGGCGAGACGCCAACAGCAAAGACGGTACCGCCATCTACGATGGGACCCAGCAACTGCCAGCCATCTACAGAGCAGTCTTTGTCAGTAGAGATCATGGGTTAACGCTCTCCTGTGGTTTTCGATGGATTACGAGTGCATCGGTAGTCAACAGCATCAGTGCGCCGCTCACTCCGTGCTCGAGAGCACGCCGCGCCACAATGGCAGGATCGGCGATGCCCTTGTCAATCATATTCACGATCTGCTTGCTCACAGCATCCAGGCCATAGCCAGCACCCAGTCGCTGCGCATCGTTGATCGCGAGCGGGGGGTGTACGCCAGCGTTCCTAGCGATCTGGCGCATCGGCTCCTCAAGGACCTGCGCCAGCACCGACACCCCGATGGCCTCATCCCCGTCAGCCGGCACGGCCCTCACGGCGGGAATACAGCCCAGATAGGCAGCACCGCCACCGGGCACGATGCCGCTCTCCATGCCAGCTTCCACCGCCCTGATCGCGTGTTTGGCGATCTCCGTCAGGCGCGTGCGCTCTGAAGGCGTGAGCGCCCCTACCCGCAGCTCGGCGATGCCCCGCGAGAGCTGGCTGGTGAGAGTACGCAGTGTTTCGCGTTCCTCGGGGTCCTTGGTCACGCGCAACCTCTCACGAAGACTTGCCATTCTGGCCTGAATAGCAGAGTGCGATCCGCGGCCGCCGACAATGACGAATTGATCCTTTTCGACCACGATGCGATCGGCGTGGCCCAGGTCACCCACGGTGATCATCTCGGGCACCAG
>CAZMAI010000332.1:0-2748 GCA_964564195.1 uncultured Anaerolineales bacterium | reverse complement strand
TGGCATCCGCACGGGCCTGCAGCATCCGCGCGCCCTGTTCAAGGGCCACCTCGCGGGCCGTGTTCAGGCAGTGTCGCGCCTCGGCGAGCGTTGCATCCCCTCGTCCGGCTTGCAGGAGCAACTCGCCTTTGAGACGATACGCTTCGGCCTCGAACCAGCGTTCCCCTGTGCTCTGGCCCACGGCGATCGCTTCGTCCAGGGCCGCAAGGCCACGCTCCGGCTGGCCAGCCCGCTCGCAGGCGCCGGCAAACAGGATCAGAAAGGTGGTGCGGTTCAGGACGGTGCCCATGTCCTGGTACGTCTGCATGATCTGGTGCATGGCCTCGAGTGAAGCCTCTGCGGGGGCGCCCGACTGCGCCTCAGCCCACGCCAGCAGAAAGCGCGCCCCAAGCTCAAAGCTGCGGAACTCGCGCTGCACGGTGATCTGCAGTTGCCTTTCGGCGTATTGGGCCGCCGCTTCGGGCTGGCCGGCGAAGGCCCGTTGCCAGCTCGCTCTGCCCAGAGCGTAGCAGGACGCGATGGGCACATCGACCGCTTCCGCCAGATCGAGAGCCTGCTGTCCTGCCAGAATCGACCTCTGAGCGTCGCCCAGCAGCCATTCGCAGTGGCTCAGGTAGGCCAGGGCCACCACCGCGGGTGACATACCATACCGGTACGCCAGCCTGCGCTGTTGAGCCACGTCGCGCGCCTCACTGGCCCGCAGCAGGATCTCTCGGGCCTCGATCAGCTTTCCCTGATACAACGGGCTGACCTGCAGATTCGCCAGGCAGAGCAGGTCGGGATCGCCAGTGCTCTGCGCAAGACCGTAGAACCGCTCCACGAGCCTGTCTACGGCGGCATGCTCTGCACGGCCGAGACGGTACACGGAGAGCAGCCACAGGGCAGGCACCAGCCGTACATCATCGGCAAGTCTGTAGCACAGCGCCTCTGCCTGCCGGTAGTTCTCCTCAAGCTCTGGCGCGCCCCATCCACGTGTCGCGGTAATCGGTGGCCCCATGCTCAGATGCAGGTCCAGGGCCTGCCAGTCATGCTGCTCGGAGCTCGGCAAGGACTGGAGAGCCGCGAGAGCTCGCTGGAAATGGTCCACGGCAGCACGGTTTGCGCTCAACTCCAGGGCATGCCTGCCCGCCAGGGTATGGTACTGAGCCGCCTTCTGGGCCCGCCCGGCCATCTCAAAATGGCGCGCCAGAACATGGGCAAGCTCTGACAGCCTGGCCTGGTCCTCCCGATAGTGCTGCTCCAGCACAGCGGCAACTTGACCATGCAGGCGGGCTCGTTCCGCTGGATCCAGGCGGTCATAGAGATAGATCTGAAACAGCGAGTGGCAGAAACGATAGATGGAGAGGCTCTGTCCCCCCACCTGCCGAGGGCCCATGTCAGCCACCAGCCGGTGCTGCCGGCCGAGCTCTTGACTCAGCAGTGCGCCGACGTGCTGGAGGTCTGTACCCAACACCCCCGCGAGGACCTGTGCCGTGAACTGCTCGCCCTCCACACAGGCCACGCTCAGCAACTCCTGGCACTCGATGGTAAGATGATCGATACGCCCAGCGATCACGGACTCGACGCGGCCCGGCAGCTCATGCCAATCCAAATCGCGGCTGGCGACCCATCTGCCCAGCCGGTTACGGACCAGATCCCCGCGCAGCTGCATACCCCGCAACAACTCGATAGCGAACAGGGGATTACCCGAGGTATGGCGGTAAAGATTGTCCCGAAAGCCCTGACCAAGGTCGTTCGGCTCGCTCTGGACCAACTCCTCGACGAATTCCATTCCCTCGCTCTGCATCAGGTCAATGGCGATGTCGTCGCGGATGGCGCTGAGCTCGTGAACAACGCCCTGCAAGGCATGAGGCTGTGCGTTGCGCCTGGCCGCGACCTCTTCACCGCGGTAGGCCCCCAGGATGAGCACTCTGCTGCCTGCGGCCTGCCGCGCCAGGTGAAACACCAGGTCTATGGACGCAGGATCGGCCCACTGCAGGTCGTCGAGCACCAGAATCAGGGGATGGGACCATGCCAGATTACAGAGCACGCTCGTCAGTTGCTCGAACAGGACGGCCTCTGACACCCGGGAGCGCGCTGGCGGGCCCGCTGCGGCGCTGACACGCCGCCGCAGACGCCCGAGAGACTCGGCGCGGACGCCCGTGCTCAGTCGCGCAACGGCGAGCAAGTCACTGCCTGACAGCAGGCTACCGATGAGATCTGGCCCATACTCCAGGAGAACCTCCAGGCTATCGGGCAGGCATCTCCACAGCCGCCTCGCATGTCCGGTCGTGATCACGCCAGCAGATACCGGCAGGTCCACCTCCCCGCCGAGCATGCGCAGCATGCTGACAAAGGGCAGATAAGGGGACCCCTCACCGCTAAAGGCACTGCACTGCCCCCAGGCGACCAGCACGTCAGGGTAAGCCGTCATCGCGCGCCGGGAGAACTCGGCGAGCAGGGCGGTCTTGCCACTGCCAGGCTCCCCCGTCACAAAACGCACCTGGCCGCGACCGTCAATGACCTCACGCATCGCCTTCTCTAGCAGCCCAAGCTCCCGGTGGCGCGCAAAAAAGGGAGGGGCAACATCCGCGGAGGTATCCTCGGCCGTCAGGAATGCCGGGCTGCGCCCGGGAGCGGGTGCCTCTTCCAGCGTCCACGACACGGCCGGCGAGGCCGGAGCCATGGATGTATCCGTCTCACCGCCGCGAATCTGTTCACACAGCTGAACAGTCGCCTGCTCAGGTTTGATGCCCAGGTCGCGGGTCA
>CAZMAI010000331.1:0-2756 GCA_964564195.1 uncultured Anaerolineales bacterium | reverse complement strand
GGAGGATCGGGCCAGAACGGGGTCACCGCCGGGGTGCAGGTGTACCATCCCGTTGAGGATTCCTGGAGCACAGGGCCCGATAAACCCACCGCCGCAGCCAATATCGGAGCCGCGGTCGTCGATGATCTCGTCTATGTGCCCGGTGGACTCGACGCCGATGGCCGCGTGCTGGATGTGCTGGAGATTCTGGACCCCGGTACGGGGGAGTGGCGGGCTGGCCCTGCGCTGCCTGTTCCGCTGTGCTCCTACGCCATCGCGGCCGATGCGGATGGGCTGTACCTGTTCGGGGGCTGGAACGGCGATAGATATGTCAATTCGGTACTGTACCTAAACACTGCCGCGGGTGTTTGGAGCCAGGTAGCCACTATGGACGTGCCGGTTGGCTACGCGGCGGCCACTGTCGCCGGCGATCGGATTCATGTTATCGGCGGCTACGACGGTGAGACGGAGCACGTGACGCATGTAGCCTTCGATGCTGGCGCAGCGCAGCGAGGCGAGAACCCCTGGCAGACTCTGGCGCCGATGCCGGAGGGGAGAGCCGGTCATGCGGCAACCGCTCTGCTGGGGCATGTGTACGTCCTGGGAGGGGGCTGGCAGCGCCCATTGGAGGACAATGCACGGTATGACGTCGCCAATGACTCCTGGAGTACGCTGCCCAGCCCCTTTGCGGGCGAGTGGCGCACGCTGGGCGCGACGAGCATCGATACCAGCTCCGGTCTGTTTGTCTATGCGTTCGGTGGGTGGCATGGCGCCTATCTGGCGGATGTGCAGGCCTACCAGGCGTTTTACAGGCTCTATCTGCCCTAGCGGAGGTGATGTCATGGCAGGCAACGAGGTCAGCATTCAGGCGGTATGGGTTGAAGGACTAAAGTTCGAGGCGGTGGGTGGTACCTCAGGGACGTCCTTTGTGATGGATGCGTCAGAGGACGCCGGCGGTTCATCGGAGGGCGTCAGGCCGACGGAGGCGCTGCTCGCCGCGATGGCAGGGTGCAGCGGCATGGATATCCTTCTGATGCTGCGCAAGATGAAGCAGGATGTGACGGGTCTGACGATCAATGTCACCGGTGTGAGGGCTGAAGAATATCCACGTCCGGTCGAGAGCGCCACGGTGGAGTACATCCTCCGGGGGCATCAGATTTCAGAGACATCGGTTGCTCGCGCGGTCAAGTTGTCCGAGACCAAGTACTGCGGGGTGATGGCGTCACTCAAGGCACAGATCACCACGTCATATGTGATCCTGGAGGGCTAGAGCCTCTCCGCTATCTCAGCGAGCGCCTCTGTGGTATACTCGCCGTTGCACCGGGGGGCGGCGCGATGGTCATTGGTTTGCTCACGGTCGAACTGCAGATACCGGCCTCTCAGTCGCTCAAGGACAAGAGGCAGGTCATCCGGTCGCTGGTGAGCCGGCTGCGCCAGGAGTTCAATATCTCCGTTGCCGAGGTGGACCACCAGGACAGCTGGCAACTTTGTACGCTGGCTGTAGCCTGTGTCTCCGGTGAGACGTCGCAGGCGCAGCAGTTGATGCAGCGCGTGGCGACATACATTGAGGAGCACGCCGTTGACTATTATGTCCTCGAGGTGCAATCTGAGCTCATATAGCTGGATGTCCCAGGCGACACCCGCGGGAGTTCTCTGTGTTTTATGATATCGTAGCCGTTGCGCGTGATTGGTCGATTCTCATTCTGGCGCTGCCGGCGCTGGTGCTGCTCGGCGTGCAAGTGTTCATTCTTTGGCACGTGACCCGCGCCCTCAGGTCGTTTAGCCCACGCGTCAGGCCAGCCTTACGCAAAGCGAGTGCTGCGATTGCCAGGGCGGCGGATGCCGTTGAGCAAACGCGCGCTCAAGTGGAGCGTCCGGTGCTCCAAGCGCGAGCCGTTCCGGCGCAGATCAGGGGCTTTGCCCGGGCGCTCCGTAGCCCCAGGTACAGGAGGTGAGCTGTGCGTCGAGAGCTTCGTCGTGCATTGGTGGGGGCTGCCGCAGGCGCAATCCTTGGTGCGGTCGCCTCCGTGGCCTATGCGCGGGTAAATGAGACCCGCGCCAGCAAGTCCGGGATTCAGGCTGCCGAAGCGGTGCCCGTCAGCCTGCAGCAACTGATGACCATCGGCATGCAGGTGGTGAATGTGATGCGCCAGTTGCTCAGTCTGGCCTGAGATGCCGCTACCGTTTGCCGGTCGCAGTACTGATTAAGGACCCGCACGGGTCATGGTGCGATAGCGCGTGCTGGCCAGCCTAGTTCAGTTTCGGGAGGTTTTGTGTACCGTATCCTGTCTAAAGAGACCTTGACACCTGTTACCACTGAGTACGTCATCGATGCCCCGGAGGTCGCCCGCAAGGCGCAGGCGGGGCAATTTGTCATTGTGAGGGTACACGAGCGCGGCGAGCGTATTCCGCTCACGATCGCGGACAGCGATCGCGAGGCGGGTACCATCACGCTGGTGGCCCAGGAGATCGGTGCCACGACCCAGCGGATGAAGGACCTGGAACCTGGGGATGAGCTGGCCAGTTTTACGGGGCCTCTGGGCCGTCCGACTGAGCTGGAAAAGTTCGGCACCGTCGTCCTCGTTGGCGGCGGCCTGGGTATCGCCGCCATCCATCCTATCTGCCGGGCCTTGCGTGAGGCGGGCAACCACGTCATTGGGATCATCGGTGCGCGCAGTGGCGATCTTCTCTTTTGGGAAGAGCGCATGCGCCAGGTGACCGACGAACTGATCGTGGTCACCGATGATGGCAGCTATGCGCGCAAGGCGCTGGTGACC
>CAZMAI010000330.1:1191-2758 GCA_964564195.1 uncultured Anaerolineales bacterium | reverse complement strand
GCCTGTTGTGTCCACGCCTCGACACGCTTTGGCATCAGCCCGGGCGACCGCGTGCTGCTCATCGGGTGCGGGTTCATGGGCGTCATGTGCATGCACCTGGCACGGATGCAGGGTGCGGCCGAGATTGTAGTGATCGAACCCGTGCCGTGGCGCCGCGGAAACGCTGTGGCCTGGGGCGCTGATGCGGCCTTTGATCCCGGTGCACTTGATATCGCGGCCATGGGGCTGTTCGACGTGATCCTGGAGGCCACCGGCGTGCAGCCGGGGCTCGACCTGATCGCGCCGCTGATCAAACAGCATGGACGGGCGGTGATCATCGGCTACCATCAGGCGGGGCAGGGGATGCGCCTGGTTGATCTGAAGACCTGGAATTTCAAAGCCATCGACGTCATCAACGGGCATGTGCGCCGCGACGATGAAAAGCTTCAGGCACAGCGGGCGGCCATGGCGCTCGTGCAGGCGGGCTTGCTCGACCTGTCGCCGCTGGTCACCGTTTACCCGCTGGCAGAGGTCAACGCCGCCATGGCGGACCTCGACGGCCGCCGAGAGGGTCTCTACAAGGTCGTGCTCGTACCCTAGTCATTGGCCAAAAAAACTACATCGATCGGGAGGGATCCATGAAGACTGAGGGCATCTATTACGTCGCACCGAACAAGGTCGAGCTGCGCGAGCTGGAGGTGGGCGATCCGGACCAGTACCAGGTCCAAATCGAGCTCAAGGCATCGGCCGTCTGCGCCTGGGACCAGGCGCTGTACAAAGGTATTCTGCCCGCGGGCACCACATATCCCTTCCTGCACGGCCACGAGGGCGCGGGCATCGTCCGCAAGGTGGGCGCGCGGGTCAAGGGGTTCGCAGAAGGCGACCTGGTCACCGCCATGGGAGATAATGCGGCGCTCTGGGGGCATTATGCTAATCTGCCGCCCACGGCCATCTCCAAACTGCAGCCCGATGTGACCAACTTTGAGCACTGGCAGGCCGAGCCCGTATCTTGCGCCATGAACGGCATCGAGTGGTGCCGGGTAGCCCCGGGGGACCGCGTAGCGGTCATCGGCACCGGCTTTATGGGGCTGCTGCTGGTGCAGGGATTGGTGCACACGCCGGCGGCCGAGGTCGTAGCCATCGAGATCAACCCGGTGCGCCTGGCGTTGGCGAAGCAGTTCGGCGCCACGCAGGCCATCAACCCGCACACCGCGGAGGGCGCCCGGGCGCTCAAGGCACTGGCGGCCCATCCCTTTGACATCGTGGTGGAGGCCGCGGGCACGCAGGAGGCCTTTGACTATCACTATGCGCTCCTGCGCAAGCAGGGCAAGCTGTGTATCTTTTCCTGGCACAAGGATGGCCCGCGCAGCGTCGATCTCGGCGCCTGGCACATGTCGGGCTATGAGGTGGGCAATGCCTCTCCCAGTATTTCACCGAACTTTTCGCGGATCTTTGCCAAAGCTGTCCCGCTCATGGAAAAGGGCGTCTTTGACCTGCGCCCGCTGGTGACCCACGTCATGTCGCCCGAGCAAGCGCCCGAGCTGTTCGAGATCGCGGCACACCAGAGCGACGGCTATATCAAAGGCGT
>CAZMAI010000330.1:0-1091 GCA_964564195.1 uncultured Anaerolineales bacterium | reverse complement strand
TCTACCTGCTGCACGGGGGTGGCAACGACGAGGATGGCTGGACCAACCTCGGGCGGGCTCCGCAAATCCTCGACAACCTGATCGCCCAGGGCAAGGCGCGCCCCATGATCGTGGTCATGACCAACGGCAACGGCCTGCAGGCGGCGGCGCCCGACTATGTGCCGGTGCCCTACGGTTACGTGAGGCCCGCGCCGGGGACCTTCATATTGAGGTTCCCGGACAGCATCGTGCCCGATCTGATGCCCTACGTGGACGCACACTATCGCACGCTGGCCGACCGGGAGCATCGGGCCATCGCCGGGCTCTCTATGGGCGGCGCCCAGACGCTGTATTGCGCCTTTCGCAATCTGGACCAATTCGCGTGGGTCTCGGCGTTCAGCGCCGGTCTGCCGCTGTTGCCGGGCGTGCCCGTGGACATCCCCGCGCCGGCCAACGCTGCGCAACTGCGGGGTCCCGACATCACCAAGAGCATCGATCCGGAGAAGTTCGCGGAACTGGTGACGCATCTTGACCCAGAGGCCAACGACCGGTTGCGGATGGTCCACCTGGCCATCGGCACGCTGGACGGGCTGATCAGCGCGCACGCGGATCTCAAGGCGCTGCTAGACGCCCGCGGCGTGCGCTACAGCCTGGCTGAAGTGCCGGGGTACGCACACGAGTGGCGTTTCTGGCGCATCACGCTGGCCGATGTGGCGCAGAAGCTCTTTCAAGCCTGATGCCGCGAACCAGAGCCCAGCCGAGCAGTCTGCCAGCGTCGCGTAGACGCCTTTGTTCACTTGGTGCACGAGTGCAGTAGATAGGAGGGAGTACTATGACGCAAGTTCCTCAACCACCGGCGCCCTCTCCTGAGGTCCACTCTGACGGAACGGCGACGTTTTGGCTCCGCGCGCCGGACGCGCGTGCCGTGCTCGTCCGCAATACCAGCGGAGGGTACGCCGACTGGCCCGGCGGCAATGACGTGCCCATGAAGCAGGACGAGACCGGCCTCTGGGCGGTCACCGTCGGTCCGCTGCCCTCAGAATACTATACCTATGCATATGTGATCGATGGGGTGGTCGCTCTGGATCCGGGGAATGCGCTCGTGGCGCGTG
>CAZMAI010000329.1:0-2760 GCA_964564195.1 uncultured Anaerolineales bacterium | reverse complement strand
GCTCGATCACAAAGGGCCCGCCCCGCTGGCGCAGCACGGCGGCCCGGATGGGCAGCGAGGGCGATGTGGTTGGCATAGTTGGGGCACCTCGGAGCTAGGAGAGAATTCGTCTGCGATGGTAAAGGCACCGCTGTCGGCATTGTAGCGGCAGGGAGGCACGCACGTCAACGGAAACTGGGGCAGCCTTATTGGGGCGCACGCGGCACGCAGTGCCGGCATGTGCGCTCGGGATCCGCATGCGGGGGCTGGGGCAGGCAACGGTGGCCTGCCCCTACGACGGAACGGTTTCCAGAGCGGACGAGACGTCCGCGGTTCGGAGGAATCCGGACCGCGGGCTTACAGCCCGCATCCAAACTGCCGGCACCGTCCCGGCAGCCAGACGAAATCGCTTACTGCGAGGGACCGGTCGCGGAGTACAACTCCGCGCCCCAGAAGCACACGGATCGCGGGCTTAACCCGCATCGGGAGCGGCCTATCTGGCCACGGTCCATGGACTCCTGGACCGCGGGCTTACAGCCCGCATCCGGAGCGGCCTGAAGCACAGTACTCTGTGCCGGCCGAGGTCCAATCCCCACCGTCCGCCGTCCATGGTCCATCGTCCATCGTCCTTTCCCCCTTGACATACATAGCACTACAATGTATAGTGCTGCTAGGTAAACACGACACCATGGAGGCCCTATGGAGATCAACAAAGACCTGATCGCCGCCTCCTCGACGCCGCTGGTGCTGGCGATCCTGGCGGAGGAGGACAGTTACGGCTATGCCATCCTCCAGCGCGTGCGCGAGCTCTCGGGCGGGCGCATGGCCTGGACCGACGGGATGCTCTACCCGGTGCTGCACCGGCTGGAGCGCCAGGGGTTCGTGGAGGCGCGCTGGGAGCGGGCCGAGACCGGCCGGCGCCGCAAGTACTATCGCATCACGCCCGCGGGCCGCGCACAGCTGGCCGAGGAGCGCCGCCAGTGGCAGGCGGTGGACGACGCGCTCCGGGGCATCTGGCATACATTCTCTCTCTCTTTAGCCGGTCTACCGGCAATCTACGCGGCATCGCCGCAGGGAGCCTAACAATGACAAACGCCGTACCTGATCCCGTGCTCGAGACCAGGATCGACCAGTGGCGCGAGTACCTGCGCCGGCGGCAGGCGATCCAGACGGTGGACGTGGCCGAGCTGGAGGACCACCTGCGCGAGCAGATCGCGGGCCTGCAAGAGGCCGGCCTCGACAGTGACGAGGCCTTTCTGGTGGCGGTCAAGCGCATCGGCGACCTGGACGCGCTCTCCCGCGAGTACGCCATCGAGCACTCGGAGCGTCTCTGGAAGCAACTGGTGGTGCCCGAGGAAGGCGCCGAGACGCGCACGCGCGCCCGCAAGGAGGCGATCGTCGCCGTGGCCCTCGCCATCGCGGCTGCCCTGGCCGTCAAGCTGCCCGCGCTGTTCGGCCTGGAGATCGGCTCAGACGGGGCCTTTTACCTGCGCAACGCTTCGCTGTTCGTCCTCCCCTTCCTGGTGGGCTATTTCGCCTGGAAGCGCGGGCTGGCCGCGGGCACGCTGCGCTGGCTGGTGGCAGCGTTCGCCGCGGCGGCGGTGTTCGCCAACGTGTATCCCTCGGTGGACCCACAGCACACCCAGGTCCTGTCCGCGCTGCACCTGCCCATCGCGCTCTGGCTCGCCGTCGGCGTCGCCTATGCCGGCGAGCGCTGGCATCAGGTGGCCGGCCGCATGGACTTTATCCGCTTTTCGGGCGAGCTGTTCATCTACTATGTGCTCATCGCCCTGGGCGGCGGCGTGCTGACCATGTTCATGGTGCTGATCTTTCAGGCCATCGGCGTCGACGTGGAGCAGTTCTTTGGCGACTGGCTGCTGCCGACGGGCGCCGCCGGCGCGGTGATCATCGCCTCCTGGCTGGTGGAGGCCAAGCAGTCCGTGATCGAGAACATGGCGCCGGTGCTGACCCGCCTGTTCACGCCCCTGTTCGCCGCGCTGCTGCTGGCCTTTCTGGGGGCCATGCTGTGGACCGGCCGGCCGATCGATACCCAGCGCGACGTCCTGATCGCCTTTGACCTGTTGCTGGTGGTGGTGCTGGGCCTGCTGCTCTATTCCATCTCGGCGCGCGACCCGCAATCGCCTCCCGGCGCCTGGGACGTGCTGCAGGTAGTGCTGGTGATCGCGGCGCTCCTGGCCAACGGGGCCGCGCTGTGGGCCATCGCCGCGCGCATCAGCGAGTTTGGGTTCAGCGCGAACAAGGTGGCCGCGCTGGGCGAGAACGTTATCCTGCTGGTGAACCTGGCCTGGTCCGCCGTGCTCTACCTGCGCTTTATCCGGGGCCGCGTCCCCTTTGCCGCGCTGGAGCGGTGGCAGACGGGCTACCTGCCGGTGTACGCCGCCTGGGCCGCCATCGTCGTGATCGTCTTCCCGCCGCTGTTCGGTTACAGCTGACCACAAGGGGGGGCCAGATTTAACAGGATATACAGGATAGGGACCACGATAGACAGGATAGGACAGAGAGGACAGGAGCACCTGGCAGGCGTAGTGACTTCATGTACGCTCCTGGTAGATATCACCGGCATCCTGACATGGTTCTACTCCTGCATATCGTGGTCCGGATCCTGTCCATCCCGGCCCGGATCCTGTATATCCTGTTAATTCCGGATGTCCTTGTCTCTCGCGTCCCGCTGTGTTATCCTCGCCTCCAGTGGCCACGGCATCGTCGCAGCGTCAAGGAGGCTCCCGTGCTGGCCAAGATCACCAGTTGTGCACTCGTCGG
>CAZMAI010000328.1:0-2776 GCA_964564195.1 uncultured Anaerolineales bacterium | reverse complement strand
GTGGTACCCACCGTCGCCAGCACGGCAAGGATATACTGGCGGTCAGCCTGGATGGTCGGAACTATGGCTGCCTTGAGGATCTCAGTCCAGGGGGGATCGATGATAATAGCGGAAGCGACGTAAGCCACCGCATATAGAGACAGCACCAGAAGCACCCGCTCAACACGCCGGTACGAACCCCGGGTCACCAGAAGCCAGACGCCCAATCCCGCCAGCGGCACCGCAATGTAACGGCTGATGCCAAATAGCTCAGAAGCACTTGCCACCCCGGCAAACTGCGCAGCTGTTGTGCCCAGATTGGCCAACACCAGGGCCAACATCATGAAAAAGGTGAGCTTGAGCCCAAAACGTTCACGTATAAGGTCAGTCAGCCCCTTGCCGGTTACCGCGCCCATGCGCGCCGCCATCTCTTGTACGGCGACCTCGCCCAGTGTGATCCAGACCAGGATCCAGAGAAACGTGTAGCCAAAGGTTGACCCAACCATCGAGTAGGTGGCGATACCAGGCGCATCGTTGTCCGCACTGGCGGTGATCAGGCCGGGGCCGAGAATCGTCAGGAACAGGAGCAATCTCCGAACCGTGCCCTTTAGCCGCTGCATAAACATCGCCTCGCTCCCCCTAGCCGAGAGTTATTAGCAGTCCGGTGCGCTCTTCGTCCGGCATCGCTCACGACGAGCCCAACAAGGAACCTACTCCAAACGCGCCTGGAAGCCTTGCCCTTGGAATGCACGAGTAGCTGACACCCCATTAGTCGATAGCCAATTTGCACTCAGTAGAATCTCGGTATTCTCTTTTTCCAGGCTGTAGGGATAGCGGCGTCAATGGCATCATCTACGGTGACGATTCCCTGAATGACACCCTCTTCATCGACAACCGGTATCTCGAGCAGATTGTAGCGCGCGACGAGTCGGGCCACCTGCTCCTGCTCTTCCAGAGGGCCTACCGTAATCAGCTCTGTGTCCATGATCTCGTCAACGGCCTCGTCGGGATCCGCCATCACCAGATCCCGAAGAGACACCATACCACGCAGTTTGTTCTCAGCATCGACCACATGCACATAGTAGAGGGTCTCATCCTCCTGGGCCAGAGTCGACTGCCTGAGATAGTCCAGCGCTTGACCGGCCGTGAACCCCATGGGCAACGTGGTAAACTCACTGGTCATGATGCCCCCGGCCGTGTCCTCTGGAAAGGCCAGCAGGCGGACCATATCCACCGACTCCGGATCCTCCATCAGCCCGAGGTAGTTTTCGCGCTGCTCGACCTCCATCGAGGCGAGAAGGTCGACGGCATCGTCGGGGTCCATCTCTTCCAGCACGTCGGCAGCGCGCTCCGGGGCCAGTGACATGAGCAAAGAAGCCTGCAGTTCGGGTTCGACCTCGGAAATGGTGTCGGCTGCGGTCTCGTCGTCGAGGATATTCAGCAGCGTGAGGCCGGAGGGACGGTCCATATCCTCAATGATGTCGGCGATGTCAACGGGGTTGAGCTGGCGTATCTTGTCCTGGGTAACCCGCAGTCGAATGGGGGCGTCTGACTGTACGGGAGCCACATCTTGCCACGAGATCACCTGCTCCGATAGGTCGCGACCAAAGGCGCGGAGCACACGTCCGCTAAGGTTCTCAACGCCCAGACGCCGCAGCATGCTGCTGGTACCCACAGACACGCCGGTGAGGTAATAGTGCCCGGTCGTCTCCGCCCGGGTGAGCTGCAGGTCGTTGACGCGCACCAGCCTGCGCCCCTCCACGTCCACGATCTGCCGGTCGAGCACCTGGCGGCGCAACCACAGCTCATCGCCCCGCAGCTCATAGGTCTGCGGCGTGACAGCCTTGAGGATGATGGCCGGGCTCAGCGTCGACACCTGGGAGCCAGGGATATACGTCTCAGAGCCGTCCTCGGCGATCATCAGGATTGCGCGCAGTAGCGGGGCACCGTGATCGGTCTCCAGAAAGAGCAGATCCTGACATTTGCCGAGCCGGGTCGCCTGAGCGTTCCACACCGGCTGGTCGAGAACATGGCTGAGATAGGTGGCCATCGCATTGCCTCCTGAATGGGCTGTCGCCGCGTCATTGCGGACCGTCTGCATTAAGAAACCGCGGCGATCGCCGCGGCCCTGTGACAGACACACCCCACGCCCGGAGGCGCGATTCTACGGGGAATCGAGCATCACTCGTCTAGAGCGCGCGTGAGGTATGTCGTCAGGTTGGTTTGCCGTGGTATCGGTGTTCATAGCTTCCATCATAGTTTTCTGGCACATGCGCCAGCTCTGTCCGTATTCTAGAACAACGCCATTCCGTCGTCAAGCCCCGAGTGCGGGCATTTCAGGCCAGTCCAGTCCGTATCGGAACACGTTGGCTCAAGCCGGGGCTCCGGCTCGTCAGCTGCGAGCCGCGGCGGCCAGTCTCGCCCAATCCCCAACGACCTCGAGCGCACCCAGCCGGGCGCGCTCTGCAAGAATCACCGCATCGCCCGCCCCTGATAGAGAACGCGCCGTCAATGTCACCTCTGCGGTGGCGCCCAGCGTCTCACCCACGCGCCCGCTCATGTCCGCGATGTCTGGCGCATAGAGCTGGCCCGCCCGGTCACGCGAAATGCGCATCCTCAGGCGGTGCCGCCTGTCCGCCACCACCCAGTCGATCGAATCATCGGTTACCAGCAACGCCTCCAAGCGAGCGCCCGTGTAGGTCGCAAAGCGATGCAGCCGGCCGTCGTGCCAGAGGCCAATGATAAAGCCAGCGAACTCTGACCCCAGCCAGGGGATCGTCGCAATTGAGGCCGTCAG
>CAZMAI010000327.1:0-2828 GCA_964564195.1 uncultured Anaerolineales bacterium | reverse complement strand
GCCGAGCAGACCATCACGGTGATCAGCACCGATGAGGGGGCCCAGGGCTACTACGTGGGTGGCTATAACCATGGCGATCAGGAGGGGATGCCGCCCGACGACCGGCAGCGGCTGGTGGCCAGCGCGCGGCGCTTTTTGCTGGGCCAGGACCCCTATGACCGCGAGCGTTTCTGGCAGCTGATGTATGGCCCCACCATGCCGGAGCACATCCTGGGCACGCTGGATATGGCGTTGTGGGACCTGCAGGCGCGGGCCTTTGGCGTGCCGGTTCACAAGTTGCTGGGCGGGGCGCGCGACCGGGTCAAGGCCTATGCCAGCACGTACCCAAGCGTGGGCACGCCGGAGGAGTACGCCGCCCACGCTCTGGCCTGCAAGGAGCAGGGCTATCGCGCCTACAAGATCCATCCCTACTATGGCATGGCCCAGGGACGCACCGAGGAGGCGCCGCAGCATCGTTCCTGGGTGGAGATGGACATCGCCGCGTGCCGCCTGATCCGCGAGGCCGTGGGCGACGACATGGTCCTGATGTTCGATCCCTACGGTACCTATCACAACTATGAAGAGGCGCTCTGGGTGGGCCGCGAGCTGGAAAAGCTGAATTTCTACTTTTACGAGCACCCCATGCCCGAGTATCGCGTCGAGTCTTACGTGCGCCTGGCAAGAGACCTGGACATTCCTATCCTCTCGCCAGAGCAATTGGGCGGCAGTTTCTACACCCGGGCCGACTGGGTGCTGCGCGGCGCCTCGGACATGTCGCGCACCGACGTGCTGCGCGGCGGCATCACCGCCGTGATGAAGAACGTCGCCGTGTGCGAGGCCTACGGGATCAAGTGCGAGATCCACATGTCCGGTTTCGCCAACCTGCAGGTGCTCGGCGCCACGAGCGCCGACGTCTGCGAGTACTATGAGCGCGGGCTGGTGGGGCCTGGCATCGACTATGAGACGCCCGAGCCCTACCTGGAGGAGATCTGCGACCCGATGGACAGCGAGGGGTATGTCACCGTGCCCACCGAGCCCGGCATGGGCTACCGTCTGATCTGGGACTATATTCAGGAGCACAAGACGGGCGTCTGGTCCGCGGTCTGAGCGCCTGACGGTTGCCGCGGGTCCGGGGCCGTCGTAGACTCGAGCGGTGTCAATCTATCGCAAGGAGCACAACGTGGAGAAAAAGATCGTCGTTCATACCGGTGCAGGGCCGGAGCGTATGCTGGTCGAGGAGATGGAGTCGCTGGCCTGCGACCATATCGAGGTGCGCAAGCCGGGACGGTGTACCACCCCCGAGGCGGTGCTGGCGGCCGTGCGCGATGCCGATGTCGCCCTCTGCGGTGGCGAGCCCTACACGCGCGAGGTGTTCGCCGGCGCGCCCAAACTCAAGATGGTGATCCGCTACGGCGTCGGCGTCGACACCATCGACCTGGACGCTGCCACCGAATTCGGCGTCGTGGTGGGCTACCTGCCTGACTTTTGCATCCCTGAGGTGGCCAACCATGCGCTGGCGCTGCTGCTGGACTCGGCGAAAAAGGTGCGCCGTCTGGATGCGACGCTGCGCAAGGATGGCTGGATGGCGGCCCGCAACCTGCTGACACCGATGGGGGCCATTCACGATGAGACGGTGGGCCTGATCGCCTTTGGGCATATCTCGCGCGAGATGGCCCGACGCTGCCAGGTGCTGGGGATGAATGTTCTCGCCTATGATCCCTTTGTGACCCCGGAGGCGGGAGCAGAGGCCGGGGTCGAGATGGTCTCGCTACAGGAGTTGGCCGAGCGCTCGGACTATGTCTCCTGCCACCTGCCGCTGGGACCCAGGACGCGCGGGATGATCGACGCAAGCTTTTTCCAGCACATGAAGCCCACGGCATACTTTATCAACACCAGCCGCGGCGCGGTGGTCAAAGAGGCCGATCTCATCGCTGCACTTGAGGAAGGACGGATCGCCGGCGCCGGCCTGGATGTGTTCGAGTCCGAGCCGCTGGCCCCTGGGCACCCGTTCCTGAGCATGGACAATGTCACGCTTACGCCGCACTCGGCCTCGTACGCCGATGCGACCATGGCCATGCAGCGTTGGCGCATCGGCAAGGACGCCCGCGCGGTCTGCGAGGGTGGTCTGCCCGATTTCGTCGCCAACCCGGCAGTGCTGGATCACCGGCGCCAGTAGAGGGAAGGAGTGGTGAGATGATCAGACCGAATGTGCTGCGCCAGCTGCTGGACGAGGACCGGCCCAGCCTGTGCGTGCGCGTGAACAGCATCTGGCCCGATATCGTCGAGATGGTCGGCGCCATGGGGCTGTACGACTATATCGAGTTCGCCTCCGAGTACGGCCCGTTCGACATGGCCGGTATGGACAACTTTTGCCGGGCGGCCGAGCTCTATGGCATGGGCACCATGATCAAACTGGACCAGGATCCGCGCCTGTTCCTGGCCCAGCGTGCCATCGGCTCCGGCTTTCAGTCCATCCTCTTTGTCGACTGCCGTGACCGTGCCGAGGTGGAGGAGTGCGTGCGCATCTGCCGCCCGGATACCCCGCAGGATGGCGGGCTGTACGGGGCGGCCTCACGGCGCTTTGCCTATGACAGCAGCGGTCGCGACGAGTTCTCGCAGGCGCTGCGCGACGTGGTCGTGGCCATCATGGCCGAAAAGCGCTCGCTGGTGGACGATCTGGACAACTGCCTGGTGCCCGGCGTCGACATGGTGCAGTGGGGTCCTTCGGACTATACCATGAGCAGTGGGCTCCAGGCAGGGGATCCTGCCATCAAGGAGGCGGAGCGCCATGTGATCGAGACCTGCCTGAGGAAGGGCGTCGCGCCGCGGATCGAGCTCGAGAGCCTGGA
>CAZMAI010000326.1:0-2843 GCA_964564195.1 uncultured Anaerolineales bacterium | reverse complement strand
GGGCGGATCAGCGCCACCTCTACCGCCAGGTCGTTGAACACCTCGGGGCGCATCTGCACCAGCGCCTGCTGCTGCGCGCGCGACTCGACCTGGAAGGTGCTCACCGTGTCCGCCCGGCACAGGGTCTCGTAGACCACGGGGTCGTCCAGAGGCAGAGCGTCCAGGTTGATATCGACGCCCTCGGTCTCGCTGATCAACCGCACGCATTCGTCAATGGCCGAGAGGGTGCGCAGCGAGAGCAGGTCCATCTTGATCAGCCCCGCGTCCTCGACGTTGTCCTTGTTCCACTGGATCACCACCCGACCCGGCATGGTGGCGCGCTCCAGCGGCACGATCTCGTTGAGCGGCGCCGCGGTGATGCACATCCCGCCCACGTGGATGCTCAGGTGCCGGGGGTAGCCCCGAATCTCTTCGCACAGGGCAACGAACTGATCCCAGCGCGCGGGGTCCACCTGGCAAGTGCCGATATCCTGCGAGGGCACGCCCCAGTGCCCCTGGCTCTTGGCCAGGCGATCGAGCATCTCCTGCGGCAGGTCCAGCGCCTTGCCCACATCGCGGATGGCCGAGCGCGAGCGGTAGGTGACATAGTTGCACACCATGCCCACATGGTCCTCGCCGTACTTTTCATAGACATACTGGATCACCTCCTCGCGGCGGCGCGAGCAGAAATCCAGGTCGATATCGGGCATGACGCGCGCCTCGGTGGAGAGAAAACGCTCGAACAGCAGGTTGTTGGCCAGCGGATCAACGTTGGTGATGCCCAGCAGGTACGCGACGATCGAGTTGGCGGCCGAGCCGCGCCCGCGCACCTGGATGCCCCGCTCCTGCGCCCAGCGCACGATGTCCCATACCAGCATGAAATAGCCCGAGAGGTTGGTCTTTTGGATGACCGTCAACTCGTGCGCCAGCTGGCTCCAGGCGGCCAGGTCGTCCTCGGGATAGCGGGCCAGCAGGCCGGAGGCGCAGAGCGAGGCCAACTGCTCGTCGGGGGTGCCCAGCGTCTCAGGCACGGGCGGGATGGCCTGCGCGCGGAAATCGAGCGTCACCTGGCAGCGCGCGGCGATCTCGCCCGTGCTGGCCAGCGCCGCGGGATACTCAGCGAGCAGCGCCGCCATCTCGGTCTGCGATTTAAGGTACAGCTCCGAGTTGGGATAGAGCTGGTTCCGGCAGGCATGCAGCGGGCTGTTGTGGCGGATGGCGGTGAGCACATCCTGCAGGCGGTGGCCCTCGCGCCGCACATAGTGCACGTTGTTGGTGGCCACCAGCGGCAGCCGCGCCTCGCGGGCCAACTCGGCCAGAGCGGCCACCAGGGCATCATCGTCCGGACGCAGGTGATGCTGCAGCTCGACATACAGCCGCCCGGGGAACAACTCTGCAAGCTGGCCCAGCGCGCGCCGGGCGCCCTCCCGGTCCCCGGCCAGCAGCGGCGCCGCCACCACCCCCTGCCGGCAGCCGGTGAGCGCGATCAGCCCCTCCGCCTGCCCCTGCAGGTGGCGCCAGGCCAGCCGGGCGCGCGCCTTTTCGCCATCGAGCTGGGCGCGCGAGATGAGCCGGCTGAGGTTGCGGTAGCCCGCGTCGCTCTCGGCCAGCAGCACCAGGTGGCGCTCATCCTCCAGCGTCAGCTCCGCGCCGATGATGGGGTGGATGGCGCGCTCGCGAGCGGCCACGGCGAACTCGACGGCGGCGTACAGCCCATCGTGGTCGGTGAGCGCCATGGCCGCCATGCCCAGGTCGCGGGCGCCATCCAGCAGCGCCGTGGGCGTGGCCGCCCCGTCCAGCAGGGAGAAACAACTGTGCGCGTGCAGCTCGACATACCCGTCCATCAGGCGTACACCCGTTCCAAAAACCATTCCTCGGTCAGCAGATCGCAATAGAGCACGCAGAGCAGACCCGTGTCGGTGGCCACCTCCCAGTAGTCGCGCCAGAGCTCTTTGTCGGTCCACCAGTCCAGGTGCACCCTCCAGTGGCGGCTGACCCGGGCGACCGCATGGGGGTGCTGGTCCCAGCGGAACGAGACCGGGCGGTCACCCTCCTGGGCCACGGGCACAAAGGCAGCCTCACTCCAGAGAGGGCTCATGGCTGCAGCACCCGGTAGGCATAGCGCTGGGGCAGGATCGCCGCCTCGGGATCGACCATCTCGGCCCGCACGAGGCTGGCGGCGTGCTTGTGCACGAGCGCCGAGACGATCTGCCGCCACTGCGGGTCGGTCTCCAGCGCCTCAAAGAGCTGCAACTGGCGCCCGGGGGCCGGCTCCAACCCCAGCAGCATGAGGGTCATCTCCGCCACGCCATCCGCCTCCAGCGCCTCCACATCCCCCTCCTGTCCGGCGGCAGGCGCGCACAGGCTTGCCAGCAGGCGCTCCAGCAGGCCGCGCACCGTCTCGCGCCCCGGCGCATCGCCCAGCCAGCCCTCCCGCGACCAGCAGCCGCCGGAGACGAACTGCACCTGCAGGGTAGCCCGGCGGATGGCCCACGCCGTACGGGAGACGGGCAGATCAGCCAGCGCGCGCTCGGCCAGTCGTGCGGCGCCCTCCACCAGCGCCTCGATGCGCGTCTCGGGCTCCTCATAGAGATGCGAAGCGATAAACGTCTGGCAGCGCCTCCCCACCACGGGGCGGGCGTCCTGCCCGTTGGCCCACTGCCAGGCGGTCAGGCTCTCCGGCCCAAGCTGCTCCACCGCCGCGGCAGCAGGCAGCGCCGCCAGCCCGCCGATGGTGCGAATGCCATACAGATGCAGGCGGCGCCGCGACTCGGGGTCCAGGGGCAGCCAGTCCAGCGACTGGCCAGCCAGAAAACGCGCATCGGGCTCGGCCACCACGCGGTAGCCCGGGCTGGAGGGCGCCG
>CAZMAI010000325.1:0-2848 GCA_964564195.1 uncultured Anaerolineales bacterium | reverse complement strand
GCCAGCGCGACCTTTCGCGTCGCGCTTGAGGATCGCCTGAGGCGCAGACTGGGTTCTGATTATCCAGAAAGGGCGCTCTTTGACGATCCAGAGGAACCCGGGACGCCGCTTTCGGGTCGTTACGAGCTCGATGTCGTTGCAACGCTATTCTCGCCTGATGACACGCTCGATGCAGAGGTCGTGGTTTACGGCGAGGTACACGGCCTGGCCGGCACTGATGGGCGCCGTCGCGACTTGATGACGGCTGTTCTATGGGGGACACCCATCGCGTTGGCCTTTGGCGTGCTTGCCGCCCTCGGCAGCACCCTCGCCTCAGCGATCATTGCTGCCGCAGCCGCCTGGAACGGCGGACTGGTCGACGGTTTGGTGCAGCGCATCAGCGAGATCAACATGGTGCTGCCCACCTTCGCCGTCAGCCTGATGGTGTTCACGCTGTACAGCAAGAGTTTCTGGGTGATTGTGGGCGTCACCGTTGCGCTCTCGATCTTTGGGAGCGGCATGCGGACATACCGCGCCGCACTCCAGCCCGCCGTGAACGCTCCCTGGGTGGAGGCCGCTCGCGCTCAGGGGGCCAGCGGTTGGCGGATTATCTGGCGCTACCTGTTGCCCTATCTGGCGCCCGTGCTCGTGCCCCAGATGGTCGTGTTAGTACCGTCCTTTGTGTTCCTGGAGGCGGCGCTGGCATATCTTGGGATCAGCGATCCCTCGCTGCCGACGTGGGGCAGCCTCGTGCGCGAGGCCTTTGCGGGGGACGTCTACGGCGGCAACTATCACCTGGTGCTGGTTCCCGCGATCCTGCTACTGCTCATGGCCCTGAGTTTTAGCCTCCTGGGCCGGTCGCTTGAGCAGGTGTTAAATCCGCGTCTGCAGAGTCACTGACGCATTGAGGAGAGTGCTGTGAACGAACCGTCCGCGAAACCCGTTACAGATACCCCGGCGACGGTGCGCTGGCTGGCCATCGCCATCACAGTGGCCGTCCTTTGGCTTGTTCTCGGACCGACGATGGCAGACCCCGACCTCTGGGGACATCTGCGCTATGGCCTGGACAACCTGGAGGCGGGCACGGTCCTGCGCACTGATGTCTACTCGTATCTGAGCAGGCCGGGGACGTGGGTCAACCATGAGTGGCTGGCCGAGGTGTCGATGGGAGTGGCGTACCGGGCCGGAGGCTCTGCGGGCCTCGTCCTGCTCAAGGGTCTGCTGGCCATGGGGAGCCTGGCCGCTGTTTATGCTGCCGCCCGCCAGCGCGGCGCAGGGCTGGTAGCGGCATATGTAACGCTGATCGGCGCCGCCCTCGGCTTGAGGCCGGTGCTTTCACCGGTGCGTCCGCAGATGTTCACCGTACTTGGCTTTGCGCTGCTGCTATACATTCTGGTCAGGCGAGACACGCGTCCGCGTGTCGTGTGGTGGCTGGTACCCCTGTACATCGTTTGGACCAATGCCCACGGCGGCTTTTTGGCAGGCGTCGCCTTTCTCGGGCTGGCGGTGCTGATCGAGGGCTACCGGACGCTGGCAGCCGGCGGCTGGCGGGCACTGGTACACAGGCCCTTTGTGACGCTGGCGCAGGCTGCACTGACCGCGCTAACCGCCACGCTCGTAAACCCGTACGGCCTCGGGCTCTGGCGATTCTTGCTCAGGACGGCCACGGTGGCCCGGCCCGAGATCGTGGAATGGCAGCCGCTGGCCAGCTTCCCGGAGTATATGCTCTTTGTGGGTGCGCTCATCGTTCTGGGCCTGTGGGCGGTTTGCCGCAGCGGACGGCCGCGATCGCCCCTGCTGCTGGCCATCTATGTCGTGTCGGCGGTGATGACCACAGTGGCAGTGCGCCACCTGTTGTTCTTTGCGCTTGCCTGGGCGGTGTTCCATGCCGAGCACCTGCAGGCCGCCGGGGAGTGGCTGCTCCGCCCGCTCAAACCAGGCCGTGTGCTGCGCCGCGGGATCTGGGCTGTGAGCCTGCTGCTGGCTGTCGCACTCTGGATCAATGTGCTAACCGAGCCCGTCGCCATTCGGGTGCGTGAGGCAAGTTTCCCTGCACGGGCAATCGCTCTCATCGAAAAGCACCTGCCACAGGGTAAGCTTGTCATCTATTTCGACTGGGGACAGTACGCGCTCTGGCACCTGGGTCCTGAGGTGCAGGTATCGATGGACGGCCGGCGGGAGACGGTATACGACGACAGGATCTACAACCAGAGCCTGGAGCTGACCTTTGGCCATGGCGATTGGGACGAACTGCTGCGACTGAATGCTCCGGACCTCGTGCTGGTAAGTAAGGCGCACGCTTCACACAACCTGATGCTCTTGCATCCGGGGTGGACGCTGGTGTATGAAGACCCCCTCTGCAGCCTGCACGCCCGAGCAGGGAGCCCATTGGCAGAGGAACTGGCGCGCGCCGTTCCGCCAGCGATCCCCTATGACGGCTATGGCTGGCGCTTTCCCTGAGTGTTGACCACAGACGATGGACGATAGACCCTACGGCATGGAGGATGTGAGACGCAAGGACCGCGAGATTGCCGATCGCGTTCGCATCGACGACATTATCGATCGGTGCCAGGTATGCCATCTTGGTGTCATCTCGCAGGGCGAGCCATACGTCGTGCCGCTATCCTTTGGCTACGATGGGGCGGCCGTGGTGCTGCACATGGCCCGGGAGGGGCGCAAGTTGGTGGCGCTGCGTCAGGCAGACCGTGTGTGCCTGCAGTGGGATCTACCCGGCGAACTGATCACAGCGGGAGCCGCCTGCGGTTGGGGCACACGGTATGAAAGCGTCATTGCCTGGGGATCGCCACAGTTTCTCGAGGATCCCGAGGAGAAGCGCGCCGCGCTCGATCTGATCATGGCGCACTATGCC
>CAZMAI010000324.1:0-2848 GCA_964564195.1 uncultured Anaerolineales bacterium | reverse complement strand
TTAGGGCAACTGCGCCGTCAGGCGCTGGTGCATTGCTCAGATGTGACCATGTACCCTCGCCTCAGCAAATTGCGCACGTACGTTGGCGTTTTGGGATCTGGCTCTATCTTGTCGCGAATATTCTTGATGTGCACGCGCACCAGATCGGGCATCCCCGTGCCGGGGGGATATCCCCAGACCTCTTCCAGGAGTTGATCGGTAGAAAAGACGTGATCCGCGCGACTCATCAAAAAGCGCATGAGCTCGAACTCGATGGGAGTCAGGAGCACGGTACGGTCTGGCGTGTTGATCTCATAGGTGCGCATATCCAGAACCAGTGATCCCACGGTCAGCCTTTCATCGGCCTCCGGGGGTACCGTCTGTGTAGCCCGGCGCAGGAGGGCTTTGACGCGCAAATCCAACTCGCGCACGTCAAAGGGCTTGGTGAGATAGTCGTCAGCCTGGGCCTGCTGGTAGGCGGCGATTTTGTCATCGATCTCTCCGCGACCCGTCAGGAATAGAATGGGTAAGCTTGTCAGATGCGGTATTTCGCGCATGCGCCGGGCGACTTCGATTCCATCCATCCCCGGCATCATGATGTCCATGATGACGAGGGCAGGGCGCTGCTCCCGTGCGATGGTCAACGCGTCCACGCCTCGCAGCGCGACGCTGACTTCAAAGCCGCTGTGGCTCAGTATCCGCTCGATGCCCACTACTGCGATCGGGTCATCATCGACGACTAGAATCAGGTCACTCATAGCATTTGCCTTGACCTTTCCCGCAGCCTACCAGTGTAGACAGGCTCCGTCCGCACGGCAATAGATCGACACTTGTAATCATTATACTCGTTGACGCGCAAAGGTAAAGGTCCACTGACCATGGCACGGCAGCACCCCCTTCTTCGAGACAGGTCGGTTCCCAGTGATAGGATGGAATAGGCATCATTGACGCGCAAGCCGGCTTTCACTATTATTCCGGCAGAGGTGAGACATGGTAGATTCCCGTGGTCCGCGCCCCATCACCGTAACCCAGGTGGTTGGGGTGATGGCCCTCGCTGTTATCGTTTTTTTCATCGGCGCATTTGCCAGCAAAGCGATCAGAACCTACCGCCTGCGCGTGTGGCGCGACGAGCTTAAGGTCGAGATCGCAGAAATGGAACTCGACCGGCAGAATCTGCTGCTCGAGATTGAACGACGCCAATCCCTGGCATGGATCGATGAAGCGCTCAAGGAGACCGGCCAGGTGCCTCCGGGGGTGCTGGCCGTCAGGCTTGTGCCTTCAGAGGGAACCGTTGCCGCGGTCGACGCCGCCAGTATCCTGGAGCAGACAGGGGCCAGCCTCAGCGATCGTATGCAAGACCTCTCCTACTTTGATAACCCCAACTGGAGAGCATGGATGCAGTTGCTCCTCAATCGCGACTAGGCGTGGCTTTGGCCAACTCAACGCTGACGGAGCTATGACGATGAAGGCTCTGGCCGCAGTCCTGGAGCAGTTTGACCTCCCCCTGGCGCTGGTCGAGATCGCTGTGCCGTCCCTTGCTCAGGGACAGGTCCTTGTGCAGGTTGTTGCTGCCGGTGTCTGTGGATCTGATGTCCACATGTGGCGCGGCCAGGATCCCCGCACCCCTTTGCCGATTATCCTTGGCCACGAGGGTGTGGGGCGCGTGGTGGAGACCGCAGGCCAGCGACAGGACATCTTCGGGCAGCCAGTGGTGCCTGGCGATCTCATCTCATGGGAGCGCGGAGTTCCGTGTGGACACTGCTATCACTGTGCCGTGTTGCATGAGCCGTCCCTTTGCGCGGCGCGGTGGGCCTATGGGATCCATCGCTCCTCGCAGGCGCCTCCCTTCTTGAATGGTTGCTATGCGACCCACGTTATCCTGGATGCGCGAACGGACATCATCCCGTTAACGGAAGCGGATGATCCTGCGACCATGGTGGTCGCTTCCTGCTCTGGTGCGACCGCAGCGCATACTTTTGATCTTGTGGACCTGCACACCGGCGACACAGTCGTCGTGTTTGGGCCAGGCCCGGTAGGCGTATTCTCGGTGGCGCTGGCGCGGGCCGCCGGTGCCGAGAATGTCATTATGATCGGCGGAACAGCGGGCCGGCTCGCGTTGGCCCGGGATGCCGGTGCCACAAGCTTGCTGGATCGGCATGCGACGTCGGCTGCCGAGCGGCGCGAGGCGGTTCTGGACCTGACGCACGGCCGTGGCGCCGATCTGGTCATTGAGGCGTCCGGATCCGTCTCTGCGGCCAGCGAGGGGTTGGATCTCGTACGCTCGGGCGGCGCGCTGGCGCTGGTGGGTTTCGGCACGCCGGTCGGAGAGATGACCATCGCGCCCTTTGAGCAGGTCGTCCGCAAGAATGTGCGCATACAGGGAGTCTGGGTGAGCGATGTCCGGCACACGCTGCGCGCGATCAGTGTGATTCGGCAGCATCCGGACCGGTTGGCCGGGCTGGTCACCCACCGGTTTACCTTGTCGCGAGCCACCGATGCCCTGGAGGCGGTAGAACGCCGAGAGGCCCTCAAGGCGGTGCTGCTTCCCTGAACAGGGCGAGACCTGGATTGTCGTGGGCGATCGAGTGACGCGCCAGGTGAGTCGCATGGGTTGGAGCTCGCATACCTGGTGCAGCGTGCGGGCGATGGCACATATACACAGGACTCTGCCAGGAGCGGTGGCGGGGTCCTTGCTTTGCGTGGCGTGATACGAGAATATCCCTGCGGGTGAGGGCATGTCTGTCTATTTGTCTGATGCCGAGTACAACGTCTATCTACAAAAGAATGCCAACTGGAACTTTTGGGTCAACGTCCTCGACCTGACTTTTTACCACCTGGGGATGAGCTTTATCTATGGCACGACAGTGTT
>CAZMAI010000323.1:0-2853 GCA_964564195.1 uncultured Anaerolineales bacterium | reverse complement strand
GAGGCGATCCCGCTGAACATGTCCAGGTCGCTGGTCTCATGGCTGGACGACATTGTCGTGCTCACGCATATTCGCAACTCCGGGGCCGCGTTCGGACTGGGGCAGGGGCTGGGCAAGTTCTTTATCTATAGCGCGTCGGCCGCAATACTCCTGATCGTGCTCTATTTCCGGCGCATCGCAGAGAATTCGGCGCTGCTGCGCATAGCGCTTGGGCTACAGTTGGGGGGTGCCATCGGGAACCTGATCGATCGCCTGACGCTGGGTGGGGTGACCGACTTTGTCGACCTGGGCTGGTTCCCGATCTTTAACGTGGCTGACAGCGCCATCACGGTTGGCACGATATTGCTCTGCGTCTATGCGCTCTTTTTCGACAAGCCGCCCAGGCCAGACGGAGACGTTCCCCAGGGGCCAGCGCCTGCGCTATCGGATTACAGCGTGCCAGAGGACGATAAATAGCGATGGGCTCTACCGAACTGGTCATCCCTGAGGACCTTGCAGGGCAACGCCTGGACAAGTACCTGGTAGAGGCGCTGGGAACGCTCTCGCGCAGCGCGGTGCAAAAGCTCATCACTGCGGGAGAGGTCACCGTCAACGGTGAGGTGGAGCGGGCCAGCTATCTCGTGGCCGCGGGCGATAGCGTGAGCGTCGCGCTGCCCGAGCCAGAGGAGGCCAGCCGCGCGCAGCCCCCGGTGATCAATGTCCTGTACGAGGATGATGCCCTCCTCGTCGTGGACAAGCCTGCAGGGCTCGTGGTTCATGAGGGATCGGGGCACAGAGGAGAGACGCTGGTCTTGGCGCTGCTGGCGATGCGACCAGAACTCGGCATCGTGGATATGGATCCCGCTCGTCCGGGGATCGTACACCGTCTGGACCGGGACACCTCCGGTACGCTTGTCGTCGCCAAGACCCCGGAAACTCTGTTGGCACTACAGCGACAGTTCCGGCGCCGGGCGGTAAGCAAGCAGTATCTGGCCCTGGTGCACGGTGCGCCCGCGCCAGCGCGAGCGGCCATTGAGGCTCCCATCGGGCGGGACGAGGCGAATCGGGCCAGGATGTCTGTGGCTCCCGGGGGACGGTACGCCCGCACAGAGTACGAAACCCTGGAGCGATTCAAGGGCGTCTCGCTGATCTCGGTCAATCTATTGACGGGGCGCACGCATCAGATTCGCGTTCACATGGCAGCGATCGGCCATCCGGTAGTAGGGGACCGGACGTATGGTGTACGACGCGATACATTCGGTGCCCGACGTCAGATGCTGCATGCGCAACGACTCGCGATTACACACCCGGTCACGCAGGAGCTGCTGACCTGTGAGGCGCCCGTGCCCGAGGATATGCAGCGAGTGCTGGATCGACTCAGAGCCGCTTAACCTTCTGTACGCGGCGTAGTTGCGGTCTACGAGATCTGGAGCGGCAGCCAGTTGTATGGCAACGACGCTGCGTCGTTATGCACGGGTTGGTAAGCCACCGCGTTTGGGCTATTCTTCGAGCGTTACACCCGGCACCCCAAGGAGGCTACCGTGCATAGTATCGATCTGCGCAGTGATACGGTTACACACCCCAGCGAGGCCATGCGCAAGGCCATGTACGAAGCAGAGCTCGGCGATGATGTGTACGGGGAGGACCCAACCGTCAATCGCCTTGAGGAATTCTCCGCAGAGATGCTGGGCAAGGAAGCGGCACTGTTTGTGGTGAGTGGTACGATGGGAAACCTTGTGGCACTGCTGGCGCACTGTGGCCGCGGTGACGAGGCGATCATGGGCGACCAGGCCCACACTTTTATCTACGAGCAGGGCGGCGTGTCGGCGTTGGGGGGCGTGCACGTGCGTACTGTCCCTAACCAGCCAGACGGATCGCTGGATCCTGCGCAGGTCGAGGATGCCGTTCGGGGCGAGAACATCCATTTTCCTATCACGCGCCTGATCTGCCTGGAGAACACGCACAATCGCTGCGGTGGCGCTGTGGTCTCGCTCGAGCAAATGGATGCCGTGCGGGCTGTGGCGATTCGCCATGGACTCGCGATGCATCTGGATGGCGCGCGCGTCTTTAACGCCGCGGTAGCGTTGGGTGTGCCGGTGGCCGAGATCGCCAGCAGAGTGGACTCTATCCAGGTCTGCCTGTCCAAGGGGCTGGCTGCGCCGGTCGGCTCGGTGGTCGCCGGCTCTGCTGCGTTCATCGCGCGGGCTCGCCGCATGCGCAAAGTCGTAGGCGGGGGAATGCGCCAGGCCGGTGTGCTCGCAGCCGCCGGAATCGTCGCGCTGGAGCAGATGGTGGATCGGTTGTCGGAAGATCACGCGAACGCCCGCCGTCTTGCCGAGGGCCTGGCAGAGATACCCGGGATTGCAGTCGACCCGGACACCGTGCAGAGCAATATCATCATGATTAGCTTGAAGGATACTGCTGTCAATGTGGCCGCGGTTCAGGATGGCCTGGCGCGTCGAGGCGTGCTCATCAACGCGATGGACCCGTTCCGGTTGCGCGCTGTCACACATTACGGGATTACGTCCACGGATATCGATACGGCGTTGAACGCGATGCGCGCGGTGATGCAGGACCTCTAGGCCCGCCGGTCAAGAGCACCAGGAACAGATGATGGGGGGCGGTGGCCGTGTCGCGATAGGCGAGGCGGTCGGATGGCGGTTGGGCAGTGGATGAGCCAGAAAGGAGCAGTCCGATGGCAGACGACATGCGGGTTGGCATTATCGGATATGACACCTCTCACGCGCCCGCCTTTGCGAGGTTGCTCAACATGCCTGGCGAGACGTATCACGTGCCCGGGGCGAGGGTGGTGTGTGGATACCCTTCATACAGCCCGGACATTGACTCCAGCCGATCCAGGGTTGATGGGTACCG
>CAZMAI010000322.1:0-2883 GCA_964564195.1 uncultured Anaerolineales bacterium | reverse complement strand
CCCGTTGGGTGCCTCCAGATCCGCCAGCACCTGCCCATCGACAGCCACGTCGAGGATCAGCGGCGGCAGTTCGGCGTCAGGCAGGGTCTGCGTGAACTCGGCCACGAACTGGCGGTAGCGGTAGGCCGTCTTGCCCATCCCGTCGACCAGGGTCGGCGCGTCCGACTCGGCCAAAAAGAGATAGTCCGCCTCGGCGATAGCCGGTGCCAGCCAGGCGAACTCGCCTGACTCGAAAAGATGCGTCTTCATACCCCCCACGCCAGCCAGGTATCCATCGGCGTGCATCAGCCGCAGCCACTCGCGCTGAAAGGCCACCCAGTCCTCGGCAAAGGCCTGATCGCCATAGACAAAGGCCCAGGTGGACATCCAGGCGTGAATCTGGCCGCGCGTCTGCTCATAGGTCGGCCGGAAGCGATCATAGTAGCCACGGGCGCCCTGCTCGCGCCGACGGATGAACGAGAGTTCCTCCTCTTCGGCCAGATAGTTGCGGCCATAGCCCTCCATCTCCGGCAAGGCATCGTCCGGCGCCCAGTGTGCGGGGTTGATCGCCAGATAGGCCCGCATATTCCCGTTCTTGAGCAGGTTGTGGGTGGGCTGGCCCGCCTCAGGGGGCGCCAGCAAGTAAGGCCCGATGTTAGAGTGGTGGGCCAACTCGCCCGTCGGTAGCGGGACCGGCGTGGGGCGCACAGGCGGGGCAGTGTCCGTTGGAGCGGGAGCCTGCGTCGCTTCTGACTCACTCACGGACACCTCGCCTGTCACTGACGCATCAGCCTCGTCAGGCGTGGCCGTGTCGTCGGGCACAGCCGTATCTGAGGGCGCCGGCGCGGGCGTATCGGGAACATACGGCGTGTTGGTGGGGGCACTGGTCGGCAGGAGCCTTGGCGTCGCTATAGCCACAGGCTCTGGCGACATGCAGCCCGCAACCAGCAGCAATGCACCCGCCAGCAGCCATAGCCTGAGAAAAGTTCGTAAACGCATCAGTTACCTCCAGACAGAGCGCCACCGGGGCGCCCGTTGTGTTCTGTACCATCCTGACCGAACGAAACTTTAGTATAGCACACCCCCCACTCCTGAAAAGCCGATCCATACTGCACTGGTAGGCTGCGTGAGCGCCCTGGGCTGGCCTTGTGCCGGGAGCCCAGGTGACTATAATCCAGGGAAAAGTCTGTTGGAGGGGTTCATGCCCTGGGAAGCCTTCTGGGGTGCGTTCGGACTGGTGTTCATCGCGGAGCTGGGAGATAAAACCCAACTCGCGGTGCTGTCGCAGACCTGCAAGTTTCGCTCGACCTGGCCCGTCTTCGCAGGCGGGAGCCTGGCGCTGGCTGTCGTTACGGCCATCGGCGCTATCGCCGGGCAGTTGCTGAGCCGCGTCATCCCGCCGCAGACACTGCAGATCATCGCTGGCATCCTGTTCGTCATCATGGGCGTGCACACCTGGTTCGAGTCCCGCAAGGTGGACGAAGAAGATGCGATTTGCGCGATAGGCGAGGGCGACTGCCCGCGCTGGGATTGGCGCGCATTTGCCGCGACCTTTGGGCTGCTCTTTGTGGCCGAGTTGGGCGACAAGACCCAGCTGGCCGTGATGGGCCTGGCCAGCGGCGCCGCATCTTTGCTGCCGGTGTTCCTGGGCGGCGCGCTGGCACTCACCGCGGTCACGGGATTGGCGGTGGCGGGTGGCCAGCAACTCTGCCGCCTGATCCCTCGGCCCCGCATGCTGGCCATCGCCGCGGTACTCTTTGTCCTCATGGGCGGGCTGATGGGCACCGGTGTGATCTAGCGTCATCGGTTTTCACCGCACACATTCGTACCTGGGAGGTTACCATGCACGTACTGGTGATAGAGTCCAGCCCCAATACTGACGGTCTCACGGCCGCCTGCGCGCGCGCCGCTGTGGAAGGGGTCCAGGCCACGGGCAGCACCGCGGAGGATGTGCGGCTCAAGGACCTCAAGATCGGCTCCTGCAACCAGTGCAGCGACGGCTGGGGCGGGTGCCGGCCGAACCACGAGTGCGGCGGCGTGAAGGACGATTTCCAGGCCCTGCACCAGAGAGCCATCGCGGCCGATGCACTGGTGCTGGTGACGCCGGTCTACTGGGGCGATATGAGCGAGTCGATGAAGAACTTTACCGACCGGATGCGTCGCTGCGAGGCCACGCTGGGCGAGGAGAGCCGCCTGTTCGGCAAGCCCGTGCTCATGGTCGCGGCGGCCGGCGGCGGGGGCGGCGGGATGATCTCCTGCCTCACCAACATGGAGCGCTGGGCGCAGCATGTGAGGGCGCTGCCCTTTGATTTCGTCGGGATCAAGCGGATTACCCGCGCGCACAAGCTGGAGACGATCCGGGCTTCGGCGGAAGCGATGGCCCGTTACCCGGGCTGAACCCACACGCTGATGTACCACGGGGGACCGGCGCACACGTGAGCACCCGCTCCCCCGTTCTTATTACTCGGTCAGTGCCCGGAGCATCCGCCTCCAGGATAGCGGCTCGCCGCTCAGGAGCACCTGGGCGCGGAACAGCCGAGACATGAGCCGGACGGTGCCCAGCGCCGTGAGCACGATGAGCCCCAGACTCGCGGCCAATTGCCAAACAGGCACCGTCGTGACCGCTATGCGCAGCAGCATGGCCAGCGGCGCGGAAAAGGGAAACAGGCTCAGCACGACCGCTACTGCACCGGCAGGGTCCCCGGTGATGTTCATCCACAGATAGTACGGGATCATCATGGGCAGTGTGATCACAAACACCAGACTCTGGCTGCTGTGCACATCGGGCGCCAAGGCCCCCAGCCCCGCCATCAGTGCGGAGTACAGCACAAACCCTCCCAGCGCAAAGAGAATGACGACGACCAGTTGCGCCGAACCGAGACTCAACCCGCTGAGCATCGTCGC
>CAZMAI010000321.1:0-2898 GCA_964564195.1 uncultured Anaerolineales bacterium | reverse complement strand
TCCATGTCACGCTCACGCTTTGCCTGCTTGACAACCAAGACGGTATCTCCGGGGGCCAACCGTGTCGATGGTCTATCGTCGGCTCAGCCCCGCTTCGCGATGAGCGTAAACGAGTGCGGCAAGCGCCCCATGAGCGCCGGGTCCAGATGGGGAAACTGCTCCCAGAAGGGCTCGGGGTGCTCCACCAGCCGCTCGATCTGCAGGCCCGCTCCGGCGACGGCGGTCACGATTTGGCCCAGGGTCCACTGGCGCTCGTGCACGTGCAGGTCCTCCGACGCGGCGCGCTCCTGCACCACGTCCGCCGTGGCGGGCCAGTTGCGGTCGGCCACCGGCTCGCTCTGAAAGTAACTGCCGGTGCGCGCGCTCAGGCGATAGTCCTCGGCCTCCAGGTCCCAGACCCAGTCCAGCGGATGGCCCTCGTGCACGAACAGGTGCCCGTTGGGTGCCAGCAGGCGCGCGACCACGGCCGCCCAGGCGTCCAGATCCATCATCCAGGGCAGGGCGCCCTTGCCTGTGTAGAGCAGGTTCACCGTGCGGTCAAAGGCGCGCGGCGTATCCAGCACGTCGCAGGCGACGAACGTGGCCGGCGCGCCCAGGGCGGAGGCCTTGCGTTTGGCCACGGCGATCATCCGCTCGGAGATATCCACCCCGACCACCAGGCGGGCGCCCATCTTCCAGAGGGAGAGGGTGTCGACACCGCCAGCGCACTGCAGATGCAGCGCGCGCCCGCAGGGCAGGTACTCGCGCAGCAGTGGCAACTCCGCGGGCAGGATCGACGTCCAGCCGGCGCGCAGGCGCTCAATGTCGCGGGGCTCGTCGCGCTCGTAGAGCGCGGCGGTCACGTCCCAGGTGCGGCCGGTTTCGCGGTGGAGGTGGGTCAGGTTGTCGGGCATGGAGCCTCCAGGAGCGTTATCGCGTTTCGCGTTGGGCGTTTCAGGTTACAGGTTACAGGTTACAGGTTGGCAGGTTACAGGTTAAAGGTTGCGGATGGCAGATACCAGATCGCTCCGGGCCTGGTGGCGCTCCCCCGCGCCGCATGCCGCCCGGATGGCTCACTCCTGGACGGGTCTATCGACCGTCGCTGCAACCGTCCTATCCTATGTATCCTGTCTATCGATGTGAATGTCCTCTGGGCTTGTTAGCTGATGGCCACGCCGTACAGCACCAGCCCGTCGACGGCGCCGAAACGGAGCACCAACTCGTGGGCGCCCGCGGGGCCGGCCATCCAGGCCTCGGTGACGTGCCCATCGCGGATCACCGCGCGGCCGGCGGGCACCTCCTCGCCATCCAGGCAGAGGGTGATGTCGCCGCTGCCGCTGGCCTCGATCTCCAGGCCTGAGGCGGGGCGATCCCAGTGGACATAACGGTAGACGGCTTCGCTCCCGTCGGCCAGGCCGGCCAGCGCCTCTCGGCCCTGTGCGTCCGGGGCGATGTACGCGCCACCGTGGACCCCGCAGGCGCGCCAGGCCGCGATCGTCTCACCGAGCGTGAACGGTCTGCCCGCCCCCTGCGAGGTCATGGGCACCTCGGCGATGCTCCCGTCGCTGGCGATGGTGATGGGCTCGACGCACAGCCGCCTCCGCCGGAACGAGTTGCGCGAGGCGCGATGGTAAAACACATACCACTGCCCGTTGACGCACTCGATGGAACCGTGGTTGTTCCAGGTGAAGGGGTCGCATCCGTCGTTGTCAACGATGATCCCGCCGTAGGTGTAGGGCCCCAGCGGGTGCTCGGCCGTGGCATATCCCAGTGAGGTGGGCTTGCCATGGGCGACGCAGCAATAGACCAGATAGTAGGTGTCACCGATCTTGCGCAGCGACGAACCCTCGTAGAACCCCAGGGTGGCGTCGTCGGCCAGCACGGGGACCTCGCTGCCGGGCACCAGGGCCATCAGCGTGTCGTCCAGCAGCGCGCCCCGCCCGAGAAAGCCGCCGCCCCAGGCAAAGTATCCCTGAGCCTTGCCGGTCGCATCCACGTCCACCAGCACAGCGGGGTCGATCCCGCCGATGGGCAGGCGCACAGCGTTCGCAAAGGGCCCCCAGGGTTGGTCGGCCACGGCTACGCCCTCGGACTGGTCAGAGCCGCAAAAGTAGAGATAGTACTTGCCGTCGTGGTGGATGCAGTCCGGCGCATAGAGCATCGGCAACTCGGGGCGAACCTCGGCGGGATTGCCTCTGGCCTGCGCCTCTGCGCGCCCCAGGGCCTCGCGCTCGGCGCGGATACGCTGGATGCGCGGGGTGACCTGCAGTCCCTCGCCGTGGGGATAGCGCGGCGCCTCCGGGTTGTTCATCCAGGGGGCCTGAGCGGCGTCGAAGGAGATCCCGTGGTCGGTCCAGTCTAGCATGTTCGCCGAGGAGAACACGCGGTACTGCCGACTGCAGTAGGTGTCGTCGAACTGATCCCAGGAGCCATAGACGTAGACGCGCCCATCGGGCATGAGGTGCGCCTCGACATCGGGGATGTGGATGTCGGGCGGAAGAACCGGGTTCCGGCAGTCATAGTAGACGTTCATGGTACCTCCGGGAACGGGTTACGGGTTGCAGGTTGGCAGGTTGGCTGCCTCGGGATTGGGACCAGAGATTGTAGAGGACAGATGACAGATAGAAGATTGGGCGGGAGACGGGTAGCGGTGCGCAGATCGCAGACCATGGACGACGGACGATGGACCATCCGATGACGACACATCAGTCAGCTGAGGCACAGGGTGAGCGCAGCGCCCCCTGGCCTGCTCGTCCCGGTCCAAGCTTTCCCCAGCCTGTGACATGGGCGTCGCGGCCTCTCTTTTGGCTTCTGCAACCTGAAACCTGTCATCTGTTATCTGCAATCTGACATCTCACTCCGGGTCTTAGCCTTCGCCGATCGTAAACGTCCGCAGCGCCAGGCCGTCGGCGGCGGTAA
>CAZMAI010000320.1:0-2934 GCA_964564195.1 uncultured Anaerolineales bacterium | reverse complement strand
AGTGGTCGTCCCCGACAAAGCGCTCTGCGTGGCGCACAGCGTCTGCCAGACCCAGAGGCGTACTCTGACGGGTATAGTAATAGCTGGCATCGGTCTCGGTATAGTTCAGCTCTTCCAGGAGCGTGTAGCTATCGGCAGAAGACAAAAGGCGCACCAGCTCTGGATCGGCATCAAAGTGGTCCTCAATCGCCGTTTTCTTGCGACCGGTGATAAAGAGGATCTGGTTCAAGCCGGCCGCTTCAAGCTCCTCGACCACATATTGCACCACGGGCCGCCGCCCCACCGGCAGCATCTCCTTGGGCTGCGACTTGGTCGCTGGCAGCAGGCGCGTGCCCATGCCGGCAACCGGTATGACCGCCTTGAGAACAGATGGCACTGGCATCGTCAGCCCCCTTGTTAGCGGCGCTCTTGCGCGCCGAGCTCACCCATGAGCTTGCGAAATGCCTCTGCGGCAACGCCAAAGAGCTCTGGGCCGGAGAATCCGCGGAAATCGCCCGCCATGCTCAGGTGAGGCTCCAGAGAGGCAAAGCCGTCATAGCCGGAGGCTACCAGAGCGCTGATGAGCGGACGCAGTTCACCGTCTCCCTGACCGGCCGGCACCACCTGTCCCGGACCCATCAACGCGTCCTTGATGTGCAGGTACACGGTATAGTCCTTGAGCAGGTCCCAGCCATCAGTAAAGGGGTGCACGCCGCAGAGCACAAAGTTTGCCGGGTCAAAGGTAAAGCGCAGTCGCGGCGTGTCAAAGGTCTGCATGAGGTCGGCACAACGGGAAGGGATGTCGCCGTAGATATGCCGCTCGTTCTCGTGCAGCAGGGTCACCGGGTGCCCCATCGCCGCCTCCAGGAGCGCCTCCATCCGGCGCATCACCTCGTCTCGATGCGCCTCAGCCTCTCCCTCGGGAACGAAAAAGGAAAAGAGACGGATATAGGGGGTCTCAAAGTACTCGGCCAGCATCACCGCCCGGCGAAAGGCCGCGAGATGGGGCTCAAAGGGGTCATCGATCTTGATCTTGCCAATGGGAGACCCGATGGCCGAAACCCGGATACCGCGCCCGTCGAGCGCCTTTTTGACCTCGCGTACCTGCTCGTCGCTGAGATCGAGAACGCCCGTGTTCCAGACACCACGAAACTCGAGATAACCGATGCCCAGTCGTTCCAGCACATCCAGTTGTTCGTTCAGGTCAGCCGAGATCTCGTCCGCAAACCCGGAAAGGGTGAACATCTTCCACTCTCCTCACGCTATGTCGCGAAACACCCACAGAACGACTGTAGCAAAAAAGAGACCGGCTAACAACCTCATCACGAGGCTTGCCGGTCTCTTTCCATAACATCTAACAGGCGCCGTTGATCAGCGCTCTTCGATCCTGGCCATATCGGCTACTTCTTGCACGTCCTCTTTGGCTCCCTCAAGGTCCTTGGTAGCCTTGCGGAAATCCTTGAGACCCTGACCCAGCGCGCCACCAATCTCAGGCAGCTTGCCGGCGCCAAAGACGACAACGACCACCACCAGGATGATGATCAGTTCAGTCGTGCCCAAATGCCCCATCACGTCTCCTTAATCTGTCCACGACGCCGAGTGCCATGGATCCCGGACCTACGAGCATCAGGCAGAGGGCTCGGTCTCTTCGGGCGCTGCTTCCGGCTCGGCGACGGCCTCGGGCGCGGCGGGCGGCGCGCTCACGACCTGCGGGGCCGGTCCATTGGCGACGGCCTTGGTCGCCTCAGCGATCTCCGAGTTCTTGGCGCTCTCCTCGTCCTTCAGGCTCTTGCGAAAGTCGTGAACGCCCTTGCCGAGCGCCCCACCGAGGTTGGCGAGTTTGCCTGCGCCAAACACCGCGATCACAATCACCAAAATCAGTACCAGTTCAGGGACACCGAGATGCGGCATGTCATTTTCCTCCTTGGAATAGGTGCCTATGTAATTTTAGCAGTGGAGCACCGGGCGTCAAATAGCGACCCCATGCAGCCACTCTTTACTATTCAACAGTCACTTCATGGTCGGGTGGCATGACTTCTATCCAGGTCTTGCCTGGCTTGAAAGGAATCACCTCCCCGTCTTCATCCCAGAAAAGGATGACTTCGTCGTCACCGGTACGACGCCACTCGGCCTCTACCTGTACACCATCCCGAATCACCACTGCCCGTCCGGTGCCGGTCAGTACGATATCTATCGCTGTGGCCCCATTCGTGTCCTCAACGATATTGGTGCGGCGATGCTCGGTGTAAAACAGGACCACGTTTGCTGCGGTAATCTGTTCACCCGTCAGGGCGTCGACATGCGGCTTGTTGCTGACGTTGCGTGCATACAACCCACTCTCCGTAACATAGGTCCAATCCACGGTGCTGGACGGATAAGGGATATGTACTTTGACCGCGGGCTCACCCGCGGGCGCCTCGGCATCAAAGACATAACCCTCGATCATGTCCTCGCGCTCGAGCCCCTTCTTCTCCAGGTACGTACGGACAGCCGCGGTGGAGCTGAACATGCGCCCGCGCCAGTCATAGCCCGCTGCCAGGCCATAAGGCGCCTCGTGGAAATACTGATCGAGGTCGACCAGCGTCGACTGCGACAGCAGCCAGCGAATCGGATCGCTGGCTCCGGTATGCACCAAGGCGGCGTCATACTGCGGGATCATGGTCAGGTTTGCGAGCCTCGCACTGCGGAGCGGTCGCACGCGCTTGGCCTCACTCTCCAAGAAAAACGCTGTAAAGCGCGTCACCGTCCAACCATCCATGATCTCCTCCCACACCAGATCCGCTGCTCCGAGCCCCTCTTGAGGTCGGATGCTCGGATCGTTTCCCACACGGAATGCGAGCACGCGCCGATGCAGTAATTCGGGATCGGCCTCTAGCCCCGTGAGCGGACTGATGTTATCTGCGCGCGTGGGTGTGGGCGTCACCGTGGGCGTCGGGGATGCTGTGGCGGTTGCGG
>CAZMAI010000319.1:0-2941 GCA_964564195.1 uncultured Anaerolineales bacterium | reverse complement strand
TGACCACCTCCAGCGCCAGGATGCGCTCGTCCTCCAGATCGGTGCGAATCTCTCCCGTGACTGTCGTGCCTGCCGGCAACGTGTCCGTGACTATAACATTGCTGATGATCGTGCTGCCCAGGTTGTCAAAGAAGACGTCGTAGCCAATGTGCTCTCCGTCCAGCCAGGCAGCGCGCTTGACCACGCTCAGGTTCGGCCCGAGCGCGTACAACAGGTGCGCGGTCTGCGATAAGTTGTCGTCATACCGCACCTCGGGCGCATCTGACGACACCGCCACGTTGTTGATCAGTGCGATGCCCGTCACGGCGTCGCTCGCGATCTGGAGCGCCAGCCCCATGTCCAACTGCTGGCCGGGTCCCAGCGCCGGAACCTCCCAGATGGCGTGCGTCCCTGTGAGCGACGATGGCGGCAAATCGGTGCTGCCCCAAAAGCTCGAGGTCCAGGACGAGTCAAAGGCCGTGCTGGCGGGGAAGGTGTCCGTGACGGTCAGCGGCCCGGAAGGGATGTTGCCCTCGTTGCGGACGACGATGTCGTAGCGCAGCATGCCGCCGGGCACCAGACGGCCCCCGCTAAGGGACTTGGTCACCGTCAGGTTCACCCATGGCGCGCCTACCACTCCCTCCCAGTAGCCCTCGTTGTCATCCGGCGTCAGATCGCTGACGCTTTCGAGCGTCGCGGTGTTGGTCACCGGCGAGAGGATGGGTAGATCGGCTCCAAGCATCGCCACGGTATGGACCGTCAGGCAGGCCCCAGGGTCCACGACGGGATGCTCACCGGCCCACGGTTCAGGCCTGAACTCAGCTGGCTTCCACCCCGGCTCATCACCCCACCAGTTGGTGATCTCCTGACCCGGGCCCGGCGTATCTGTGACGGTGATCGTGCCGCTGCTGGTGGCGCCGTTGTTGCAGATCCAAACGCCGTACTCCAGCTCCTGGCCCGCGGCTGGCCGTGCCACTGTGGCCCACTTGCCGATCGCCAGTTGCGCATCGTTCGGCTGGACATACCACAACTGCGCATACATGCGCTCCCAGGCTTCCCCTGACGTATACGAGGTCGTTTCCGCAATCACGGTAGACGTGAGCACCGTTCCGCTGGCCACGTTGGTCTCAAAAAAGACGTCAAAGCTGGTGATTGTGCCCGGGGTCAGCGTGCCGACATCCCAGGTCAGCTTGCCTGTCTCGATCGTTAGCGGCAGTCCGGAGGTGTCAAGAACATGAAGGAGCCCCGCAGCCGGGTCCTGATACGCTGAGACGGTAACGTTCTCGGCGTCTGCGTCGCCATCGTTAGCGACCTCCAGATGGAGGCGCACGTTGCCGCCGGGAGCGGGAACGCTTGCCGATTCCGCACGCAGCCGCAGGTAGGCCGCGGGCTCGGAGAACACGTCGATCACACGGTCTGCGTCCGGCTCGATGTACATCACGGCGATCCGCTGCCCGGGCTGGACATCATACTCCGTGGCGGGGTCCCAGCTGCACGTGTATCCCGGCGAGCCGTCCGCACCTGCGGTAGAGCTCACGACCGGCGCGTCGCCGATCCCGGCCTCCCATGCGCCCCAGGGATGGCACTCGATGGGGAAATACCCGACCTCGCCCGGCACGAGGATTGTCCCAGAGACCTTGTCAGTCTCAGCATCTGCCGTGCCCGTGATCATGCCGACCTTGACCTCAGACGTGAATGGGCCGGTATCGAACACGATCACATCGCCGGGCACGATGTCGGGGAGGTCGGGCACCCAGTCCCACGGACGCGTGTCATAGCCCTCGCCCCCCCAGTCGCTGGAGAAGCCCGCGGACATGTTGGCACTCGCCTTGAGCGCCAGACCGCTATCCAGGACACTGACTTCCTCCGTATGACCTGCCGCAAGCGCAGCACCCACCCAGTCCTCAGCGATATTGACGCGCCTCCAGGGCCAGGGCGGATTCGCATACACCCGATCTCCATCGGGCTCGACATAGACCAGCATGACAGTATCAGATGGCTCGAGATCCCAGGCGACATCATCGAAATCACAGGACAGCGTACCGCCGTCGGGGTCCACCAGTTGGCCGATTGGGGCTGGGCCAGCGCCGGACTCGGGCCACACCTCGCAGTAGGTCTGCGCCGGATTGGGCAGCCACGCGGCGTTTACCTGTGCGGACACGGTATTCTCGTCCGCGTCCAGCTCAGCCATCCGCCACGCGCCGATCGGGTCGATCGTCGCCGCGTACGCGTCCGTTACTGCCACCAGACTGTCCCCGGGCAGGATGTCGGGGCTTTCGCCGTCCCACATGTTCGCTTCGAGCGAGGCCTGTCCGCTGGCGTCCGCGACCACCTGGGCGGTGCCCTTGACGGCATCAGCGGCGTCGTAGAGTGTGACGTCCACTACGGTCATGGGTGCGGTGTAGATGATCACAAGATCATGGCCGTAGAATACATCTATACCCAGCCCGTTTGTCTGGACAATCGCGTCAGGCTGGCGCCTGGTCAGGGGCATCGGATCGAGCGAAGCCATCACGCGGCTTTCGGTCGCGGCAGGAGAGGCGCCCGCCAGTCCAGCCGACAAGAGAAGGGCGACTATCAGCAGGGCTATGGGGAAATGCGTCCTATTCTCGCGGGGAGTACACACCGGGGGCGGCGGATCCTGTCTCTCACCGGGTGGCCCGTGATCCCCACAAGGGTGACACAAGTCGGTGTGGGTACGCATGGGACACCTCCGATCTCAAACCGGGACAACACACAGGAGCAGCCCTTTTTCCATTTACGGTATCATTATAGCACGTGTTTACCCCGTTTTTCGCAATCTTTCAGTGGCTTCTCAACGAAACCCGATAGCCACATAGAAACCCGGATGACGCCGAAGCTCGGGATATCCAGTATGGCGGTGCCGCCGAGTGCCACTTTACGAATGGGCGCACCTTTGATGAGGCACACCTGCCGTCGCCCGCGAGTGGCCCCACACCGA
>CAZMAI010000318.1:0-2954 GCA_964564195.1 uncultured Anaerolineales bacterium | reverse complement strand
TGCTGATGATCGACCAGCAGGGCAAACCCGGAGGCTCCTGCACCTCCTTCCGGCGCGGGGGCACTACCTATGATGTGGGCACGGCCATGCTCTACGGCTTTGGCGAGACCGGGTTCAGGCCCTTTCGCTTTATCCTGAACGAGCTTGAAGAGCCGGTCGAGGTCCTGCAGCAGCGGCCCCTGCTGCGCATGACCTTTGCCGGGCACCCGATCATCCTCTGGTCCGACGTTGAGCGCTACCTGCAGGAGTTGGACCCCCTCTTCCCCGACGAGCACGACGGCCTGCGGGCGCTCTACCGAGATCTCTACGAGCTATATGAGCACATCGTGATCAAGAACGAGGTCATCGTGCCGCCCTCGGAGTACTCGCCGCGCCAGGGGCTTCGCAGCGTGCTCTCGGGGCCAATCAAGATGCTACGGATGCAGCGGTTGCTCACCACGCCCACGCGGGTGTTGCTGGACCGCTACCTGCACAGCGAGGCGGTGATCGACTACTTCGACAAGCTGTGCTCCGCCTACTGCTACTGCACCGCCGATGAGATGCCCGCCGTACTGGCTGCTACCATGTTCCTCGATAACCACATCGGGGGCGCCTACTATCCCGCGGGCGGGGCGCAGATGCTCCCCAACAAGATCGAAAAGGCCTATGAGCGGGACGGCGGGAGCGTGCTCTATCACACGTACGTCGACGAGATCCTGATGCGCAGGCATGCGGGCAAGCCCACGGCCTACGGCGTGCGGCTGGGTGACGGCACCGAGCTCTATGCCGAACGCGTCATCGCCAACGCCGCGGTATGGAACCTCTATGGCAAACTGGTGCGTCCCGAGCATATCGCGCCCGAGCGGCTGGCCTGGGCGCAGTCGCTGGTGCCGACTTTTCCCAGCATGACGCTCTACCTGCTGGTGGACCGTAGTGCCTTGCCGGCGGATGCCATGCCCTGGGAGGTCTTTATCGAGAACCGGTCCGAGATCGACTCCACCGACCTGACGCTCTATATCAACTCCCTGGTGGACGAGACGCTGGCGCCCCCGGACCAGGTCGCGATCATGGCCATCTCACCCAACCTTGAGACATGGCCCGGCTCAGACGCGCCCGAGTACGGATCGGCAGCCTACCGCGCCCAGAAGCAGGCTGCCGCCGATCGGATGCTGGATCAGATTGAGGGGCACTGGCGGGGCTTTCGGGCGGGCATCCGCGAGTGTATCGTTGGCACGCCCACCACTATCGAGCGCTACCTGCTCAAGAACCGGGGCGCGGTGGGCGGTCCCAAGAACATGATCGGGCAGGAGATGCTCAAGCGCCTGCATGCCCGCAGCGAGTGGGGTAACCTATACCTCTGCGGCGACTCGACCGTCATGGCCACCGGCGCACCCGCCACGGCGGTCTCGGGCGTGGGCGCCGCCAACATGGTGCTGCGCGATCTCAAGATGCGCGAATACGACGCGCGCGCGTTCCCAAAACAGTATGTCACCATCCTCGATGCTCCCTACCAGCGGCCGGCGCTGAGCGAGGATGAGCCGCTCACAGCGGAGAACGCCTGGCTGGCCGCGGCCCAGTGCCAGGGCTGCGAGCATCCTGGCTGCGTCGCCGCCTGCCCGGCGGGCATCGATATCCCCGCCATCCTGCGCCGGCTCGAGGCGGGCAACTGGATCGGGGCGGCAAGCGAGTTGCACCGCCGGATGCCCTTCGCCGGGCTGTGCGGCACGGAGTGTCCCGCGCAGGACCTGTGCGAGAGCCGCTGCTATCGGGCGACCTTCGCAGGCGCGCCCGTCCGCATCGCCGAACTGCTGCGGCTGGCCAACGAGGTCGCCGGCGAGGCCGACTGGCTGCGGCTGGAGGGTGTGCGCCGCCTCTGGCGCATCGCCGTGCTGGGCGCCAACCTGGCGGGGCTGACCTGCGCCTACTACCTGGCGCTGGCGAAAGCCACAGTGGACGCGCTCGAGGCGGGTCCGGAGCCGGTTCTGCCCTCAAGTGCCAGGGCAGACGTGCCCCGGGTGCTTGCGGCGGGAGTGCAACTGGCGACCGGCGTCAGTGCCGCGCGTGATGCGGGAGAATCGGGGGCGCGCTACGACGCCGTCTACCTGGCGGCAGACGGCTGGTCCGCTGTGGCAGGCGCGATGCTGCGACCTGACGGCGTCATGATCGTGGCCGACCAGGGCAGTCACGGTGTTGCTGCACAGGTCGCCGCGGGGCGCTCCGCGGCCGTAACGATCTACGAGGCCCTGCACAGAGGGCTCTCCTGAGCCGAGGGGCGTTGCCCCTCTTTGTGTTCACTGCCACTATCTGTCGTCTGTCGTCCATGGTCCATGGTCGATGGTCTCCGCTGGGCGTGGCGGGTGCCCCTGGTGTGTGATAGAATGCCCGCAGGTACCCACGTCTTGCCTGCCGAAAGGAGCCGTGCATGAATCCGTTCATCAGCTTTATGGCATCGAGAAACGGTCGCATCGTGCGCATCGTGGCGGGCGCGATCCTGGTGATCTGGGGTTTCTTTGGCCTTGGCGGCACAGGCGGCGTGATCCTGGGCATCGTCGGTCTGGTGCCGCTGCTGGCGGGCGTTTTCGACTATTGCGTGTTTGCCCCGCTGTTCGGGAATCCCATCAAGGGCAGCGACATCCGCAAAGGCTAGCAGGGCTGCCGGAGGGGTCTACACCGGGCGGTGCAGGCCAGGGACACTGGCGGAAACTAGTCCAGCTCACGGATGCAGGGTGTGAATTCTGCGTTGCTGAGGCTGATGGCGACGCACGGGTCATGCTGCGCCGGGTCTGTTGAGAAAGGGGGGCCTGTGAAGCAACATGGCGCTTTATGGCACCCATTTCGCCGCGCGCTTTTGATCGTTCCGGGCGCCTATCTGTCCACTGGTCTGCTATTAAGCCTCGGTACCCTCATCTGTTACAACGTCCGCAACTGGGAATTGATGGGCGGGTTCAGTTTCCCGCCGCTCTATCTCCCTGGTC
>CAZMAI010000317.1:0-2963 GCA_964564195.1 uncultured Anaerolineales bacterium | reverse complement strand
CGCCAGGTCGGCGGTGTACAGGTGCATGGCGTAGGTGCGGGAGAGGAGGAGGTAGAGGACGGTGGTCACGACTGCCCTCGTTCCCGCTGCTTCAGCGCCGCGAGCTCTTTCACGAATTGCGCGACGCGCTCAGCGTGCTGCTCCAGCGAGCACTCGGCCCGCACCGCCGCATAGCCCGCGCCCGCCAGTCGCTCCCGCTGCTCGCTGTCGTCCCATAACTCCTGAAGCGCGGCCCGCACCGCCTGCGACTCGCCCGCCACCACGCGTCCGTTCACGCCATCACGCAGCACGTCGGGCAGTCCCGCCGACGTCGTGGCCAGTACGCACTTGCCCATGGCCATCCCCTCCAGAATAGTCGTGATGCCAGCCGCCTGCGGCGTATCGTACAAGGGAACAACCACCAGGCGAGCACCGGCGTAGAGGGCGCGAAGGTCGACGTAGGACAGGCGCCGGTCAAGGATCTCGACGTTCTCCGGCGGCACCGCCAGGCGCTGCCTCGACGATTCCATCCAGGCGCTGGAGGCCTTGACCACCACCCTGAGGGGCAGATCACGCACCGCCTCAAACAGAAGCGGGTAGTTGCGCATCTCGGCGCCCACGCAGAGCGCATACGAGTCGTCATGACAGGGCTCGGCCAGCGCTGGATCGTAAAAGGCCGTATCGACCCCTTGAGAGACCGGAAGGATCCTGGCCTCGGGCCCGAGCGCGTCGCGCAATAGCCCAGCCTGATAAGTGGTGACACATACCCAGCCGTCGACGCGCAGCACACGACGAAGCAAACGGAGCGTGCTCAGCCAGCGCGGCGAGAACACGCGGTGAACGTACATGACGTGGATGAAGGCAGTCCGCGAGAGATTTGCCGCCAACCCGAAGGGCAGGCCCCAGGTCTCGCCCGTGGTATACACGATGCTATCCGGAGCGACATCTCGCAGAGTGGCACGTGCAGCCGCCAGATTCGAAAGGGACGAACGGACATCACGCAGCCAACGAGGACCATTTAGCCCCGCGGGCGAGGGATACCAGGCAGCAACCACAGCACCAAGAGCTGTGGCCACGAGCGCAAAGTCCGATCTGGGTTCGGCATCATGTCCCGGGATCCCCCTGGGGTGGTCGATGCCTACAATCACCCGTCTGTCTACCGTAGACGAAGTGTGGCCCCTGCTCAACCAGACATCCCTCATAGTTCTGTGGTCATACATGGTCTCGAATGAGAGCGACTCGCGCAGTTCGCCCGCGGCGGTCAACAACTACGCGGACTCACCAGCGACTCCCAAGGTAACTGGAAACCGACAAGGACAGACTAGATTCTAGACTCCGGTAGGCTCCGATGATCTCGACGTCAGCTACGTCTGGATAGGCAGCCCTCAGGGGGCTGCTATCCGGCGAGCGCCGCCACATCACGGCCTTCAGGCGCAGGATGGTTTTCACCCACCATGCGGACAGGCGGCCCTGGTGTTTGGCGACAAAACGCACCCTGGATTGATAGAACCACAACATGCTAACGACCATCCGCTGGCGCGAGGCCGCCCGCCTAAAATGCCAGACTCGGGCACTCGTGACCAATGCCACACGATATCCGGCCTCCCTGGCGCGCCGGCAGAGATCGGTCTCTTCGGTGTAAAGCCAGAAGGCCTCGTCGAAGGCTCCGATCTCCGCGATGACTGCGCGGCTCAGCAGCAGACAGGCGCCAGATGCCCAGGGCACATCCAGGTAGTCGATCGACGGGGGCGCCTTCGTCGCAACCGTTCGCCGTTGCGGCTGGCGGTACAGACGGCTGAGCAGAGGCAGTTCGGTACGGAGGCCCGGAAAGCGGCCCCAGGAGTCCTGCTCGGTCCCGTCGGCATTGAGCAACTGCGCCCCGGCAATCCCGTAATCAGGCCGCGCTTGCAGAAAACCGACCAGTTGCGCCATGGCGCCCGGCTCCACCACCGCGTCCGGGTTCAGCAGCAGCAAATACGCTCCCGTCGCCTGGGTGATCGCCTGGTTGTTAGCGCGGGCGAAACCGACGTTCTCCGCGTTCTCGATCAGGCGCACCTCGGGAAACTGCTCGCGCACCATCGCGGCGCTGCCGTCGGTAGAGGCGTTGTCCACGACGAAGACCTCGAAGGTGAGATCGTGCACCGTGTCATAGACCGAGCGCAGGCAGTCGGACAGGAGGTCGCGGGTGTTCCAGTTCACGACGATCACGGACAGGGTCACGTCCGAAGGTCCGAAGGTCTGAAGGTTGCCATCGGAATGGCTTAACGTCCGAACAGATGCCGCAGCGCCGTTGGCATCGTTCATTCTGAGGCTCCCGCGGAACGCTGCAGGACCGTCACGCCGCCGAGAAAGAGCCAGACGAGGATGCTGGCCTGAAAGCCGGAGAAACCAATGTTGTAGACAAAGGGGAGCACCCAGTCCGCCAAGGCCATGATCACCAGCGCGCTGATCCAGACAGCCAGCATCGCAGCGGCGTAGGCCTGCTCAAAGGTGCCGGAACGCTGGTCCTTTTGCGCGCGGGCAACCGCTGCCGCCTGGCGCCAGAGGGTCGCCCCCAGCCAGGCAAACAACCCCAGACCCAGCAACCCGCCGTGGGCGTACAGATCCACATAGTTGTTGTGCGAGTTGATCTGCGGGTGGAACCAGAGAGCGTTGCCATAGGGCAGTGGCTCCAGCGCAGTGTAGGGCCGGTACGCCGCTGCTCCCAGGCCGGTCACCGGATTGCGAGCCGTCACGCTCAGCACCCGCTCGATCAGCACGATCCGCGAGCCGCCGCTCTCGCGCCAGCGCGCATCGCCGCCGGCAAAGGCATAGAGCGAGGGGAAGAGCGTGCCCGCCAGCACCAGGAACACCAGCACCGTCAGCGCGACCCAGCGCAGGCGCGGGAACCGCTGCCACACCAGCAGCGCCAGCACAGTCCAGACCCCGGCCCACTCGGAAATGGACAGCCGTCCCGCAAAAGTACTCTCGTAAACCATCACGCC
>CAZMAI010000316.1:0-2966 GCA_964564195.1 uncultured Anaerolineales bacterium | reverse complement strand
GGCCAAAACCGCGCCCAAAGCGTCTGGCACCCGCGCGCCAGGCGCGGCCAAGCCCGAGGCCGAGCCCGAGCCCCACCAGGGGCCACGCGCTGAAGCGGGACGATCTGCCTGTGCCGCAGGCACCAAAGCCGCCGCCGGTCATCGGACCCTCTCCACGGGGCCCTGAACGATCATAACCTGGCATTTTCTGCCTCCTATAGTTCTGACTATCGCTATCATTGCGTACCGCATCCGGTACACCTACCAGCGCCGGCGATTGCCCACGCCATAGCCGCGGCCACGGCCACCCCACAGCCTGCGTCCCAGGCCGAACAGCCTGCGACCGAACCCCAGGGGCCTGCCACCACGTCCGACATATCCCGCGGGCACGCCGCGACGGTCATCGGGTATCACGACAGCACAGTCGCCGCGCGCACCGCCCGTGAAGGGCCCGCGCCCCTCAGGACCGGTTCCATCTCTCAAAGGCATCTCTCTCACCTCCCTTCTGTCAAGTTGGTTGCGTTTCCATGGGGCGGGAACGGGCTCACCGCCCCCGCCCGTTTTCCATTCCTGCTAGGCCAGTTGCTCAGCGCCGCTGAACACCTGCTCCACGTGCAGCACGACCGCTGCCACGCCCGGAAGCTTTTCCGGGTTCCAGCACTTCATATCGTCAAACACCGGGCCGGAGGGAAGGTACTCGAGCGTGCCCTTGACCTGGAAGGATTTGCCTTCACCGGTGATAAACACCATCGATCCCCTGGATCCCGCGGCGATGTTCGCCCGCGTCTTGTTGAAGTAGTTGTCTACCAGCACGATCTGATCATCGGCAACCTTTTTTACACAGGTCATATAGACCAGATTGGGTGTCCCCTCCTGGTCCACGGTCCCAAAGACGATCGGTCCTTCGCGCTTTTCCCAGGCGTCACTCACGGTCTGCGGCAGTACGGTCATGTTGCGTTTCCTTTCTTGCTTTGCGTTTCGATCAGACTATCGAGCGACCGGTGCATCTGCCGGATGGCATCCGCAACCGGGTTCGCTGGCAGTTCGGTGACGGCCTGGAGCGCCCGCATGGCGCGCACGGCCGTCTCATCGTAGGGCAGCCGCGCCAGCACGGGTATGTCCCGCTCGCGGCACTGTGCCTCGATGCGTAGCGTCATCTCCGGGTTGATGTCGCTCTTGTTGATACACACGGCGGTAGGCGTCCGAAAGTGCGCGGCCACCGCCAGGGCGCGCTCCAGATCGTGCCAGCCGGACACCGTGGGCTCTGCCACCAGCAGCGCCAGATCGACGCCAGTCACGGCCGCGATCACTGGGCAACCGATGCCCGGCGACCCGTCGATCAGGATCCAGTCGGCCTGCTCCTCGGCGCAGGAGCCCAACGCTTGGGCGCGCACCTGGCTCACCAGCTTGCCAGAGTTGGCCTCTCCGGGCTCGAGCCGGGCGTGAATGAACGTCCCGAAACGGGTCCGCGAGCGGTACCAGTAACCGGACAGACGGTCCACCATGGAGATCGCCTCGACCGGACATTGCGTCGCGCAGGCGGCGCAACCCTCGCAGGAGAGCGGATCCACACTATACACGTCCCCGCTCACCCGCACGGCGTCGAACCGGCAGACCTCCTCGCACCGACCGCAGGAAATGCACAGATCGCCATCGATCTGCGCCACCTGACCGCCGCTGAAGGGCTGCGGCGCGCCTATCTCGGGCTGCAAGATGATCTCCAGGTTGGGCGCGTCGACATCCGCATCGGCGAGGATCAGTCTATGGTCCTGCGACATCAGGTGTGCCAGCGCCGCGGCGACCGTAGTCTTGCCCGTGCCGCCCTTGCCGCTCAGGATCACCATCTGCTTCATGCCGCACCCCCTGACGCAGCCGCGACAGATTTGTGCAAGGCGGCAGCCTTCTTCAGGAGGGCCTGAAAGTCATCGCGGTACTCGGGCAGCGCCACCACCAGGGGGCGCCCCTGCGAGTACGACTCGGCGATCTCACGCCGGTACGGGATGCGCATCAGGATGGGCAATCGCTCGGCCTCGCAGTACGCTTCCACGGAGGGGTCGAGCCCGTCATCCTTGTTCAGTACGATACCTACGGGCACGCGGAGCACGTCGCGCGCCAGGTTCACCGCCAGACGCAGGTCGTGCAGGCCAAAGGGCGTCGGCTCTGTGACGAGGAGCGCCACATCGGCCTCGCGCAGCGTCTCGATCACCGGGCAGGCAGTGCCGGGCGGTGAATCGACGATGAACCACTGGCGCTCGGCCCAGCCCTCCGCTTCTGCATGGCGGCTGAGGCCGTGGATGATCGGCGTGGCCATGGCCTCCCCGATCTGCAACTCACCTTCAGCAAAGGCAACCGGTCCCGCCTGTCCGGCATGAATCACACCGATGGCGTGGGGCACCTCACTGATAGCGCCTGACGGGCAGTTGAGCGTGCAACTGCCGCACCCGTGGCACATCTCCTCAAACACCAATGTGCGATCGGGCAGCGAGGCGATGGCGTTATACGCGCACACCTCGGCGCAGCGACCGCAATGCGTGCAGAGGCCTTCGTCGATAACGGGTATGAGCACCTCCACCGGCTGCCGGTGATGGAACGACGGATCCAAAAACAACCCGGAGTTGGGCGCCTCTACATCGGCATCGATCAGCGCCGTGGGCGCCAGCTCTGACGCCACGAGCGCCAGGCCGGTGGCCACCAGCGTCTTGCCGGTGCCCCCTTTGCCACTTGCCACTACAATGCGCATGGTGCTCTACCCTCTGCGCCCGCCGCCCATGCCCATACCGCGGCCCATCCCCGTGGTCCGCCCGCTGCTCTTGCCATAGTCCTTGCCCACGGTGGGGGCCCCGAGCTGAGGCAGGGCACCGGCCACAAGGGCCTCAATCGCCTCACCCACTGTGCCCGGCTCCGCCTGGTATATGGGAACGCCTGATGCCATGAACACCTGCGCCGCGTTGGGCCCCACGTTCATTCCGATGGCGGCCTCCGCGCCC
>CAZMAI010000315.1:0-2978 GCA_964564195.1 uncultured Anaerolineales bacterium | reverse complement strand
GTCAGAGCCTACGGCAGCTACGAGGAACTGCTGCGGGACCGGGATGTGGACGCGATCTATGTGGCTACCCCGCATAACTACCACCGCCAGCACGCCATCATGGCGCTGGAGCACGGCAAGGCCGTTCTGTGCGAAAAGCCCATGGAGGTCAACGCGGCCCGCGTGCGTGAGATGGTGGCCGCGGCGCGGAGCCACGACCGGTTCCTCATGGAGGCCATGTGGACCCGCTTTCTGCCGGTGATCTCCGGCGTGCGCCAGTGGATCCGGGAGGGGCGCATCGGCGAGATTCGCCTGGTGGCCGCCAACTTTGGCTTTCGCACCGCCTGGAACCCGGATGGTCGCCTGCTGAACCTGTCGCTGGCGGGGGGCGCCACCCTCGACGTCGGCGTCTATGTGGTCTCCCTGGCGCACATGCTGCTTGGGGCGCCGTCCACTATCCAGGCTAACGCTCACATTGGCACCACCGGCGTGGATGAGCTGACAAGCATGATCCTGGGCTATCCCGGCGGCGCCATGGCCCAGCTCTCCTGCGCGGTGCGGGCCAACATCTCCGATGGGGCCCGCATCTATGGCACCGAGGGATATATCGACGTGCCCCAGTTCTGGCACGCTACAACAGCCACCCTGCAGGTAGCGGGCGAGGAGCCGGAGGTCATCACCGGGGAGGCGGGCTATCACTTTGAGGCGGCCGAGGTGGCCGACTGTGTGCGCACCGGCCTCAAGGAAAGCCCGATCATGCCGCTGGATGAGACCATCGCCATCGCGGAGACACTCGAAGAGGTGCGCCGGCAGATCGGCCTGCGCTTTCCCTTTGAGTGACACCAGACGTCCGCAAAACCCATAGGGCGCTGTGGCCTGTTATTTGACAACCGGTGACGTGTGTCCTAGACTCGTGGCACATTACGGCAGGATGGCCCCATGGCGATGCAGCTGTACGCACAACTGAGGAGGAGCCGCAGGTACGAGCCGGACAAACAGTCTGGATGATCTTGCCTGGGCAGATGTGATCACACAAGCCAGCACTCCAGACGGGGGGCTGGCTTTTTTTGCGAGTACGACGCTGTGAAACGGACACGGGCAGGGGAGGACAGGGTAGATGATCAAGATCGGCATTCTGGGCGCGGCCGGGTACACCGGACATGAGCTTGTCAGTATCTTTGCGCGCCATGCAGAGGCGCAGGTGATCTTTGCCACCTCCGGCAGCAACGCCGGACAACTGATGTCGGACATTTACCCGTGCCCCTGGGATATCTGTCTGGTCGATCCCGCAGATGCCCCCCTGGGTGACGCCGACGTCGTCTTTCTGTGCACGCCCCACGGCGCATCGGCCACGCTGGCCGCCCAGGTGCTGGCCGCGGGCGCGCGCTGCATCGATCTCTCGGCGGATTTTCGCCTTCGGGACCTCAACGTGTACGAGCAGTGGTACCAAAAGCACACGGCACCCGAGTTGATGCCACAGGCCGTCTATGGCCTCACCGAGCTCTACCGGGAGCAGGTAGCCGGGGCGGCTCTGGTGGCCAACCCGGGCTGCTACCCCACCGGCCCCATCCTGGGGCTCACACCCCTGCTCAAGGCCGGCGCCGTGACGGGTGAGCGCATCATCATCGACGCGGCCTCGGGCGTCTCCGGCGCGGGCGTCAAGCCCACCCCCACCGTGCACTTTGTCGCGGTACACGACAACTATTCCGTTTACAAGCCCGGCCACACCCACCGCCACGTGCCCGAGATCGAGCAGGAGCTCTCGGCGGCGGCGGGCGCACCGCAGCGCATCGTCTTTACGCCGCATCTGCTGCCGGTGAGCCGGGGCATCCTCTCCACCATCTATGTGGATCTGGACCCAGACTGGGACCTGAACCGCATCCTGGAGGCCTGGAACGCGGCCTATGGGAACGAGCCGTTCATCAATGTGCTGCCCGCCGGCCAACTCGCCACGCTGGCCCACGTGGTCAACACCAATCGCTGCGCCCTCTCCGTGGCACCGGCTGGCGGTCCCGGCGAGTGGATCGTGGTGACGGCCATCGACAACCTGGTCAAGGGCGCCTCGGGACAGGCGGTTCAGAACATGAACGTGATGTTCGGGCTGCCCGAGACCATGGGACTCATCGCCTGACCGGAGGAGGCATCATGCAGGAGCCCTATCTGATCAAGATCGGAGGCGCAGAGCTGGAGGACGGCCCCGTGCTGGAGCGTCTGGTGGATGCCCTCGCGCCGCTGGCGCAGGCGCGACCCCTGATCATCATCCATGGGGGGGGCGGCGACATCGCCCGGCTACAGCAGCGTCTGGGCCTTCAGCCAGCCTTTGTCGACGGCCTGCGCGTGACCGACGAGGCTAGCATGGAGGTGGCCGAGATGGTGCTCTCAGGCATCGTCAACAAGCGGCTCACGGCCCGGCTGGTGGGGCGGGGCGTGCGCGCCCTGGGTCTCTCGGGCGTCGATGCCGGCCTGCTCAGGGCCAGGCAGCTCATGCACCCCGCCGGCGACCTGGGGCGGGTGGGAGAGATCACCGACGTGGGCACGGCCTGTCTCGAGGATCTGGTCGACCACGGCTTTACGCCCGTCATCTCGCCCATCTCGCTGGGCGAGGACTCACGACCGTATAATGTCAACGCTGATCATGCGGCGCTGGCCGTGGCGGCCGCCCTGAACGTGCCTGAGATGATTTTCCTCACCAATGTGCCCGGCGTACTCGCGGATGGCAGCGTCCTTCCCGAGCTGCCCGCGCACCAGGCGGAGGAGATGATCGCCTCGGGCGTGATCAACGGAGGCATGGTTCCCAAGGTGCGCTCGGCTCTGGCGGCGATCGCCGCGGGCGTGGGCGCCGCGCGTATCACCGATCTGGCCGGTTTGGCCGCGGGCACGGGCACCCGGGTGCTCGCCGAGCCCGTGCCTGAGAGACACTGAGGAGTCAACATGGTAGACACACAACAGATCAAGGACCTCGACAACAAGTACGTCGTGCACACGTACAACCGCTCCTC
>CAZMAI010000314.1:0-3022 GCA_964564195.1 uncultured Anaerolineales bacterium | reverse complement strand
ACCCGCAGGTCCAGCGGCTGTTGCGCACGCGCCAGGACATCTTTGACGAGTACGATCAGAGCCACTTTGAGCGCGCCTTTGGCACAGCCTACGCCATCGTCGACCGCGCCCCGTTGCGCGAATCCGGCCGTATCATGTACCTGATGGGACCACCGAAATGAAGAGCAAGTTCAAGGCGCTGCCCTACTACCCGCTACTGTTCGCCATGTCGCCCGTGCTCAGCCTGTATGCGCGAAACACCTCCCAGGTCACGTTGCAGGACGCGGGGTTGTCGCTGGGGCTTGTGCTCGGTATCACAGCTGCTGTATACGCGCTGGCGCTCGCGCTTTCCCGTGACGGCAAGCGGGCCGCGCTGGTGGCGCTGGTGTTTGTGGTGCTGTTCTTCCTGTACGGCACGATCAGCCATGGCCTGCGCGAACTGGTCGCCACCTGGGTGTTCCCCGATGACGATCGCAGAATCCTTCTGGCCGTCTGGGGCCTCATCTTCCTCGTCTATAGCGCTTATGTGCTCAAGACTCCGCGCAGTCTGATGGGTGTCACCCGCTTTCTCAATGCCTCCTCCGGCGCGCTCGCGGTCGTGCTTGTGGGCAACATCGTCTACGGTTACATCACGCAGGGCTGGCTCTATGCGGAGCGCATACCGGATCAGTCGCCCGTGGCACAGACAGAGATCGCTGCCGAGATGGCACAGTACCCGGACATCTACTACATTATCCTGGATGGTTACGCCCGGCAAGACATCCTGGCCAACTACTATGGGTATGATAACAGCGCCTTCATCGAGGAACTCGAGTCGATGGGGTTCTACGTGGCCCACGAGAGCCGAGCGAACTACAATCAAACTCTCCTCTCTGTGGCATCCTCACTGAATATGGAGTACCTGGCCGAACTCATAGCTAAGCAACAAGGAGACAACCGCGGGCGAGTATCGTTGGCACCTTTCATCGCTGATAACGCCGTAGCAGCATTCCTGCACGAGCGAGGATACACCACTGTCGCGTTCGATACAGGATATGACTATACCCGTGTCCGCACAGCGGACATTTTCCTTCAGCGGACTACAAATAGCTCTTCTTCCAAGCGCATGATCGATGTTGTCATCGACATGACGGCAATCGCTCCGATCATCTCGTACGACCCAACAGCATTCTGGACTGAACACCAGCAGCGCATCCTCTACATCCTCGAGACATTGGCGACATTGCCTGGCGATTATAGCCCCCAGTTCGTGCTGGCCCACATTGTGTGTCCACACCCACCGTTTGTTTTCACAGCCGATGGTGACAGCCCGACGCCAACTGGCGCTTCGCTCAACGACGGCAGCCACCTAGTCAGAGAGGGGGTGCTTACGCAGGCGGCCTATCGGTACGGGTATGTGAACCAGCTGCAGTTTGTCAACAAGGAGATACTTTCTGTGCTGCGACAGATCCTTGCCGAGTCTCCGCACCCTCCCGTGATCGTACTGCAATCCGATCATGGGCCTGGATCTATGCTTAATCATGATGATGTCTCTACCACCAACGTCGGCGAACGCATGAGCATTCTGAACGCGTTCTTGCTTCCCGACGGCCATTCGGCTCGACTCTATGCCTCGATCACGCCAGTCAACTCGTTTCGGATCATTCTTGGGGAGTACTTTGGTAGAGAGTACTCGCTAGCATCCGATACTAGCTACTTCGCCCCTTGGAGACGGGTGTCAGAGCTGACTGACGTTACGGAACGCGCGATAGCAGAGGCCCGTCGCCAGTAGTATTCGTACTGGCGAAGCCTCGCACGTCTGACTTTTGGATACGTAGCATGGTTGGACAACCTATTGCAGTGGAATTGCAGTCGAACCTGCCGATCCGATAGTTGGCCGGATTGGCAGCCATTGATACGATCTGTGGCCCACCACCTCACATAATAAGGTGATGACTGATGTGCGAGAGCACCGGAGCAGTATTGCAACACAGGATCTGGATTCTTGTGGCAACTGCAGTCTTGTCTGTTCTACTCGGCCTGCCCTCGCTCACCTACCCCTTCGGCAGGGACCAGGGCGTACACGCCCTACTCGGTGCCGAGATGCTGGCAGGCAAGGTCGTCTACCGTGATGTACTCAACATCAAGCCGCCAATGACTCACCTCGTGCACGCGCTATCACTGGTGCTCTTTGGCCACTCGATGCTCTCCATCCGTATCCTGGACCTGATCTGGCAGGGGGCCACCGCGCTGGTGATCCTGCTCATCGGCCGGCGCGTCACGGAGCGCTGGTACGGCGGGCCTCTGGCGGCGGTGCTCTATGCCCTCTGGTATTATGGCTTTGACTTTTGGAACACCGCCCAAACGGACGGCTGGCAGACGCTTCCGGTTGCGTTGTCCGTGCTGGCCTACTTGCGCGCCCGCGAAAGCGACAGCGCCTGGGCATACGGCGCGTGTGGCCTGGGCATCGGCGTAGCCGTGCTCTTCAAGTACCCCATCGGCATCCTGGCGCCGCTGCTCATCCTGCTCACGCTCTGGCAGACACGGGAGCATCGCTGGCGCAATGCCCTGCTCGTGGGCGCGGGCCTGGCCGTGCCTGTGCTGCTGGCCGTTGGCGTTCTCTGGCAGGAGGGCGCCCTGGACGCATTCCTCCTCAGCCAGACGCGCTACATTGCCAGCTACACGGGCGGACAAGGCCGCTCCTACGGGTACCTGACGCTGCTCTTGTTCATGCTCCGCAGGCTCTCCTGGCCTACGCTGTTCCTCTGGCTGGGGGCCGGGCTGGCGTGTGCCTGCCCGATCAGCGGGGCACGCCGCCAGAGCATCAGCGGTCGCCTGCCGGTGCTGCTCTGGCTGCTGGCTGCGGCGGTCAGTTATCTGAGCCAGGCCAAGGGTTTCGCCTATCACGCTCTGCCCATGCTCGCGCCGGTAACCCTGCTGACGGCCTGTCTGGCCGGCGACGTGGCAGCCCGGGCAAGCCGGAAGTGGGCCCAGCTGGCGCTGGTGGCGCTGCTCGAGATCGCACTTTTGCTGGCGGCCTTTGGCTATGGGCAGCGGATGGTGC
>CAZMAI010000313.1:0-3029 GCA_964564195.1 uncultured Anaerolineales bacterium | reverse complement strand
CCGACGCCGATGTGGCCATCATCTGTGTCCCGACACCCCTCAGCAAGTCCAAAGATCCGGACATATCCTACATCGTGGCGGCTGTCGATAATCTCGCGCACTTCAGGCACCAGGGGATGCTCGTGATCCTGGAGAGCACGACCTATCCCGGTACCACCGAGGAGATTCTGCTTCCACGTATCCAGCAGAATGGCTATGTTGTTGGTAAGGATGTTTTTGTTGCGTTCTCCCCGGAGCGTGTCGATCCCGGCAACAAGCGATACACCATCAGCAATACACCAAAGGTGGTAGGCGGGGTCACCGCGAACTGCTTGCGCCTCGCACAGGCGCTCTACGACACCATCGTAGACCGCACGGTGCCGGTCTCTAGCCCCGCCGCCGCGGAGATGGTCAAGATCCTTGAGAACACCTATCGCGCGGTCAATATCGGACTCGTCAACGAGATGGCCCAGATCTGCCACCGCATTGGCCTCGACATCTGGGAGGTGATCGCGGCTGCCAGCACAAAGCCCTTTGGCTACAGCCCCTTTTATCCGGGACCGGGACTGGGCGGCCACTGCATCCCCATCGATCCCCTCTATCTCACGTGGAAAATGCGCAGCCTGAGCGTGCAGACGCGGTTCATCGAACTGGCCGATGAAGTGAACACGGATATGCCACGGTACGTGGTGCACGGGATCCAGGATGCGTTGAACGATCTGGAAAAGCCGCTGCGGGGCAGTCTTGTGCTGCTCCTGGGCGTGGCCTACAAGCCAGACGTGGCGGACCTGCGCGAGAGCCCGGCGCTCACCATCATCGAGTTGCTCCAGGAGCGGGGGGCGACGGTGCGATACCACGATCCATATGTGCCCTCACTGGAACTGCCGGGCGGCGAGGTGCTGGAGGGTCTCTCGTCGTTGACCGGTGAGGACCTGGCTGTCGCCGACTGCGTGCTGGTGCACACCGCACACAGTTGCTACGATTTTGCCCAGGTGGGCCGCACGGCCACACTGGTGTACGATACGCGCGGGGTCGTCCCACAGGACGAGTCCGCCAACGGTGCCGTACTCTACAGGCTCTAGGAAAGTGGCCAAGGTGCAGGGCAGGATCACTGGCGGTGTCAGCCTGTACATAGAGCGCCAGGCAGGCACGATTGCCCGGTATCTCCTTGAGCAGTCCCTGCAGTGCCTGTTTGGATGGATACCTACGCTAGCAGGAATCGGCATCAGGGCAATTGCGTACCGCCTGATGATGCGCGTGCAGGGCTGGCCGGCGATTGAACGCGGCGTGCGCCTGCGCTTTGCCCACCTGATCAGCCTTGGGGCGGGCGCCTATCTCGATGAGAATGTGTACATACACGCCTGCCCGGGCGGCGTGCGCGTCGGCGCCGGTACACTCGTGATGCACGGCGCTGTACTGCACGTATACAACTTTCGCGATCTGCCGCATGCTGGCATCTGCATCGGTCGTGACAGCCTCATCGGCGAGTACACCGTCATTCGGGGCCAGGGCGGGGTCTCCATCGGCGATCGCGTGTACATATCGCCCATGGTACAGATCATGGCGGTCAACCATGTCTATGACGATCCGGACCAGCCCTTTGTGATGCAGGGTCTCACCGCGGAAGGCATCGTGATCGACGACGATGTCTGGATCGGGTCGGGCGCCGTAATCACCGACGGTGTTCATATCGGCGAGGGCGCCGTTATCGCGGCTGGCGCCGTCGTGACGCGCGACGTAGCACCGCATACCGTGGTGGGAGGGGTGCCCGCTCGCATGTTACGAGAGATAGATGGCACCCGGTACAGCGCGGGCAGGGAGATACACTAACCCGGCTGCAGAATTCTCGCAGATCGAGTGGCTCACAGGGAGACAGAGATCATTATGAGTGTCGACATCGCCACCGGGATGGAAGGGGCTCCGATCAGCGACCACACACTTTCGGTGGTCATCCCAGCTCTGAACGAAGAACAGGGCATCGCTGCGATCATGGAGCGGGTCCTGGCGGTGCGTCCGTTACTCACTGCGCAGGGTGTGTCTCTGGAGCTGCTTGTGGTGGACGATGGCTCCGCAGACGCCACAGCGGAGATCGTGACCCGCTACCCGGAGGTCAGACTCGTTCAGCACAGCCAGAATCGAGGCTATGGGGCAGCACTCAAGACGGGTTTCGCTGCCGCCTGCGGTGATTGGCTGGGTTTCATGGATGCCGACGGGACGTACCCTCCCGAGCACTTTCCGGCACTCTGTAATGCCCTTGACCATGGGCAGGGTGCGGACCTGGTGGTGGGTTCGAGGCGATCGGGGGCTGACAGCCAGATGCCTCTTGTACGACGGGTGGGGAACTGGGTGTGGAGCAATCTTGTCACCGCTCTGGGCGGGCAACGGGTTATCGATCCCGCCAGCGGCATGCGCGTGTTTCGCAGGGAGGCGCTGGAGCGCCTGTACCCGCTACCGAACGGGCTGAATCTCACCCCGGTGATGAGCACGCGCGCTATCCATGAGGGCGTGCGCCTCCTGGAGGTGCCCATCCCGTACACTGAGCGTCAGGGGCGCTCCAAACTCAACGTGGTTGAGGATGGCATGCGGTTCCTGGGAACCATCGTCTGGACGGTACTTATGTACAACCCCGCACGTCCGCTGGGCGGCACGGGGGCGGCTCTCTTTGCGGTCGGCGCCATTGCGGCCTTGGGCCTGATCATCGCACGTCTGGCAGGCGTAACACAGCTCGGCCCCTGGGGCGTCTTTGTGGCCTTTGTCGCGGCACTCTTTCCCATCGTTGGCTTCGACCTCTTTGCGCTGGGTGCGACCTTTAACTATCTGGTGTCGCTGTTCCATGAGCGGCCCGTGCGGCACGGCCTTTTCGGCAAGCCCATTTTCGACCCGCCATTGGATCGCCATTTCTGGTGGATGGGATTGCTCACGGGGCTTGGAGGGACCATCCTCGGCGTCGCAAGTCTCGCGCTGGGCGTTGCCCACGGCTGGGGGATCGACCGTTTGTGGCTCTATCTGCTGGGCGGCACGGTCCTGTCCATGCTCGGCCTTAACCTGCT
>CAZMAI010000312.1:0-3036 GCA_964564195.1 uncultured Anaerolineales bacterium | reverse complement strand
TCCGAGCCGGGAAAGCCTCGGCATCGGCAAAGTTGTGGTCAAAGATCCAGATCTCTGTCTCGAGCCCCGTCCTGTCGAGCTCCTTGCGCACGGCACGTAGCAGCCTCAGTTGCTGGTCCCATTCCATCCGCGTGGTCGGATAGCGCCGGTCGGCGTGCAGGGGTTCATTCTGCAGCGTGATGGCGTGGATCGGGATGCCCTGCTGCTGATAAGCCTCCACGGCCATGCGGTAGTAGCGTGCGGCCACCGCCTCATACTGTGGCAGGAGCGAGCCGCCACACATAGATCCCCCGATCTTCATCCAACCCGGCGGGCTCCAGGGCGAGGCGAAGATCCGCAGCTCCGGGTTGAGCGCCATAGCCTGCCGGATGATTTTGGGAATGTGCAGGTCGATATCGCGCTGGATAGAAAAGCGAGACAGCTCCGGGTCAGTCTCACCGGGAGGCATGTCGTCATACGAGTACCATGGTGACGACGTGAAATCCGAGGTCCCCAGGCAGATGCGCATCAGGTTCCAGCCGGTGCCCTCCGAAGGGTGCACCAGATCGCGCAGCACCTGTTGCCGCAGATCGGGAGACATCCGCATCAGATGGTAGACGCTGGCCTCTTCAAGGGACGAGCCCATGCCCAGGATGGACTGGAAGCGTTCAGAGGGGGCCACGCGCACGGTGGCAGGCGCGCCGGCTTCAGAGGCGCGGGCCACCAGGTCGGGCTGGCGCGTCAGGTGGTATGCCTGCGCATTCTCAGACGTGAGCCAGACGCGTACTGCCGGGTTCATATCACTCGCTCCTGGATGTGCGGGACCTGAAGGTGGCCTCTCATTGCCGCCATTGTACGGCACTCCCGCGCCTCGGACCAGGACAGGAACCGGCACCCCTGGGACACGGGCGTGTCTCAGGGGTGCCTTTAGCGGCGCACGTCCAGCCGCAGGACTACCAGTGTTAGCGGGCGACCCAGGCGAGCGTCTCCACGGCGTGCTGCAGTATGGGCTGCAGGGCGATCTGCTGCGCCTCATCGGGCGAGACGGTGAACACGTCTAGCGCCCAGCGCTTGCCATCCTGCTGCACGGTAAAGAGCGCATGCGTCTCTACCGCTGTGATCTCGGCGTTCGGCCCGTACACGGCCACCGTGACCATGTTCCCGCTGCCCCACTCGACATCGAATGGCTGGCTGCTGAGAACGACGCTGCTGCCAGGCAGCATGGCCGCCTCGATCTCCTGCGGCGGCGCCAGATCCAGCCATCGGGCACCCAGCCTGGTCTCGCTGTCCTCAGACGGCATCCAGACCCAGTCCAGCCCTGGCCGCAGCCAGCCCACGGGCACCTCCAGCGAGAGCATCAACTCGTCGATCGTCACGGGCGTGTAGGTCGGCTCACCCGAGAGGAGTGGAGCCTGCACGCCCTGCCCTCCCTCGAGGGGAAGCAGCGAGAACGAACCCGTCACCAGGGCAAAGAGCTCCGTCACATCGGCCGCGGCTTGAGGATACTCCCTCACCGACGGCATGAACATCAGATGGAACAGCGACCCGTTGCCCAGCATCCAGACGTCGCTGGATCCCTCGCGTCCAGGGACCACCTCGAGATACTCTGCCGGCTGCACCGCCAGGGTCATCTGCGTGCGGCTGATGGGTGGCGTAGGCAGCCCAGCGAATTGCGCCAGGTACTCGTCGACGATCTCTTCCAGCACGGCACCATCGGGCGCCCACTCGACCTCGACCAGCAGGCTCGCGCGGACCGCATCCGCGCTGTCGTCGGGCGCAGGCCCGTACAAGACCAGGCGGCCGGCCTCATCGATGCTGGCCTCAAAGCGCTCGGGGTACGGAAAGCAGAACCCATGCTCGCGATCCACATAGATCGGATCACCCGAGAGCGTGCACGCTGGAGGAAGCTCTCCAGTGGCCTGCGGACGCTGAGCGGCAACGCGGAACTCACCCTTGAATCCGGCCAGCAGGCGCCCCTGGGCATCCCACTCCTGCACCTCGCAGAGATAGGTTCGCTCGGGCGTCAGGGGTGGCAGCACGATGCTCTGCTCTCCTTCAGCAAGGTCGGTGATCTCCACGTCAAAGACCATCTCTGCGGTGCCGGCATCGATCACCCACACGCGCTGGACCGCGGTACCCTCAACCCCCTCCCAGCGCAGGCTGGGTGTCGTGCCCGTTTCCGCGCCTGAGGCAGGCTCAAGCCAGACCAGCTCGCGTGCCAGGTAGAGGTCCGTCTCAAGGGCGGTGACACCCTGTGGGATCTCCACAGGCGTCACAGGCGCGACGCTTAGACTGCCATCGGGCCAGAGCGCGCCCAGGGCGCAGTCGGTCGCATCTGCCGGCACCGTCATGCGATACGCCCCTTCGGCGTCGGCCACGGCCCGGGCGACGACCTGGCTCCCCGCCGGGTCGGCCCAGGCGCCGGTGCGAAGTTCGACCTGCGCGCCGGGCACCGGTACCTCACCCCAGACCACAACGCCCTCGATGGTGACGCCCGCTTCATCGCCGGGCAGTTGCGCCACCGGTCTCTCAGAAGCGAGCGCCTCGAGCGCGGCACAACCCGCCAACAAGCTCGAGAGCACGATCAGCATGCAGTACACTGCCAGCCGCCACTGAACACGAACGATCCCGTCCTTCACCTGCCTCATCTTCCTCTCCTCTCCGCCTCGGGCGACCCAGCGCCCCCGGGCTCCAAACGCTCGATTCGCTGCACGTCGCCACAATACCTTTATCCGAGTCAGGCTGTCACCTGACCAAGGTCAGGTTCGCGACGCATCACCTATCCCTTCGGCTGCACCCGGCTCAATACGGGCTACCTCGATGAGCGCTATCCCCATGTCGTGGATGCGTCCAAGGATGGCATGCAGCGCGGCCTGGTCTCGCACCGGCCCCGTGATCAGCGTGTCCCCGTCCGGGAGCGGGCTGACCATCATAGCCTCGAAGCGTTGCGCCCGCCGCTCGCTGAGGTGACCTCGCAAGCGGATCCGGTAGATCGGTGTCTCTGATTGCATCATCGCGCCTCCCGCGTCCATGGCGTGTCACACAGGAAAAGTCTAA
>CAZMAI010000311.1:0-3051 GCA_964564195.1 uncultured Anaerolineales bacterium | reverse complement strand
GCGCGGTCGGCGCCCGCCGCGCGGTCGGCGGCCGCCGGGCTCTCCGTGCCCGCCAGGGCCTTGTGTCGCCCCGATACAGGCGTGAGCGCCTTGAACTGGCGCCGAATCCAGCCCATGGCGTGCGGTTCGTAGTGGCGCACCATGAGCACCGAGACCGGTATCTGCTCGGCGACGGCGTCGGTAATCGAGCCAAAGAACTCGGTCTTGAGGGAGCGGGCCACGCCGGCGCCCATCACCACCAGGTCGAACGGGCTCGCGTTCAGCTCGGCCAGGATACCACGCAGCAGGCCGGGCTCGCTGATCACCTTGAAGCGTACATTCTCCGGCACGGCGCCCAGCGTGCCCTCCAGTTCCTCGCGCAGCAGCAGGAACTCGTCCTCGATCGGGCTGGCGGCCTCGCCCTCGTCAACCTCACGGGGATGTTCGTCCGGCCTCAGGTTGATAAAGCAACGCAGCACCACTACCTCGCCTCTGGTCGGGTCGACGAGTTGCAGTGCCGTGCGCACGGCGAGCCGGGCGTGCACGCCGCCGCCAAAGGGCACCAGGACACGGCGTATCTCGCGGGTGCCCCGATCCAGAAAGGCTGCCACATCGGTGCGCGCCTCGGTCACGATGCGGGCCAGGGGGTGGTCAGCTACCTGCTCGGGCGCCACCTTGCCGGGCCAGCCCATCAGCAGCAGGCGGACATCGCCGTGCGTGTCGATCTCCCCCAGGATGCCATCGGCGACACTGCTCGCCGTGACCGTCTCGGTATAGTATGGGATGTTGCGGCCCTGAAGGGCGCTCTCGACGGTCTGCTCCAGTTCCGTCTGACGGCGCGAGTAGCGCGACCGGAGCCGCTCGACCGGCACGGGCGTGCGCGTGGGATCCACGCGCCTGACCGTGACCACCTCCACCATGTGGCCATGCTCCTGCGCGGCCAGGTCGGCAGCGATCTGTGCCAGGCGGCCGGCAGTGGCCGGATTGGCGACCGCTGCCAGCACGCGGTGCGTGGAGGCGTGGGAGGCGTGCGCGCGCCGCTGAAAGGCGCGGGTGACGGGCTCACGCACAACGTACATCGCCGAGAGCAGGGCCAGCAGGCCACCGCCAAAGGCCAGCGCCTGGCCCGATGTGAACAGAATCGAGACGGCACAGGTGGCAACGGCGAGGTAGGCCGTGAGGGGGAACAGTGGCGCCTTAAAGGGGCGCTCCAGGCCGTCGGTCTTGCGCAGGCGGATCATCGCCGTGCTGGCAAAGAGCACCACAAAGAGGTAGCCCGAGCTGGAGATGTAGCTGAGAAAGTCCACCAGGCCCACCGAGGCCATGATCGCGCAGACGGCGCCGATCACCAGCGCGGCCACCCAGGGCGTGCGGATGCGGCCCAGGCGGGAGAGGGCGCGGGGCCAGAGCGCCAGGCGGCTGAGGGTAAAGGCCTCACGGGTGGCGGCGAGCAGAGCGGTGTTGACGCTGGTGAGGGTAGCGATAATGCCCGCCACACCGATCAGCGGCGCGCCCCAGCGTGGCATAAAGCGCTCGGCGGCGATCGCGAGAGCATCCTCCGATCCGGCGATCTCTGTCCAGGAGGCATTGCCGAGCGTGGCGGCCGTGCTGGTCACATAGATCAGCGTGATAATTCCCAGGCTCAGCAGGATCCCCAGCGGGATGTTGCGCCGCGGGTTGCGAATCTCTTCCGCGTCGTCGGCGATGATCTCAAAGCCGATGTAGGCATTAAAGATCAGGGCCATCGTGCGCAGCAGACCAAAGAGGTTGCGGAAGGTGTCCCCGCCGATCCAAAAACGCCCATCGGGCATCAGCGTCTGCAGGCTGAACCCTTGCGGCGCGGTGAACCCGCGCACGATATAGATGCCCAGCAACACCAGGAGAGCCAATCCAAGGACCGACTGTGCCCTGGCGACCTTGGTGATGCCCGCCACCTGCAGCAGCGTAAAGACCGCCACCACCGCCAGGGCGACGGGGACGATCGGCAGTCCGGGGACAAAGATGCGCAGCGAGTAGGCGAACCCGACGGCGCTCAGCGAGGCGTAGAATGCGCTGGAGAGGCAGTCCATCGAGCCCACCAGAAAGGCCAGCAGGCCATATCCGTAGGCCTGGCGCACATAGGTCAGCGCACCGCCGGTGACGGGGTAGGCCACCGCCAGCTCGGCATAGTTGAGGGCAAAGGTGTAACAGAGCACACCGATCAGGAGCATGGCCAGGATCGAGGCGGGGCCGCCGATACCGGCCACGTGCCCGGTCAGCACAAAGATCTCCGCGGCGATGGTGCCCGCGACACCCATCAGCAGGACCTGACCGAGACCCATTTCGCGACGCAGTGAGCGTTGTTGGGTACTCACCGAACGCCTCCAAAGCGGATATTGTCACACTCGAACCGGGATGGCTCGCGCCGGGTATACCTCGGCCGGGGCAGCGCTCTGGTGGTGGATACAGGGCGGCACGGGGTCGCGGGGCCGGATCGCAGTCGAGTGTGCATCGTTGCACACCAAAACACTCTGGCCGACGGCGCCAGGGCCGAATACCAGAGTGGCATGGGGGGGCGCTCCTCTCAATGCCTGCGAAGTTAGCTGACGGGTTAGGGCTGAAAGATGCCCCTCTGCCCGGGCGCCGGCTGGCGACCCACAGATGCACCCCGGATGCGGTTCCTCCGCTCCTCGACGCTGGCGAACGACTCTGTTCGCTGAGGATTCGGCTGCGGCCATATTCAGTTCGGCGCTAGTATAGAACCATCCCGCGGCGATGCAAGTGCGAGCGCGTGATCCCCTACGGAACGGTCCAGGGTTCAAGGTCGAAGGTCCAAGGTCGAACGTCCGAACGTCCGAACGTCAGAACGTCGGAACGTCCGGGCCGCTTCGGGCCGCTTCGGGCTCATTATGAAGCGCGGGAGTTCGAAGGTTGGCAGTCGAAAAGCCCAGGGTCGAAGGTCCAAGGTCCAAGGTCCGGAGGATCGAGGTGTCCGGTGTGCTCGTGCTGGACGACGCGCCGGGTCGTGAGTACCATCCATATGGCAGGTTTCAGCAGGGGTGGGGCCGGCGGCCGCGCGATCCGGTCGACCTT
>CAZMAI010000310.1:0-3074 GCA_964564195.1 uncultured Anaerolineales bacterium | reverse complement strand
GCCACCCGCGCGTCACCGGCGGCGGCCAGCCGGCGGCGCAACGCCTCGCAGGCCGCGTCCGCCTGCGCCTGGCGCGCCCTGGCCCAGTCCAGCAGTTGCCCGGGTGTCCAGTTGGAGACCGTCACCCGGCCGATGGTGGACTGGCAGCGCTGCATGGCCGCCGCGGCGGTGGCCAGGAGCACGATCAGCGCGGCGCCCGCGTCGTCGAGCGTGGTCTCGGTGGCGCCGTCCAGATCCTCGATGGTGTGCGGCGCCAGGTAAAAGATGCGGAACCGGTCGGCGGCGGTACCCAGGGGCGCGCTGTCGGTCTCCAGCAGGAGCGTGCCGGCGTCGAGGAGCGAAAAGGGCGGCCGCGGGGGCGGGTAGGCGGGCGCGGCGGCGTCCCAGGGGTACCAGAGGTCGACCACCTCCAGCGCGCCGAGGCCGGAGATGTCGATCTCGCGCTCGCCGGCGACGGTGTCGAGCACGGCCACGGCGCGCCGGGGGTTCAACGTGGAATAGTGGGCCAGCGCCCGGCGGATGTTGGCCTCGTGGTCATCGGCGGACCACTGGGCGTAGGCGGGGTCCTGCAGGTCCGCGGCTACGAGGGCGATCAGATCGGCGAGGGTGGTCATGGGCACCTCCGGGGGGAAGCTGTGGGAGCGCGGAGATAGGCGGTTGTGAACGGCGCTTGCGCCGGTCACAACCGGCTGCTCCGCTCCGTATTCGGATGCGGAGCAGTCCTGAGCGCCCACGGCGCTCAGGACTATCTCCGCGCTCCCAGACTCTACACTCCCAGGCGCTTGCGTTAAGTATGTGAAGAACCGCATAATGTGTGCGACTCAGACGAGAACTGCGGAAGGACGAGACTCGATGTCCGACGTTCATCAGGGCTGGCACTCGCGGGGATATCTGCCGCACTTTGACTCTCCCCATGTCATTCAGTCGATTACTTTCCGGTTGGCAGACAGCCTGCCTGCGAGCCCTCAACTGAGGCAGGCCATCGAGAGCACTATGAACGACCCCGGCGAGCGACGCCGGCGCCTCGAGGCACTGCTGGACGCCGGTCGAGGCTCCTGTGCCCTCAAGGACTTGCGTGCGGCGCGCATCGTTGAGGATGCAGTGCTCTATTCGGATGGCGAACGTTACCGGCTGCTGGCGTGGGTCGTGATGCCCAATCATGTGCATATGCTTCTCGAGATGATCGATGGGCACTCGCTGTCGCGCATCATGCAGAGCCTCAAGGTGCGTACGGCCCGAGAGTGCAACCGTGTGCTCGGCCGCAGCGGACGCTTCTGGGAGCCCGAGTACTATGACCGGTACATCCGCAACGAGCGACACCTCATGAACGCGATGCGCTACATTCATCAGAATCCCGTCGCAGCCGGGCTTGTGCCCGAGCCGCACCTGTGGCCCTACGGCAGCGCACGACGGGTGGCGACGCCGGACGCTGCCTACCACAGCACGTAATGGTGCACTTGCGAGCGCTGGGAGCGCGGAGATAGGCGTTTGTGAACGGCGCTTGCGCCGGTCACAAACGCCTGCTCCGCTCCGGATTCGGAGGCGGAGCAGTCCTGAGCGCCGTGGGCGCTCAGGACTATCTCCGCGCTCCCAGCCGCGCTCCCACACGCTCACTCCGTTACCTCGCTCACGACCGGCGTTGGCGCTGTCTCACGGCTGATCTCCACGTCATAGCCCAGCAGCGCCAGGCTGAGGATCACCAGCGCCAGGATGAAGCGTTTGACGGCTTCCTGCACGACGGGGCTGGTGTACCAGGCTTTCGACTCCATGTTCAGTTCTCCTTGTATCGTACCTGGGGGCGCCGGCGGCGGAGCGTGGGGGGCACGCCCCGTCGCCGGCTGTGCAGGGAGGTAGGCTCAGGCGACCACGTTGTGCTTGTAAAGGGCGCGCCAATCGCCGATGCCCACCGAAAAGACGAACCGCACCTTGATGCGCATTTCGTCGTTGGTGAACATCGAGCCCATTAGCGGGTGGTCGGCGATGAACAGCTCGGGCGCGCGCCCAAAGCGGTAGCCGATGACCACCCCGGGCAGGTCGTTGGGGTGCGCTGCGGCGGCCCAGTTGTCCGTGTCGGTCCACTCGGGCACAGCGATGACCGAGTGCGTGACCTGCTCGATGGCCCGCGTGTTGCCCGCCAGCCCCGGCTCGAGCGTCGTGGTGAACAGGTTCACCGCCGTGCGCTCCAGTTCGATGGGCACCAGGCAGAAGGAGGGGCGGATCCCCTGCGTCTTGCCCGAGTGGTACTCGGTCTGACGGTACATCGCCGTCACCGTGGCGTGCCAGGCGGCGGCGTCCAGCGCGCTGCTGCCCAGGTTGCTGTGGGCCAGGTCGTCGAACAGCTTTTCGCCATCGGCCAGCGTGGGACCGAGACCAGCGTTGTCGGTAAACAGCGCGCTGACCGCACTGGAGAGGGTGCGCCAGGCGGCCTGTCCCAGTTTCCGCGGGATGGCCCGCACCGCGCCGACATCGTCGCGGTCGATCATTTCCATCGTCAGCCCCAGATAGTTGCCCTTTTTCACAAATGCGCTGGCCTCGGCATAGTCGTCCCAGGTCTTTTCCGTGTAGGCGTTGCCCTCGGCCACCGTGTCGAGGTCGGAGAACCCGCCCAGGGTAATCCAGCGGGCGTCGTTCAGGGTCGGGAAATCTTCCTGATAGGCGATGGGCTCCCACCAGCGGGGGCGCGACTCGAACGCCTGTACCAGTGCTTTGTTGAGCACGTTGCGCACCACCTCGGCCATAGTCGTGGTGGTCGCGTTGGCGAAAGTTGTGCGCTCGGGCCGGTAGATGCCGTGACGCTCCCAGTCGCCGGTGAGCAGGTCGTACATCTCGCGGATGCCGCTCAGGCGCGGGGCGTTGCGGTGCGCCGCGGTATCGCCCCGGTTCCAGGCGCCCGGCTCGCCGCCCACGCCCATCAGCCGCTCAAAGGCCAGCGTGATGCGGTCCAGCGGCGTGGTCACCTGGCTGAGGGCGCCCAGCCCGCGGATGGCCTGTTGCGCGACCAGTTCTCCCCAGGTGTGCGACAGGCGCGCGATGGCGTCCTGGGCCTCGGCGACGGTGTGGATGCTTCCGTCCTG
>CAZMAI010000309.1:0-3081 GCA_964564195.1 uncultured Anaerolineales bacterium | reverse complement strand
GCGCGCTGGGCTTTACCGAGGAGGGGCGCCGCCGCCGGCAGATATTCTACGACGGGCACTACCACGACGAGGTGCTGTGGGGCATGACCCGTGAGGAGTTCGACGCGCTGGAGGGGCGCAAGAGCGTCTGAACGTGTCTACATGCGAACGAGTGAACCTGCGCGCGATCCAGGTCAGGGGCCAACAGTCGAAGGTCAAAGGTCACTACCAGACATCAAAACGCGCAACGCGAGACGCGCAACGCCTTCGCCCACCGCCCAACGCCATAACCGCTATCTGTAACCCGCAGTCTGTTATCTGCAATCTATCCTGCCCATCATGTCCATCCCTGTTTATGTTCCGGCCTCGTGCCCGTGGCGGTGATGCAGGTCGGGTTCGTGAACGTGGACGTGGGTCAGCGGCGCGTGCGCGTGCGGGTGGCTGTGCGGCCCCGTTACGGGCGCCTCGTGATGATGGTGGTGCTCATCGTGGGTGTGAAGGTGTTCGTGGGACTGGGCCGTGTGGGTGTGCTCGTGCACGTGCCGCTCGGCCACCAGCAGACGGATCGAGACCGCCAGCAGGGTCACGGCGACGACCAGTCGCGGGGTGATCGGGTCGCCCAGCAGGAGCACCGAGAGCAGCACGCCCCAGAAGGGCGCCGAGGAAAAGATCAGCTGGCTGCGCGTGGCCCCCAGTTGCTGCGCGGAGCTGATGTACAACACAATGCTCAAGCCATAGGACAGCGCCCCGACGACCAGCGCACCGGCGATAGTCCAACCCGGCGGCGCCGCCATCCCCCGGGCCAGCGTCAGGCCGATGATCAGGTTGGTCGTCCCCGCGGCGAGGCCCTTCCAGAAGGTGGACTGGGCCGGGGTGATCCCATCGATCAGCGCCGTGAGGTGGTTGTCGATCCCCCAGGACAGGCAGGCCAGCGCGACCAGGCCTACCGCGAGAAAGCCCGCCCCCTCACCGGACCCTTCCCAGGCCAGCAGCAAGGCGGCGGCCAGGATACCGCCCGCGGCCAGCCAGGAACGCCGCGTCAGGTGGTCGCGGAAGAAAAGGTGCCCCAACAGCGCGGTGGCCACCATCTCCAGGTTGAGCCATACAGAGACGGAGGCCGCGCGCGCCAGGTTCAGGCCGGCGAGGAGCGCCACCGGTCCGAGCAGGCCGCCGAACAGCACGGCGCCCGCCAGTCTCAGGGCATTGCGGCGGTCCATCCGCCACAGGGTCGCCCAGCCCCGCTCGCGCACGGCGAGCCCCAGCACGCCCAGGCTGGCGCCGAGGTAGAGGAGCCCGGCCAGCACATAGGGGGACAGGTGATCGAGCAGCGGCTTGCTCAGGGGAGCGGCCGCGCCAAAGAGCAGCGCAGAGGCCACGGCCATCCAGAAAGCAGAACGACGCATGGGCGGCGAACCTCCGAACGCAATTTGCGGACGTAGAATGACAGGACCACAGACCATGGACCACGGACCACAGACCACAGACGATGCAGCAATGATGCTACCGACTACAAATCAAACGCATCCTATACATCCTGTCCATGGATGTTGGCCACCGCTCCCGACCCAGGATGCGGGCTATAAGCCCGCGGTCCAGAAGAGGCGCTGCGTCTCGTTCGCTTGCCTGGGATCGGGAGTCGCGTGTTCGATCCTGTTGCTCCTGTACATCGATGTTGGCCACCGCTCACGATCCCGGATGCGGGCTACAAGCCCGCGGTCCAGAAGAGGCGCGGCGCCCTGCTTCGACGCGCCTGACGTGTGCGCACGCGCGCCCTATCCTGTACATCCTGTCCATCGATGTTTGACTCCGCCCATAATCCCGGATGCGGGCTATAAGCCCGCGGTCCAGAACGATCGCCACGCCCGCCCTCAGCTCGCCTGACGTGTGCGCACGCGCGCCCTATCCTGTACATCCTGTCCATCGATGTTTGACTCCGCCCATAATCCCGGATGCGGGCTATAAGCCCGCGGTCCAGAACGATCGCCACGCCCGCCCTCAGCTCGCCTGACGTGTGCGCACGCGCGCTCTATCCTATCTATCCTGTGCATCGATGTTTGATTCCCCCGCCCGGTCGGCCTTTCGTGCCAGGATGCTCGCCAGGGCTGCGCTGACCAGGGCTGCGCCCGCCCCGGCAAAGAACACCACCGGGTAGCCGGCGCCCGTGGCCAGGTAGCCCCCGACGATGCCCATGCTGCCAAAGCCCAGGCTCATGCCCATGGAGCTGAGCCCTGAGACCACCGACCGCTCCTCAGGCCGGGCGATCTCCATCTGCAGTGCCTGGTAAGCGGGGCGCCAGAGGCCCAGCACGCCATAGACTCCGATCACGCCCAGCATGGCACCGGCAGGCGCTCGCAACATACCCATCACCACCAGCGCCGCGGCCATCCCCAGAGCGCCGGCCAACATCAAATGCCCGCTTGATCGTCCGCGCCCCAGTCGCCCGCTGGCAAGCGCCGCCAACGCCGTGGCACCCATCCCCGCACTGGTCACCGAACCGATCACAGCGGTGGGCAGTCCAAAGATCGTGTCCATGTAGACCGCGGCAAAGGTCTTGCAGGCGGCGTGGCCTGCGTTCGTGGCAAAGCCACAGGCGGCCAGCAGCAGCAGCGCCGGCCCCACGCGAAAGCGCGGGCGCGGTGTATCCGTCCCGGCGCCCGTCGGCTCGACGGCTGCCGGCTCAACGGCTGCCGGGACGGCGGTTGGCGGCACGCCTCCCCTGGCGACCCGACCCATGAGCAGGATCGGCGCCAGCGTCGCGGTCCCGCCGGCGACAGTGGCCCACAGCGCCAGCGCGTACGGGCCGGGCAGATCGGTGGTGACACCCTGCAGGCCCGCGATGGCGCCCGGCAGCAGGCCGCCGATCAGCGCGCCCAGAAGCATGCCCACACTCGCGAACACCTCGCGCAGCGCATAGGCGGACCGCCGGCTGCGCACGTCAGTCACCGCGGCCATCGCCGCGATCACACTCACCACCTGCATCGACCAGCCGAGGGAGATGACCACCTGCGCGGCCAGCAGCCAGCCGAGCCGAAGCGCCGCGGGGATGGCCACCGCAAGGGGCGGCATCGCCATGCCCAGGGCAAAGATGACCACGCCCACGCC
>CAZMAI010000308.1:0-3115 GCA_964564195.1 uncultured Anaerolineales bacterium | reverse complement strand
CCGCTGCGCTACCATCGTGGCGTCCGTTTGGGGGGATCACATAGATCGTACACACAAAGGAGAAGTACATGGTCGACGGGTTTCAAAATCGCATCTTGCGCGTCAATCTGACAGACGGCAAGACCTGGGTGGATGAGATGCCGGAGAGCTTTTACCGGCGCTATCTCGGCGGCAACGGGTTTATCGCCTACTATCTGCTGCACGAGATGCCCGCGGGCGTTGACCCGCTTGGTCCGGACAACCTGCTGGTCTTTGCTGCCGGCACCTATACGGGACTGCCCATCGCCGGGGCTGGCCGAAGCGAAGTGGGCTGCAAGGCGCCGCTTACCGGCGGATTCGGCACCGCCGATGTGGGTGGCTATTTCGGCGCGGAGCTCAAGCAGGCGGGTTACGATGCCATCGTTATCCAGGGGCAGGCTGAGAAGCCCGTGTACCTCTGGATCAACGGGGGCGAGGTGGAGATCCGTGACGCGTCGCACATCTGGGGCATGAACACCCTGGAAACGCAGGAGACCATTCAGGCGGAACTGGGTGGTGACGCTCGCATTCGCCTGGCGATGATCGGTCCCGGCGGCGAGAACATGGTGCGCTACGCCTGCGTGATCAACGACCTGCGCCATGCCGCGGGCCGGACAGGGACCGGCGCTGTGATGGGTTCCAAGAACCTGAAGGCGGTTGCTGCGCGCGGCAAGGGGCGGCTGCCAGTGGCGAATCAGGAAAAGTTCCGCGAACTGGCCCGCTTTATGGTCGACAACTGGAAGGAGTTCAGCTGGGGCGACCACGATGTGGGCACCCCTGGCGGCCTGATCCATCTGAGCGAGGTCGGGGCACTGCCGACGCGCAACTTCCAGGATGGCCAGTTTGAGGACGCTGAAATGATCACGGGCACGACCCTGCGCGATACGATCATGATCGGACGCGAGGGCTGCTACGCCTGCCCGATTCGCTGCAAGCGCGTGGTCGAAGTGCACGAGCCCGGCATGGATATCAACCCAATCTATGGCGGTCCCGAGTACGAGACGATCGGCGCCTTTGGCTCCAACTGTGGCATCAACGATCTCAAGGCGATCAGCAAGGCGCATGAGCTCTGCAACGCCTACAGCCTCGACACCATCACCTGCGGAATGGCCGTGTCCTTTGCCATGGAGTGCTACGAGAATGGGCTGCTGACCAAAGAAGACACGGGTGGTCTGGATCTCTCCTTTGGAAACGCCGAGTCGATGCTAAAGCTGGTGGAGATGATCTGCCGTCGCGAGGGCCTTGGGGACTTGCTCGCCGAAGGTACGGATATTGCGGCGAAAAAGATCGGTGGCAACGCGATGGACTATTCCATCACGGTCAAGGGCCAGCCCTTCCCGATGCACGAGTGCCGCACGCGCCATGGCCAGGCGCTGGGCTATGCGCTCTCGCCGACTGGCGCGGATCACATGCACAACTTTTGGGATGAGGGCCTGACGATGGACCCGCCGGGCCAGCAGTTGCAGGAACTGGGTCTGTACGAGCCCGTGGGCAGGCACGATCTCGGTCCGGAGAAGGTGCGTGCCTACATGTACAGCAGCAACTGGCAGTGGGTCTTTAACCACCTGGGATGCTGCATGTTCCTGCGATGGTCGCGACAGCAGATGGCGGACATCGTGTCGGCGATCACCGGCTGGCGGACCAACGTGTGGGAGCTGATGCGTGCCGGCGAGCGCGGGGTGACGATGATGCGCGCGTTCAACATGCGCGAGGGAATGACCCGTGACGACGATCGTCTCCCGACGCGCATGCAGACCTACCATGTCAGCGGACAGGTGAACGACGAGCCCGTTGACCCCGAAGTGCTCGAAGAGGCCAAAGAGACGTTCTATGGCATGATGGGTTGGGACACCGAAACGGGCAAGCCGACCCTGGCCAAGCTGCAGGAACTCGATATCGCCTGGGTCTACGATCAGATCAAGTAGATTCAGTCCTGGACGTAAAGAGAGGCGGCCACCTTGTGGCCGCCTCTCTTTCGTGCTAAGCGTCCTGGAACAAAGGCAACAACGGTTGTCGCTGTCTGCTAGGACGCGTTCTCCTCGTCCAGCAACCGTTTTTGCCCCTCCAGGGCGCGAATCCCCGTGACGTCCTGTACCATCTCCAGAGCACCCATATACGTGCCGTCTGTATCGCGCACGGCAAAGTAACGGATGTGCACAAAAGTCTCGTTCAGCGTGATCCAGAACTCGGCGCTGTCCCGCGTACCCGCACGGAACCCCTCGAGGATGGCATTGACGACGTGCACGCTCGCGGGCGGGTGGCAGTTCTGCACCTTTCGGCCGATCACCGACGGGGTACGCGTAAAGATACGACCGAGGATTGACTCGGAGTAGAAACGGACCGAGTCAGTCTCGTCGACAAAGGTGAGATCAACGGGCAGATGGCGGAACAGCCGGGCCAACTGCTTTAGCGTGAGCGTGCCGATCTCCAACGGTATACCTTCAGCGTAGTTGCTTGCAGGCCCGACACTCGTCGCCACGCGCTCGGACTCGGGCACGTCGGGTTGCCACTGGTCGCCGGGCCGAACCAGGCAATAGCCAATCTCGTCACTCTGGTCACGGATGGCCAGCCACTCGGCGTCAGAGAGCACCTTGAGTGCCGTGGGGTAAAGGATGTTCTCCTCTTTGTAGATCATCGAGCGCATGTTCTCGGCCATGGGAGCAAAGGTCGCCGCGATTGCTGCTGCATCGCCAGCCTGAACGGCGCCCTCGAAAGCCCGCGCCTGCTGGCGAATGTCGTCATGGATGCCCCACATCACCGCTGTCGGGCCGCTCACACCCTTTTTTTCCAGGAACGGAAACAACAGATTCTCTTTTCTGAGATAGATCCGGTCGAACTGCATCATCTGCTCGACATAACTCCGCAGGGCCGTAACTGCCTGGGCGGAGGGCAACTGCTGGACGGTCTCCTCGATCAGGAGCAGCATCTCTGCCAGTGCAAAGTTCTCGTACTTGAACGTGTGCACGGGATGCCCGGGGGTCAGCTCAGGGTGCTCGGGAGTCTGGAGACCCTGTTCAAACACGGCCACGTGGACGTCGCACATCGCCTGGACCTCTTCAGCGGGTAGTCCCTCGGAGATGAGCTGCTGCTCGATCTG
>CAZMAI010000307.1:0-3123 GCA_964564195.1 uncultured Anaerolineales bacterium | reverse complement strand
TGCAACTTGCGACCATGATCGGGTTCTCGGGGTACCATCCGTTCGTGGCGTACTATATGATGGATCTGGGCGTGGCCAATGCGGCGGAGGCCGCCACCTGGATGGCTGCCTTTAACAGCGGCGCGGCCGTCGCCATGATGATCGCCTCACCCATCTGGGGCATGCTGGGCGATAAGCACGGCCGCAAGATCATGCTCATTCGCGCCACAACGGCGGGCTGCGTTTTCACCTTTCTGATGGGGATGGCCGCCAATCCCACGCAACTCGTGATTCTGCGCATAGTTCAGGGGATGTTCTCGGGCACAGTGGTCGCGGCGATCACCCTCGTGGCCACCGGCACCCCTGACGAGTATCTGGGCCGCAGCCTGGGCATCATGCAGACCGCACAGTTCATCGGCCAGTCGATTGGCCCGCTTGTGGGCGGGGCTACCGCGGATGCCCTCGGCTATCGTAACGTGTTCTTTGTCTCCGCAGGCTTGATGCTCGCCTCCGTCCTCGCCACCATCATCCTGGTGAGGGAGCCCAAACGCGCTGAAGCAGCCGAGCAGCCGAAAGAGAAGGCGCCTGTCGCCCGCGGCATTGCGCGAGGTGGCGCGCTAACCGCCGTGGCCAACCGCAACACGCTCCTGCTTGTGCTGACCCTGGCAGGCAACAGCTTTGCCATCGCGGTTCTGAGTCCCGTGCTCTCGCTCTACATCAAGCAGATCATCGGCGGTGAGGTGCCCAACCTGGCCACAATCGCCGGGTCGGTGATGTCCGTCGCCGCCTTTAGTTCGAGCCTGTCTGCCATCTATCTGGGCCGGCTCGCGGACCGTATTGGTCAGAAGCGAATCCTGGTATCGTGCGTGCTGGGGGTCGCGCTGATTCACATCCCGCAATCCTTTGTGACGCACCCCAACCAACTCATCTTCTTGCGCGCCATACAGGGCCTGTTCATGGGCGGTATCATGCCGACGGCCAATGCCCTGCTCGCAAAGGCGACCGACACCGAGCACCGTGGCGCTGTCTTTGGCTTTTCGCATAGCGCCCAGGCGGGCGGCCGCGCCGTGGGTCCCATGGTAGGTGCCGGTGTCTCCAACACCTGGGGAATGTCCAGCGCCTTTCTCGTGACGGCGGCCATATTCGGCGCGATGGCCACGCTCGTCGCGAGCTTCGTCCGCGTCACAGAGAGCAGCGATGAGACGCAAGGGGCAGCACCTGCATCCGCCTGACGCCAACGACCGTTGAGCAGCCGGGCGGGACCTTCCCGGGATGAATGAGGCTTCTATGGCAGAGGTCCAGTGTAGCCAGTGCGGTCGTGTTCTTGGCTCTGACGGCCCGGGCCAACGAGTCGCTTCCATCTCTGCCAGCATCCTGGGCGACGAGTGCACCGAGACCTGGTACTATTGCTCAGCGTGCAATGCCTATACCGTAGAGATCTACTGGGATGTCTTTCTCGGGGAGGATTCGGTCAGCATCAACGGACCCATCGCTCGAGAGGAAGGCGACAGGCGGATCGCGCTCATCAAACAATGCTCCACCCCATGGCTCAAGACCTGTCGTTGCCCCGCACATCGCGCCTACTTTTGCGACACCCTGGACTAGAGGCCGCTCCGAATGCATGAATCCGGCTGGCTCAACCAGCCGGATTCACATCAGTACGATCAGGTATTGTTATTGGACCGGTCAGTCCAGGGCGCAAAGCACCCGAATCTGTATGCGCGTAGCCACGAAATCGCCATCGTCCTCGACGTATCCAAAGACCATCACCCCAGAGGTGGGGCACTCCTCAAGGTAATCCCTGAGCGTATCCAGATCGATGATCTCGGCCGTGGCACCGCTAATCGGGTACACTGCCTTGATCACGGTATCCTCGGTGATCGCCAGCACTGGCTCTTCGGTCCAGAGTTCGTCGGCCCAGCGGTTGCCATCCTCAAAGGTAAAGACGAACGCGTCACCATCAAAAGCCGCCGTCCCGGACATGCTAAAGGGCGTTACGCCGAACCACTTGAGCTGGACCAGCGCCGGGGCATTTCGCCGCAACCAGTTTCGGAACTGAGCCGCCATGCCCACAGGCTCCTCTGTGCACCCTTCCTCGCAGACCTGCAGACGCACCTGATTCAGGAGCGGCTTCTCCATCGGCTCACCGGTACCGATCTGCTCGCGGACGGTCTGGCCAGCCTGTGCGCGGGTCGCCACAGCGATCGGCGAAAAAGAGCCGCGCGGCGCGCGCCCCGGCGTCTCCGGCGCCTCCCCAGGTCCCTGCTGCTCACCAGCCGGCTGGCCGGGCCCCACGCCCTGAGCGAATGCCGGTGAAGCAATCACCAGCGCGAGAACCACCATCAATACTATGAACAAACTCTTGCGCATTTCCCAATCCTCCGATGCAATCCGCCTATTCATCTGTCTCTCTGCACCCTGTATGACGAACCTGCCGACCAAAGGTTACAGAGACGGGTACGACCTCATCCACTCGCTACTAGTGGCCCCGCTCGCCTGGTGGATCGCCAACGGGTGCGCCGGGCGTGCCTGGCAGCCGGATCGTCCTGGTCACCGTCGGAGCAACTCCACCAGGCCGCGACCCTGTCGCTGGCGCCAGAGTCGCCGGCGCGGTTACAGCGCTGGCCGGGCCCTGTGGCTGGGGCGTGTCCATTGCCCCCTCTCGCGGGGCACCATCTGATCCGGGAACGGGCGTCCGTGCCGGCGCACCCGGCGTCGCAGAAGGGCTCCCGCCAATATCCTGACGAGGCTCAGACGGACCCACCTCGCCTGGCTCCGTAGCGGGACGCGGGTCCCGCGGACCCGGCTGCTCATCAAGCGGCGCCATCCCCCGCGTCACCTGTACCGAGAGCGCACGCATCTCACGCGCCTGCACGGAAATATGCATGCGGACCTGTGAGCCCAGGGCCGGGGCATCGCCCTGCCAGACCTGAGGCTCGACCGTCACATCGAGACCAGACACCTTCCACACGGCGCCGCGTATCTCGGAGAGAACCCCCTCCAGCTCCACCTGAGCCGAGCGTCCCAGCGACACCAGTGCCTGCGCCTCGATGCGCCGCTGCTCGGCAAAGCGCGCGTCTAGTGCCTGCAGTGCCTCTGTATCGTTCGTGAGGATCCGTTGCGTCTCCTCGACCCGAAGCTTGA